>JAKDSA010000006.1 GCA_030457025.1 Brevibacterium sp. | reverse complement strand
CCGATCCCCGAGTCCTTCTTATACCGCTGGATGAAGCCGAGGACGACGACGAAGTACGGGCTCATCGGCGAGATGATGTTCGTCGTCGAATCACCGATCCGGTACAGGGCCTGCGTGGTCTCCGGGGCGATGGACAGGAGCATGAACATCGGCACGAGCACCGGCGCCATGAGCGTCCACAGGCCCGAACCCGAGGTCAGGAACAGTGCGCCCAGGGCCACGAGCAGCCAACCGCCCATGAGGATGACGAACGATCCGGTGTCGAGGGAACCGAAGAACTCCGCTCCCCTGATCGCGAGGATCTCGCCGAGGCTCGACATCTTGAACAGTGCCAGGAACTGGCTGGCGGCGAAGAACAGGACGATGACGGGCACGAACGGCAGCAGCCCCTTGCCCATCATGTCGGGAATGTCGGAGGTCTTCTTGATCGAGCCGGTGGCGTAGCCGTAGACGATGCCGACGATGAAGAACCCGAAGCCGATGATGGCGGCGATGCCCGACATCAGGCCCGATTCGGGGCCGAATGCCCCAGCCTCATCGCGCAGGAAGGACCCCCCGGGCACGGCGAGGAAGAACAGGATGGCCGCGCAGGCGACGATGGATGCCACGGCGATGACCATGCCGCGCTTCTCGTTGGAGTCCAGGGCCATCTTGACGTCGAAGTTGTCCGGGTCGTTCTCGTCCGGTTCGTCGAGTTCGATCTGGTCGGCGCGTTTGGTCAGCAGAAGTTCGGTGACCAGGGTGATCGCGCCGGCGACGACGAACATCGAGATGAAGTTGAAGTAGAAGTTCGCGAGCGGGCTGACCACGTAGTCAGCGTCGATGATCTGAGCCGCCGATGTGGAGAGCCCACCGAGGATCGCGTCCATGGAATTGACCATGGGTGCTGCCGAATACCCGCCCGAGGTCGCGGCGTAGGCGACGACGCAGCCCAGCAGCGGGTTGCGTCCCACCGCTTTGAAAGCGAGTCCGCCGAGGGGAATCATGATCATGTACGAGGCATCTGAGGCGATCGACGCGGCAGTGCCGGCGAGTGCGACGATGAACGTGATCCACTTCGGCGAGGCACCGGCGATGGTTGCCCGCAGCATCGCCGGGATCAGCCCGGACTGCTCCGCCACGGCCACGCCGATGAGGACGATGAGGACGAGGCCCAGCGGTGGGAACGTGACGAAGTTGTTCGTGGCTCCGCCGACGATCTCACGCAGGGACTCCGTGCTGAAGAGATTGGTGACACTCACCGTCTCATCGGTGGCGGGGTTGACCGCCTGCAGTCCGGTGGCGGAGAAGATCGCTGAGAGCCCCATGACCACGACGGCCAGGGAGAGGAACAGCCAGAAGGGGTGCGGAAGTTTGTTGCCGGCCTTTTCGATGATGACCAGCAGACGCATGAGCCAATTGAGCTCGGCAGGCTTTTTCGGTGTGGTGTCGGTGACAGCGGCATTGCGCGACATCGATGCTCCTCAGTGATTCGTAACGGGGTCTGCAGATGAGCCGGTGGGAGCCGCTCGCCCAGTCGCCGGCCACGACCGATATGTGGCAGGGACCACTGTCTGCAAGTCCCCAGTGTTCTGGACAACTCCGATTGCGGCGAGGCGATCTCACATCCTGGATCGTCGCTGTGCTCTGGACACGCCGTCCCGTATGCATTCCTCACCCTGTTGGTCATCGGCATCTTCTCGTCGTCCGCGCCTTCGCGGTATTCCCAAACATCATGACGGGAGCCGTAGTCGATGCAGCGGGTCTGGTGCCGTGGCTCCTGCGCCTGGGACTTCGGCGGCCGAGCCGACAGCGCAGATCGGATGCCCTGCGCAGGAATGATCAGGTCCGAATACAGGCAATGCCGGTCGCACAATGTGTGCGACCGGCATTGCCCATGGCAGATCAGGTGAACGCTGGGTTCAGCCGAACCCTCGGATCAGCGTTCGAGGTTTCCTTGGATGAAGGCTTCGACTGCCTCGTGGGCGGCGTCGTCGCCCTTCTGCTCCGGGGGCGACTTCATGAAGTACGACGATGCGGAGATCAGGGCACCGCCGACGCCGCGATCGAGTCCGATCTTCGCCGCACGGACGGCGTCGATGATGACGCCGGCCGAGTTCGGTGAGTCCCAGACCTCGAGCTTGTACTCCAGCGACACCGGAGCATCACCGAAGTTGCGGCCTTCGAGCCGGACGAAGGCCCACTTGCGATCGTCGAGCCATTCGACATAATCACTGGGACCGATGTGGACGTTGCGAGACGAGAGTTCGGCGGAAGTGTTCGAGGTCACGGCCTGGGTCTTCGAGATCTTCTTCGACTCGAGACGTTTGCGCTCGAGCATGTTCTTGAAGTCCATGTTGCCGCCGACGTTGAGCTGGTACGTGCGGTCGAGGACGACTCCGCGGTCTTCGAAGAGTTTGGCCATCACGCGGTGGGTGATGGTCGCACCGATCTGGCTCTTGATGTCGTCTCCGACGATCGGCACACCAGCGGCACGGAACTTCTCGTCCCACTCCTTGGTGCCGGCGATGAAGACGGGCAGAGCGTTGACGAAGGCGACCTTCGCGTCGATGGCAGCCTGAGCGTAGTGCTCCACAGCGTCCTGCGAACCGACGGGCAGGTAGCAGACGAGGACATCGGCCTCGGCATCGCGCAGAGCCTGGGCGACGTCGACGGGTTGGATGTCGGATTCGACGATGGTCTCACGGTAGTACTCGCCCAGCCCGTCGAGGGTCGGTCCGCGCTGGACTTCGACGCCGGTCGGGTCCACATCGGCGAGTTTGAGCGTGTTGTTCTCACTGGCCACCATCGCCTCGGCGATATCGGCACCGACTTTCTTGCCGTCCACGTCAAAGGCGGCGACGAATTCGATATCACCGACGTGATAATCCCCGAATTCAACGTGCATGAGTCCCGGCACTTTACTTCCCGGGGCCGCATCCCGGTAATACTCAACACCTTGGATCAGGGAAGAGGCGCAGTTGCCCAATCCGGCAATCGCGACTCGAATCGATTTCGTTCCCACGTCTGTGATCTCTCCTTCATCATTTCGGGTCTCCCCGAGCGCCAGGTCTCCCCAACTGGGGCCACCTTGAAATGACCCCGACTATTCATCTTAATGTGCCCGTCAAAACGGCGTGACATGCGACCGCCGAGGCCTGAACCCAGACGATCACGGTGTGTGCGCTCAGCTGACGACGAGCGGTTCCAAGACCAGATCCGGGTGGTTCTTCTGCACGCCTTGGAGACGCCACCTGTCCGAGAACAGTGCGAGCAGTTCGCCGTCGGAGCGGTGCAGGACTTCGACAGATCGTTCCCGCGCCAGGGTCGGCACGCATTCCGGTGTGGTGCGGCGGGCCAAGGAGAAGTTGAGGCGCTCCAGTGCACAGGGCGCGTGGAACTCGTTGTTCATCCGGTCTTCGGCGACTTCGAACTGCATCGGGCCGACGGCTCCCAGCACGGGGGCCTGGTCACCGCGCAGATCTGAGCGCAGGACCTGGATGACGCCTTCGTGGTCGAGCTGTTCGATGCCGCGGCGGAACTGTTTGTACTTCGAGGAGTCCTTGGCCTTGATGACCATGAAGTGTTCGGGAGAGAACGTCGGGATGCCGGGGAATTCGACCTTCTTGTCCAAGTACAGCGAGTCGCCCACGCGCAGAGCGCTGGCGTTGACCAGGCCGACGACGTCTCCGGGGAAGGCTTCGTCGACGACGTCGCGGCCACGCCCGAAGACCTGCTGGGCGTACTTCGTGGCGAAGGGCTTCCCTGTTGCGGCATGGGTGAGCACGGAACCGCGCTCGAAGACGCCCGAGCACACACGGATGTACGCCAGACGGTCACGGTGGTTGGAGTCCATGCCGGCCTGGACCTTGAACACGAATCCGGAGAACGGGTCGGCCACGTCACGAGGCACATCGTCCTTGTCCAGACGTGCCTCTGCTGCCGGAGCCAGGTCGACGAGCATGTCGAGGAGTTTGTGGATGCCGAAGTTCAGCACCGCCGAGGCGAACATCACAGGAGTCGATTTGCCCGCCAGGAACGTCTCTTGGTCGTGGTTCTGATCCTCCATGTCGAGGAGGTCGGATTCGTCGACGGCAGTCTCCCATGCGTCGCCTTCGAGGTCGATGGCCTTGTCTGCTGGGTAGGTCTCCTCACCGGCGATGGTGGCCCCGGCATTGGTGCGATCGTACTTCGTGTAGTCGCCGGTGAGACGGTCGAGGACACCTCTGAAGTCACCGGACTGTCCGACGGGCCAGGTCAGTGGGGTGGGCAGAAGGCCGGTCCGCTCCTGGACCTCATCCATGAGCTCCAGAGCGTCGAGACCGGCACGGTCCCATTTGTTGATCACGGTGATGATCGGAATGTTGCGGTGGGCACAGACTTCGAAGAGCTTCATCGTCTGGGCCTCGAGGCCCTTTGCCGCATCGATGAGCATGACGGCACAGTCGACGGCGGAGAGCACACGATAGGTGTCCTCGGAGAAGTCCGCGTGGCCCGGGGTATCGACGAGGTTGAAGACCGCGTCGCGGTACTCGAACTGCAGCGCGGCCGAGGAGATCGAGATGCCGCGGTCCTGCTCCATCTTCATCCAGTCGGAGACGGTGGCGCGGCGACCGGCCTTGCCATGCGTAGCGCCGGCTTTGCCGATGGCGCGTGCGTGGAGGGCGAGCGCCTCGGTGGTCGTCGATTTACCCGCGTCGGGGTGCGAAATGACAGCGAACGTCCGGCGGCGGGCCGCCTCGGTTCGAATGTCCTTGTCAGAATACTGGCCAGAAGTCACCAAAATATCCTATCTCTCTTCTGTCTCTGAACGGGTGTCCGGTCAGTCACAGTTGTGGTTGTGAGCCTGGCCGGCATCACAGTGTCCGCATTGCCCGGTGGTGGCACTGGCACGCCTACCGTCCCAGCAGGTGTCGCCAGTGCGTCCAGCGTCCTGTCGGATTTCGCGTTTATGCTGGGTGGCGATGACTGAGGAATTTGTTGAATACGCCGGACGCTCGGAACCGAAGGAACGCCTGCTCAAGGCCCTGCCGCTGATTCTCGCGGCGATCCTCGGCATCCCCTTCCTGGTGCTGGCGATCAAGTTCTCCCTCTCGATGGGGCAGTACACGAAGTACATGTTCGACATTGAAACCTCCGCATGGTTCGCCACGAGCATGGTGCTGCTCAGCCTCTCCGGTGCATTCTGCCTCGTCGGCTACCTCGTCTTCCTCTTCATCGGCACCCGCAGGCGCACGTGGAAGTGGCGCATCTGGTGGTCCGTCGCGGCCTTCCTGGCCGCCGCGATCCTCCCGATCTGGTGGCTGTTCGCCGGCTACTTCACCTCCGGTCCCGCCTAGCTTCGCAGCCTCGGCGTCCGGCGCTTGGTGCTCGGACCCTCACAACTGCGCGAGGGCCTTCGCGACCCGCTTCTCCGACACCGGGTGGGCTGTTCCCAGCGAATTCGCGTAGAGGCTGACGCGCAGCTCCTCGAGCATGACGAGCACGTCTCGCCAGTCGCTGGGCGCCGAGGCGACAATCCGCGACCAATCCGCCTTGGCCAGTTCGGGGAACCTGCTGCCGACCTTCTTCATCACGGCCTCATTGCTGCCGCTGATGCGATCCATGAGCTGCTTGTCACGCATGGGCGAGTTCTGCATTCCCTCGATGCGGATCACCTCGGCCTGCACCCAGCGCGGCAGATCGCGGACCATCTGCCCGGTCATGGCGGCGACCGACTCCCCTGTGACCCGCGATCCGCGCCAGGCCCGGACGTCGGCCAAGTTGGACAGGATCGCCAGCGAGGAGGCCTTCGACACGAGCCGGTCGAGCTCAGTCGCGGACCGCAGCGCCTTCATCAAGTGAGGCAGCAGGCCCGAACACTCCGCAGTCAGCGTCGCGTTCATCGCGGTTTCGAGCCGTCCGAACTCTTCGGCGTCTGCCACCCAGCCGGTCTCTGGGGGCCCCAGCTCGTTCTCGACGACACCGCGGATTCCGGCCCTGATCAGGGCGTGGAGCATTTCGTCCGAGGTCGTCTGGTGACCGGCGAGGACGAGTTTCTCGTCGGTCGTCAGGCCGTCTCGCAGGTACTTCAGTGCCTCGTTCGTACGCAGGCTCAGCAAAGTGATGAGTCCCTCGCGTGAGGCCAGCCGAGCCTGGGCAGCGGTGTCGAAGGCGATGAGGTCGACGCTGGTCCCCCGATCGGCCAGTCCCGGAACGGCACCGACTTCTGCCTCATCGGGATTCGTCAGGGCACCGAATGACCATGCAGTCAGCCCGATCTCAGCATTGAATGAGACCTGTTTCGCCCGGGCCTTTCGCACCTGCGGCTTCGCCGTCTTCGTCAGCGTGGTCAGGTCCGCGCCGATGCCCACGGTGGTGGTGCCGTCGATGAGGCGGAAGCGGATCCGCAGATGCGGTGGAATGCGGTCCCGGTCGAAGTCCTCGGCGGTCACGGTGATGGGCACCAGGTCGTTCAGACCTCCCCCGCCGGCGCGTTCACTCAGGTGAGCGGCGAGCACCTCGGGCAGAGCCCCGCGATAGGGAGTGAGGACGGGCAGGATGTCGCGGGCGATGTCCGGTGCGGGCACGAAGTAGCGGCGCTTGTTCTTCGGCAGCGACCGGATGTAGGCGGCGACGAGCTCTTCGCGCAGCCCTGGGACCTGCCAGGAGAATTCATCGGAATCCACCAGCGGCACGGCTGCCGCGGGCAGCTCCACGGTCACTCCGTCCTCGGTGGTGCCGGGGTCGAAGGAGTACCGCAGCTTGGCCATCGAGCCGTCGGCCAGTTCCCATTCCATCGGGAAATCGTCGGCCACCGAGGCGGTCAGTTCCTCACTGTCGTCGCTGAGCAGGACCGATGTGCTCAGATCCAGCAGCTTCGAATCGCGACGCTTCTGCCTCTTCCACCAGGCACGGAAGTCCGCCGCCGAGGTGATCGTGGCCGGAATCCGTTCATCGTAGAACTCGAAGAGCGCATCGTCCTGATCGAGGACTCTGCGATTGCGTGTGCGGGAGGCCAGGTCCTCGGCCTCTTCGATGACCGTCGCATTGTGCTCGAGGAAGCCGAAGTGTTCGTGCCAGTCACCTTCGATGAGGCCTTTGCGAATGAACATGTCACGGGCGGCCTCCTGATCGAAGGTTCCGTATCCGACTCGGCGGTCGGTCACGAGGGTGACGCCGTAGAGCGAGATCTTCTCGTACACCATCGAACCGCCGGCCTTCTTCGACCAATGGGGGTCCGAGTACTGCCTGGTCACCAGGTCACCGGCGGCTTCGACGACCCAGTCGGGTTCGATCGCTGAGACCGTGCGAGCCCACAGTCTGGAGGTTTCGACGAGTTCTGCGGCCATGAGGAAGTCGGGCTTCTTCTTGAACAGGCCGGAACCGGGGAAGATCGCGAAGCGGGTGCCTCGCGCTCCCTGATAGTCCTTGTTCCTCTCCGACCTGGACCCGATCATCGACAGCAGCCCGGTCAGCAGCGCACGGTGGATGACCGCTGCGTGCGGGTCGAGCCTGGCACTGGCGGCGCTCTGCCCGGAGCCCTTCTCAGGCTCCTGACCGCCGTTCTTCTTCGCGCTGCGCTTCTGCGCACTGATTTCGGCGAACCCGACCTTGCCGGTGGCGCTCTTCGGCCCGGTCTTGACCGAGGGCGCGTTCGACGCGGTCCCCGCGGCTCGGCCATCAGCCCCGGAGGATGAAGATGTGTTCGCTGCCGCGTCTCCAGCGGCGGATGCATCGACCGGGCGCCATACGGACTTGTTGACGCGGATGCCCGCGGACCCGAGCAGGGAGCGCAGCTGACCGACGAGATCCTGCCATTCGCGGATGCGCACGAAGTTGAGGAACTCGGCCTTGCACTGTCGGCGGAACTTCGAACTCGTCAGCGCTGACTGCTGGTCATCAAGGTAGTTCCACAGGTTGAGGTAGGACAGGAAGTCGCTGCCCGGGTGGGTGAAGCGGGCGTGTTTCTCATCGGCGGCCGCGCGCACCTCGGTGGGGCGTTCGCGGGGGTCCTGAATGGACAGGGCGGCCACGATGATGGTGATCTCTCCCCCGCATCCCGCCTCGGCGCCGGCGATGACCATCCGCGCCAGCCGCGGGTCGATCGGGAGCAGGGACAGTTGCCGACCGGTCGGGGTGACTGTGATCGTGCCGGCCTTGTCGCTGGTCAGGGCGCCCAGTTCGGAGAGCATGGTGCGCCCGTCGCGGACTGCTTTGGCCTCCGGCGGGGTGAGGAACGGGAACTCGAGGATCTCTTTGTCACTCGACGCGAACCCGAGGTCAGCCATCTGCAGGATGACGCTGGCCAAGTTGGTGCGCAGGATCTCCGGGTCGGTGAATTCGGGTCGCGAGTCGAAGTCGGCTTCCGAGTAGAGGCGGATGCAGATGCCGTCGCTGGTTCGACCAGAGCGGCCCTTGCGCTGGTTCGCACTCGCCTGGGAGATGCGCTCGATCGGCAGACGTTGGACGCGGGTGCGGTTGGAGTACCGGGAGATGCGGGCAGTCCCGACGTCGATGACGTATTTGATGCCGGGGACGGTCAGCGATGTTTCGGCAACGTTCGTGGCCAGCACCAGGCGGGGCCTGGAATGGGGTTTGAAGACCTTCTGCTGTTCTCCGGCGGAGAGGCGAGCGAAGAGCGGGACGACTTCCCAGCTGCTCAGGCGGGGTCGTGTGCGCAAGTGGGCCTCGAGAGCATCGGCGGTGTCGCGGATCTCGCGTTCCCCGGAGAGGAATACGAGTATGTCGCCGGGATCTTCGGCACTGAGTTCGTCGAAGGCTGCGATGATGCCTTCGGTCTGTTCCTCGGGCCCCGTTTCGTAGCTGCCCGACTCCCCCGGCCCATCGACGGCGTCGTCTTCCTCATCGTCGACAAGCGGGCGGTAGCGCACCTCGACGGGATAGGTCCGGCCTGCGACTTCGATGATCGGTGCGTCGTCGAAGTGGGCGGCGAAGGACTGTGGGTCGATCGTCGCCGAGGTGATGATGACCTTGAGCTCGGGCCGCTTCCCCATCACTTCTTTGAGGTAGCCGAGCAGGAAGTCGATGTTGAGACTGCGTTCGTGGGCTTCGTCGATGATGATGACTTCGTAGTCGCGCAGCAGTTTGTCGCGGGAGAGCTCCGAGAGCAGGATGCCGTCGGTCATGACCTTGACCCGGGTCGAGTCCGCGACCTGCGCGGTGAAACGCACCTGGTAGCCGATGGTCCCGCCCAGGTCCTCACCGAGCTCGTCGGCGATGCGGTCGGCCACGGTTCTGGCCGCGATTCGCCGAGGTTGGGTGTGCCCGATCAGTCCATTGACTCCCAGCCCCAGTTCGAGGCAGATCTTGGGCAGCTGGGTGGTCTTGCCCGATCCGGTCTCACCGGCGACGATGACGACCTGGTTGTCGCGGATGGCTTCGGCGATCTCATCCTTCGCAGCGGAGACCGGCAGGTTCGCCGGGTAGGTAACGTCGACGGGCTGAGCTCCGCGGGCAGCGGTCAGCCGTGCCCGACGCTCACGATGCCCGGCCCCGGTGTTCTTGTGCCGCTGGTTCTTTCGCCGAGGTGATCGCTTCGCGGACTGCCCGTCATCGCTCTGGGACGACGAGCCTTTGCGTGGCGGCTGCGAGCCCTTGCGTGGTGACTGCGAGCCCCTGCCCGGAGCTGGAGAGTCCTTGTGCGGTGTGCTGAGGCGTGGGGACGGCGTATCTGTGCGCGGGGTCGAGTTGTCCGTGCCCGGGGTCGACGATGCTGAGTTCTCATGTGCCATGTCAGTCCCAGCTTAACGTCTGCCTCGTGCCGGGGCAGCCGATCTCAGGCATTGTGCGCCAGCGTCCGCAGTCTGGCGAGGTAGGCATCCCGGTCCTCGCCGAAATACCCGATCTCAACGTTCACCATATGTTTGGCGACGCCCACGAGGTTGAGACCCGTGGCCGTCCATCACCGGAAGAAGAACACAGTTGCCCTGCTGCGTGATCCGCGACCGATCACGCAGCAGAACCGCGAGGACTCACCCGCCCCAGAGAGGAGCCAGGCTCGAGTAGAGCTTCTGACCGCCGAGGACGATGAAGAGCAGCGCAGTGATGACCAGCGCTATGTTGGTGTGCAGCCTGTTCGCCCATTTCTTCGGAATCTTCTTGCCGTTGAGGAGACCGAGGAGCGTGATCGCCAGGAACGGCATGAACAGTGATCCGAGAACGCCGTAGGCCAGGATCAGACCGATCGGCTTGCCCAACAGGAAGAGGATCATGGGTGGGAAGGTCAGCCACAGTACGTAGAACCTGAAGTACTTTCCACCTGTCAGAGTGTCAGGGTGCCCGGCGGGCTTTTTGCGCATGTGTCCCCAGAAATCGGCGAACATGAGCGACACACCGTTCCACACTCCGATGATCGAGGAGAAGGACGCTGCCCAGAATCCGACGAGGAATCCAGTGCCGACCACCTCGCCGTATTCGGCCTTGAGCACATCCGAGAGTTCGAGCAGCCCCTTGTCATCGGCAGAGATGGAGACTCCGGCGGCGCGGACGACCTCGGCTCCGACGACGAGCATGGCGATGACGAAGATTCCAGTCAGCACGTAGGCCATGGAATTGTCGATGCGCATCACTCGCATCCACTTAGGTGTGTGCCAGCCTTTCTCACGCAGCCAGTACCCGTATGCGGCAAGAGTGATGGTGCCGCCGACACCACCGGCCAGAGCCAAGGTGTAGATGACGCCGCGTTCCGGGATCAGCGGGATGAGCCCGGTGAGCATGTTCGGCACGTTGGGTACGGCGATGATGGCCAGGCCGACGACGGTGACGAACATGATTCCGACGAGAGCCGCAGTGATCTTCTCGAACACGGAGTACCGCCCGAACCACACCATGGCGAAGCCGGCCAGCCCCATGACCACTGCCCACACCGTGAGGTTGACCCCGGGGAACAGCGCGGCCAGGGGAAGTGCGGCCGAACTCATCGCGGTGGCACCGTAGACGAATCCCCAAATGATGATGTAGGGCCCGAAGTACCAGGTCGTCCACCGCCCCAGAGAGGTCCACCCTTCGAAGATCGTCTTCCCTGTGGCCAGGGTGAATCGGCCCGCACCTTCGACGAGAACGATCTTGAGGATCACACCGACGATCACCGCCCACAGCAACCCGTATCCGAACTGACTGCCGGCCACCAGCGTCGCCACCATGTCGGCGGCGCCGACACCGGTCGCAGCAACGACGAGACCGGGTCCGACCACCTTCCATTTCGCCGGACCCTCGGCTTCGGGCACGCCCGTGACTGCACCGGCGTCGACTCCGTCGCCGCCGGGCCCGGAACCCTGCGGGCCGCTCTCATGGTCAGTCATGTCGATTCTTCACCTTCGTCATTGGCCGTACCTGTTCACATCACCAACGTCACACTCACCTGTCGCAACCGATGTGCGCCGCCGGCGTCCTCGCGGCCACGGGCGAACTGCGGCAGGAATTGCCTGACCGTGACATGGTATTCGACCACAGCGGTTATCCTCGATACGTGACCCCCGACGACTCACGCAGCAGGATCGCCCGACGGATGTTCCCCGACGGCGAGGATCCTGACCCGCGTTTCACCCTCGCCAACGAACGCACTTTCCTGTCATGGATTCGCACAGCCCTGGCATTCATCGGCGGTGGCATCGCGGTCGAAGCCTTCACCTCGGCGATCTTCACCTCTGGACTGCGGGCGACGCTGTCGATCGTGCTCATGACCATCGGCTTCATCCTCGCCGCCGGTGCCGCCTTCCGATGGCATCGCATCGAATCGGCCATGCGCCGCAAGACGTCGCTGCCGCTGCCCCTCATCATCCCCATCGTCAGCCTGGCCTCCGCGCTGGGTGCCGGTCTCCTCGTCCTGGTCTTCGCCGGGGTCCTGTGACCAGGCCGCGTCCCCGGAGGCCCCAGCCACACACCGATCCAGGGCTGCAGCCTGAGAGGACGACCCAGTCATGGCTGCGCACCAGTCTGACGATGACTGTCGTCAGCCTGCTGTTCATCCGCTGGATCAATGTGTTCGGAGGACTGTCCGTCGTGGTCTTCGTCGTCTGCATCGGACTCGCGATCGCCGCGATCGCCCTGCAGGTCAGGCGCTACCGCCTCGGTGCAGTGTCCATTCGCGCCGAACGGGGTCGCCCGACCCCCTGGGCGGTCCTCTTCCTCACGAGTTCGGTCTGCCTCATCGCAGTCCTCGGAATCGCCTCGGTCATCAAGATCACGCTCGATTGACGTTCCTCGTTGTGAGACCGCTGTCCAGGTTCCGACCGGCGTTGCCTAAACTGGGCATCATGAAGGATGCACGTGAAGTTTCGACCGCCCCGCTTGTCGCCGTTGGCCTCGTCGGCGGTTTCCTGACCGCCCGCGAGACCGGGATCCGTCCCCTCGGCGGAGTCGTGCTCGCGGCTGCGGGCGCCTATGCCGCCCGCACATGGTTCACGAAGCAGGGCTGGCCCATCGGCACGGCACTGACCCTGGGCTACCTCGGCGGGTTCGGTGCCTCTCACCCTCTGGCGAAAAAGATCGGCGCATGGCCCGCGGTCCTCAGCGTCGCCGCCGTGACTGCGGCAGCCGCCTACGTGGCCGTGGACTCCGCAGAAACAGCCTGACCCGACCACAACTGCCTGCCCCGACCACAACCGCCTGCCTCGGCCGAAGCCGACTGACGATCCGGAAAGCGAGGACCACCGGTAGCCCATGCTGGCTGTTTTCGAAGGCTTCGCCGTCATCGCAGGAGTCATCCTGGTCGGATTCCTGCTGGGCCGATCAGGGGTCCTCGGACCCCACGGTCAGCAGGTCATCGCGAAGCTCGTCTTCTATGCCGGCACCCCTGCCCTGCTCTACGTCACTGTTGCCGACACCGATCTGGGGCTGATCTTCAACACAGCTCTCCTGGCCACGGGAGGGTCCGCGCTCATCGTGGGCGTGCTGCTGTTCGTCCTCACCCGCTGCATCCGCAAACGCAGCACCGGTGAGGCGATGTTCTCGGCGTGGGCCGTCAGCTACGTCAACATCGGCAATCTCGGCATTCCGATCGCGGCCTATGTGCTCCACGACATCGGATACGTTGCACCCGTGCTGCTGTTCCAACTGCTCATCCTCGCACCCATCGGCATGGCTGTCCTCGATGCTGCAGGCAAGAAGAAACCTGATCAGCACTGGTATTCGGGACTGTTCCAGATCATCAGGAATCCCATCGTCCTGGGCGCCGCTGCGGGTGTGGCCGCCTCGGCGACGGGATTCGAACTCCCGCGCTTCATCTTCGAACCCATCGACATGATCGGCGCCACCGCGGTCCCTGGAGCGCTGCTGGCCTTCGGCATCTCACTCAAGGACGGATGGGCGCTGCCGGTGGCAGGCACCAGGAAACAGCTGACATACATCACGATCGCCAAGCTCGTCATCCAGCCGGTGCTGGCCTGGGCCATCGGCGGTCCCCTGTTGGGGTATTCCGGCATTGCGCTCTTCGCCATCGTCGTCACCTCGGCGCTGCCGACGGCGCAGAACGTCTACATCTATTCGATGCAGTACCGACAGTCCGAGGCACTCATGCGTGATGCAGTCTTCATCACGACCGTGCTGGCGGTGCCGACTCTCGTCATCGTCGCAGCCCTGCTGGGCTGACCTGCTGGGCTGACCTGCTGGGTTGGACGCGATGTGTGACTCGGGCGGACTTCGAAACGGCGAGCCACCTCGGTGATCTGAGGGTCTGTGGCGTGTCGGAGCCCGCTTGCCCACCCGGGTCAATGACAATGGGAACGTGGCTGGAGACGAGAAGAACGAGACCGAAGACCTCCTGAGCAGGCGGATGAGTTCAGGGTCCAGTAGCGCTGCCGAAAAGCAGACGGAGCCTCCGCTGGAGGCCGCGAACGATTCCTCAACCGACACCGAGGCGTTCGACCCGATCAGGGAGCCGATCGCCAAGGACGACCCCAAACCCTCAACCGGGCCCGTGCACGTTGCCCCCGCCCACTCCTCGAGCCCTGCTGAGACCGCCAGGACCCGTGAGGTTCCTGCCAACTCCCGCACCGCGGTGATGAGCGAAGCGGACTGGGCCGCGGTGACACAGGCGGCAACGTCAACCGAAACCCACGACCCCGAGGTGCCCGAGCGGCGGCGCAGCGTCCTCGATGCCATCGGCACCATCTGGATCACCCTGGCGACTCCGTTCATCCTGCTGGCCCTGGCCGTGCGGTTCGTGGCCTCGGGGCTGTTCCTCAAGTTCGAGTACTTCCGGCCCGGGTTCCCGGCCGACCAGTTCGGCTTCGGCAGCGCCGACCGCGAGCACTATGGCACGTACGTCATCGACTACCTGTCGAATCTCGATTCCCGACGCTACCTCGCCGATGTCATCATGCCCAACGGCGAGCCCATCTTCATCTCCGAAGAGCTCAACCACATGGCCGACGTCAAGGGCCTCATCTCGCTGCTGTACCTGATTGCGCTCATCGGGCTCATCGGTGCGGTCCTCTTCGGGCTCTACATGTCGCGCCGACACGGAATGGGTATCCACGTCGGGCTGCGCTTGGGCGCCATCCTCAGCATCATCGTCATGGCCGCCGCCGCAGTTCTGGCGTTCCTCGGCTGGGACACCTTCTTCCGCGGATTCCACAAGATCTTCTTCTCCGACGGGACATGGGAGTTCTACGCCGACGATTCCCTCATCCGACTGTTCCCACCCCAGTTCTGGGTTGACGCGGGCATTGCCGGAGGCGGTCTCTTCGTCCTCCTCGCCATCGTCCTCTTCTGGCTCAGCTTCGCCGGTCACAAGAAGCGCCGCGCGCTGAAGAAGGCACGGCGAGAAGCCTGAGCACTGCGGGTTTCGCGCCCGCTCAACCGCAGCGGGCTCAAGCTCGCTCAACGATTTCGGCCGGGTGGTCTTTCCCCTTCCACCCGGCCGCAAGTATATTCCGGCTCATGCCCGGGCGATGCCTGCTTCCTGCACGGTCGCCACCGATCATCCGCCTGGGAAGGGATCTGGATATCGGCTTCGCACCAGATGCCAATTCCCACCAATCGCAGGTCAGCACCTTGATCCCAGGCAACGGTGTGACTAGCGTCAGGAGTGCGGATCGTGATGTCCCACTCGCGGGCATCCGGCCGACCTTCGAGCGCCTTGATTGCCTCGAACGCAGAGAGGAGCACAAGACTATGAACGACGAACAGAAGAATCTTCCGGACAGCGCAGCAGGATCGGAGCACGACGCTGAGCAGGGAGTCGAGATCTCCGGCGTCGGAGTCAGTGCAGAGACGGAGGCTGAGGGCAGCGCGGAGACTCCCGAGGACAAGCTCGAGCGCATCGCCACCGAGCACGATGTGCCGATCGAGAAGGATCCGAAGGACGTCCAGGCTGAGGCCGAAGCCTCCTCACACGAAGAAGAACACGACATCCGCGGCACAGACACGAATGAGGACGTCGAACCGCCGGACTGAGCAGCCTCCATGCAGACTAGGGAGGTGGGCAAGCGCAGGTTCGCCGGCGCAGGCCGGCTGAGTCCAGCGTACGCCGCCCTGGTGCTGTTGTTCAGTCGTCGACGGCGTCGCGTCCGCGACGGACAATGATCGGATCGGGCTCAAAGACGACCGAGGTGTCCTTGTCCGCGTAGTCGAACTGGTTGAGGAAGTAGCGCATAGCGTTGAGTCGTGCGCGCTTCTTGTCATTGCTCTTGATCGTGATCCAGGGAGCGTGATCGGTGTCCGTACGGCGGAACATCTCTTCCTTCGCCGCGGTGAAGTCGCCCCAGCGTCCCAGCGATTCGAGGTCCATGGGAGAGAGCTTCCACTGCCGCACCGGGTCGATCTGGCGGATAGCGAAACGGGTCCGCTGCTCATGCTGGGTCACGGAGAACCAGAACTTGGTGACGTGGATGCCGGAGTCGATGAGCATCTTCTCGAACACGGGGGCCTGCTCCATGAACGTCTCGTACTCCTCGTCGGTGCAGAAGTCCATGACACGTTCGACGTTGGCCCGGTTGTACCAGGACCGGTCGAACATGACGATCTCCCCGGCCGTCGGCAGATGACTGACGTAGCGCTGGAAGTACCACTGCCCCGCTTCCTTGTCCGAGGGCTTGTTCAGAGCCACGACACGGGCCGCTCGCGGGTTGAGATGCTCAGTGAAGCGTTTGATCGTTCCGCCTTTGCCCGCGGCGTCACGGCCTTCGAAGACGATGACGTGCTTGCTGTCGGTGTCCTGACCCCAGTACTGGAACTTCAGCAGCTCCACCTGCAGCCGGTACTTCTCGAGCTCGTACTCTTCCCGATCCATGAGCTCCGGGTACGGGTACCCCTCACGCCAGGTCTCGACCGCACGCCCCATCGGGTCGATGAGGTGCGGGTCCGTGGTGTGGGAATCTTCAACGGCGTAGCCTTCGAGGCGAAGTTTATCGATGTATTCACGCAGGTTCTCATTGAGCAGGTGATTCATGAGCGCTCCTTCACATTGCAGCATCGATCTTCCCTGCGGCCCGGCCTCATCATTGCCCGGCCGTTACCACCCCTCAGGCACAGTACTGAGCACAGATGAACATCAGGTTATCCGATCGACGTCCTGTTTCGGAATGATTCCCAGACTCAGCAGGGGCGCGATCGCGACGAACGCAAAGGACAGAGGATAGCCGAACACGGTCACCAGGGCACCGAATCCCGGCCCGAGGATCGCGGACATGGCGAACTGTCCCGTGTTCTGAGCGCCCAGGGCCTTGCCTGACCACTGCGATCCCGCGGCCTCGGCCACTGAGGCGAAGGCGAGTCCGTTGTCGGCCACCGAGACCGTTGAGGCCAGGATGAACACCACCGCCGCGACGGTCGGCATCGGGGTCAGGGAGATCAGAGCGATCGCTGCGACGAAGACGGCGGCAGCGATCGCCACGACCCGCATCAGCCCGACCCGCGAGCCGAGACGGTCGGAGAGGCCGCCGACAATCATGCGCCCGATCGCTCCCACGATCTGGGAGGCCGCGACGATGCCGCCCGCGACGCCCGCGCTGATGTGCTGGTTCGCAATGAGCCAGATCAGGCCGTAGGTGGAGAAGGCGAACTGTGGGATCACCAGCAGTGCGGAGACTGCGTGGATTCGCCACAGGAACGAATCCATCCGGTAGGGATTGGTCGTTGCGGGCGACGTTGTCGCCTCTCCCCTCGCCGAGGCAGGATCTGGCCGTCCGCCATCGGTGGACGTTCGTACAGGACTGGGAGCCACCTCGGCGCGGGGAGGGTCCCGAACGACGCCGAGACAGATGACGGCCATCACACCGGTGACGATGACGACGAACCACAGGTAGCCGGTGAACCCGCTGGAGGCGGCGATGGGTGGGACGCACAGTGCCGCCACACTCGTGCCCAGCGGCTGCGACATCTGCCTGATGCCCATGGCCAGACCGCGGCGGTGGCGTGGAAACCATCCCATGACCACGCGTCCGCTGGCCGAGTTCACGGACGCAGCGGCGGCACCGGATGCCGCGATGATGATGACCATCCACACTGGTGAGCCGACCACAGCCACGGCCAGGCCCGAAGCCAGAGCCGTCAGGGCAATGCCCAGTGTCATGGCCAATCGTTCGCCGAATCGATCGGCGAAGGCGCCCCAAGCGATGAGGGTGAGGATGAGGCCGAAGCTCGGTGCTGCGGCCACGGTGCCGGCCTGGGTCAGCGTATAGCCGAGATCCGTGTGCATGTACGGAATGAGGAAGGCCGGCCCGGTGATTGCGATGGTGGCCGCCATCTGGGACAGCACTCCGACGACGAGGATCACCCAGGCCTGTCTGCTGGGCGCATTCTCTATCATGAGTTTGAGACTAGCCGTCTCACCTACCGCGCGTCGTCGTGTCTCAGATCGCGGCGGATGCTGCACTGCCGTGTCTCGGATCGCGGCGGGCCCCGTTACGCTATAAAGTGAGTGCTGGCATCGCGACAGCAGTGCCTGCATATCCCCCTATAGCCCAATCGGCAGAGGCAGTCGACTTAAAATCGATCAAGTGTGGGTTCGAGTCCCACTGGGGGGACCGCACAAATTGTGCTTGACCTGCAATGATGCTTTCCGTGCGGTTGAGTTGATTCCGATATGGAGTCGAGAACCCCACGTTTACCCATCTTTTTCGTTCCGGTTCTTGCCGAATCGATCGAGGATCTCCGACATATCGGGAGCCGCGGTCGCTTTCTTCACATAGTGCTTCGCAGTGACTGCCGTAATTGAGTGCCCAAGCACAGCGGCAGCCGCTTCGAGAGTCGCTTCGGCGTTGATGAGTGTGGCTACGGATTTCCGGAATACATGCGGCGACATCTGACAGTCACTCTCAATATCCTTGAGCGCCGCCCTCAGCGTTCGCCGGTAGTTGTTCGACCATTTCCATGTGCCTTTGCCGGCTAGAGAAACCGCGCTAGGGCGTGTCTCCTGGGACTGACGCAACGCCGTCATGACGCTGCAGCCGCAAACTCTTGCTCACCGCCTCGGCGCTAAAACGCCGAGAACCAACATACAACTAGTGACGCCTCAACATGCCAGGGCACTTGTCCATCCTTCGCAATAGATCACCCTCGCCCAAGGCCTCCCTGAAGAGAGTTCCCCTACTATTCAACATGTTAACTTGACAGCGCCTAGAGCACTACATAACATCTTCAGTGACAACGTCGGTTACTGTTTCGCCAAACATGCATCGTGTCTACCGCGTTAGTCACGATGATGCACTAACTAATACACTCACGAATTGAGCCACTCTTATAATGCTGGATCAAAGTCCTTCGCCGCAGGCAAATACTGCTCCAAACAATAGTTCTTCCGATGGCGACACAACTTTCCATCCGAGCCACGAGGCCTCAGAAGCGCTCGAGCGATTATTTGATTCTTCTCGCTTCGGCTTTATGAGCAACGACCACAAATATCAAGTCTCAATTCCTATCGGTTGGACCAGGTACACCGAGGCACCTTGGTCGCACATTTCACCGGGAACTTATACACTTCCCGAGCAAGGATGGAAGATACATATAAGTGCAACCGAAAACACTGCGCCGCAGTCGTTGTCGATAGTCAGCGACTATGCATTCTCTTCCACCATCCCCTTCAAACATCTCACCAACGTCGGTGAATTTCGAAAAGCGAACTCCAAATATTTCGACCGTGGAAGCGCTGGAAAATTCATAACGCTCTACCCGGCCACTGAAGAGCAATTACGACGAGCACTCGAATTCCTCGAAGAAGGCCTCAACGGTTTCCCCGGTCCGTACATTCTTTCGGACGTGAAGTACGGCGAAGCTCCTGTGTATCTTCGGTATGGAGCGTTCCGAGAATTGTCAAAAACTGCCCACTCTGGAGCTGCCGTACTGTGCATTCGAGATGCTGCTGGGAACCTCGTCGAGGATGACCGCTCCCCTGCCTTTACCTTGCCCGATTTCGTCACAGCTCCGGAATTTTTGAAGAAGACAGTCGATGAGCGCCTCAATCCCACGGATGATGGAGCCGCCCGACTTCTTGATGGATACACCGTCGAACGTGCCCTGCACTTCAGCAATGGCGGAGGCGTCTACCTTCTGCAAGATTCCGAAGGAAAACAGACAGTCCTGAAAGAGGGACGCGCGCTGGCAGGAATCGATCACCGTCGAATCGACGCTTATACGCGAGTTATTAGCGAACACGCAACGCTCAAAGCTCTAAGCACTACAAGCTGCACCCCTGCACCTCGTGATATCAAGATAATCGGGAACCACGCCTTCCTCTTTGAAGAGTATATTCAGGGTCAGAATTTGCACAGTTGGATATCTAGAAACTTTCCGTTCAGCTATTCGTACACAACCAACGACTATGAAACCCGGGCACTATCTATCCTGACTGAGCTCGTCTCGAAAATTGATTCGATACACGCCAAGAGAATAGCGATCATGGATTTGCAGCCCTTTAACGTGATCATTGAACCCGATGATCACGTCCGCATCATCGACCTAGAATCATCCTGCGGAATCCATGATGATAGTCCAGATTCTTACATCGGAACTCCTGGCTATATTCCAAACAGGTCCCAATCACCATTGCACAGGGACTACTACGCGCTCCTACAACTAGCTCTCTACCTGTTCTGCCCAGTGACTTCTGTCGCATCTATTTCACATTCTGTTACGACAACCCTTCAGGAATTGATCGAACACCACTTCACATCCGATATCCGTCAGCAGCTTATACGCCTTCGGCGTCGGTTGGAAGAGTTTGAAGATAGCTCCGATACCGTAGTAAATATCGACATATCGGAGATGTCACTATCGTCGTTAGATCGAACCATTTCGAAGATCGCGAATGGCATTACTCGAGTGCGGGCCTCTCCGACTATAACCGGGCTATACGGGGCTGGGAGAGCTGTGACCAGCGCTGGCGACGCCGCTTCCATCGCAACGGGACTATCTGGTGTTCTCATCGGCCTGGACGGTCAGAACAAACACCTTAGCGATGATCTTGACCTCCTGGAACAGCATCTCGAGCAATCGACCAGTTCCGATCCGTCTCTGATGACCGGAGCTCTCGGTGGCGTCCTAACGCTGGCAAAATGTGGCCGGACCCGTAGCGCCTTGGCCCTCTACCCCCACCTGGACCATAAGCAGATCAGTACCGATAACCTCTCATTACGAACCGGCAAATCCGGTTTAGCCATTGGTCAACTTGAACTTCTAAGACACTGCTCGGACACCGAGGTCCAACAAGATCTTGAAGAATCGATAACCCAGCTTGTAGCTGCAACCCGATCCGCGAATATGTCGCTTCACAGCCCAGGTTCGTCTACACAAGTTCCGCTCGGACTCTTCGATGGCTGGTCAGGTGTAGCTCTTGCCTTAGCCAAGGCAGGCCAACACTATCGAGATCGGGAACTATATCAAGCCGCGCGAGTCGCCATTGACTTTGATTATGAAAATATGACTGTCGCTCCAGACAACTCGTTGCAGGCAGATGACGGAATCCGAATGCTGCCGTACCTTGATGGAGGTAGCGCTGGTCTAGGCGTTGCTCTCAGTTCAATCCCGCGATCTAGTCGTAGACCAGGGGATACGGAAGTTCTGAAGATGATCGCGCGTGCTTGTGTTGGCAGAGCGGCCGTCGGCGCTGGACTTCTCCAGGGGCGTTCCGGACTGCTATTTGCCTTAACTAGGTTAGACATTCATTCCTTAGACGGCCTCAAAATCGACGATGTTCTCGACCGTGAGTTGCGACTCTTATCGCCGATGTTCTTTCGCACACCAGACGAAGATAACGCAGTCTATGTCGCCGGCTCCGGAAATCAGCATCTATCTGTCAACTTCGAAGACGGGGCCAGCGGAGTTCTGTTTGCGTTAAAGAATATGAGCGCCGGTCTTCGAACCACCAGTTTTGCCTAATGACGCATTTCAATATTGCGCCAATCAGGTGAATCAGAGGAGATCCTTCCTCGACATAGAAATGCTCAACATTACGAAAGGGGGTGTAGAACGATGGGATCCATTCTAGGTCTTCAGACCTCGATTCAGAGCGAGGGCGCACAGACTCAGGGACAGGCGTGGTCACTTACCAGCAACTACTGCAACGGTTCGTCCTGGAGTCTGACAAGCAGGCACTGCTGATTCGATAGATCGCGCGCGGGCTGCGCAGACTAGGGTTCGAATGGCTCGGCCAAGACAACGCTGCCTCTCGCAAGCCCTACCGACTATTGAACCATTCGAACTGATTAAAAAGGAGAGTCAAAATGGGATCCATTCTAGGTCTTCAGACTTCGGATCAGGGAGAGGGAGCTCAGACTTATGGGCAGGCCTTTTCGCTGACAAGCAAGTCATGTAACGGCGCTTCCTGGAGCCTGACAAGCAATCATTGCTGATCAGTAGCCACACAAGCGGCAGGGAATTGGCGACGAACGTCGCTGGTTCCCTGCCGTACACAAACCTTCAAATTGACCACCGGGTAAAAGAACAGAGTGGAAATGCAACGCAAAAGGCCCAGCGAGATAAGGCTTTCACATCACTTAAGAACCCACTACAAGCCGCTTCTACTTGGCCTCGCCTTAGCGGTGGTGACAACCGTCTGCTCAATAGTCCAACCCTTTTGGGCAGGAGAACTGATCGCACGAGTTCAAGACTCGCGGCCCGTAATCAAAAGTCTAGCCTTCGTCATCGGACTCTCGCTATTGGTTGCGTTCAGTTCAGGACTTCAACAGTTCATTCTCGGGAGTTTGACTGAAGACTCAACGGCAAACTGGCGCTACAGATTCCTTCGAAGCTTTTTCGCTCTACCATTACTCAGTCGCCAGTCTCGAGGCGGCGGCTGGTTCAGTTCCCGTCTCGTCACGGATCCTCCCATGGTTGGACGCTTCATCGGTGGTTCGGTCGTTCAGTTCGTTCAAAACTCAATTTTGCTGTTGATCGCGATCACGGTGATGTTCACCATTGATGCTCCAACCATTCTTTTTCCAATCGTCCTATCGATCATGTCGCTCCTCGTAGCGATTGGCGTGTCAAAACCTGCAGGGCGACTGCGGTCGCTCATACAGGGTCAGAACTCGACGATGTCCGACAAAATAATGACGGCCGTGTCGGCATCGCCATTGATCATTTCCTCGAATGCGGACGATCTAGTCCGCGGAGAGATCGAGACATCAGTTCAGAGCTCGCGCAATAGTGGCGTACGTCTAAATAAAATCTATAGCATGCTGGGACCTATATCGGTCACCCTGATGCAAATCGCATACGCTGGTGTTTTCGTAGTGGGTGGGTGGAGAGTTGCCTCCGGCCATCTCGGGTTCCCCGAACTTATTACTTTTCTAATGCTGTTTAATATATTCCAGACAGCGCTTCAAGAGGTCGCGGGGTTCCCAGCTGCGATTTCTGAGTGTAAGGCCGCATTAGGACACTTCTCAGAAATCAGTCGTATGAACTCAAGCTCCAATGACATTCCACAGGGCTTTCAGACACCCAGTTCTACAATCGACGACGCTACCAACTCTTCGTTTGTGTTTGAGTCAGTGAATTATTCCTACCCTGCCTCCGGCGAGGTAGTGTTGCAGGACCTTAACTTAGCAGTACCCACTACCGGCTTAACGGCAATTATTGGCTCTTCAGGCAGCGGTAAGTCCACGTGTTTGGGATTGATCGAAGGGTTCTTCTTCCCCGACTCCGGTCGTGTTTATGTGGACGGTGTCGCGGTGACTCCGGAAACTGTCAATGCGATTCGGGAGAATATTGCATACGTAGATCAGGAATCTCTTGTAATAGGCGGCAGCATACGTGAAAACTTGTGCTTCTCGTTAACCGAGTGCCCACCTGACGAGTTCATGTACCAGATCCTACGCCGTGTCGGCTTGAGCGAATGGTTGGACAATAGGGATGGTTTGGAGACAGAAATCGGAGTATCAGGTGTCTCCATGTCCGGCGGACAGAAGCAGCGTTTGGCTATTGCCAGGGCACTCTTGTCCTCTCCAAAGATCCTCCTGTTCGATGAACCTACTTCGAATTTGGATGGACACACCGAAGATCTCATCGTTTCTCTGCTGAAGGATCTAGCAACGGACCACACTGTCGTGGTCACTGCGCATCGATTCAGCACGATTGCAAAGGCCGATTTCATTTGTGTATTGAGCTTCGGTGAATGCCTAGAACAGGGCTCACCCGAAGCACTTTACAGTTTGAATGGGTACTATCGCGATTTGGTCGACCAGCATCTATCCAGAGATAATTTTAGTCCAGTAGCAAATTGATGCCAAGCTTCGACGTTGTTTCAATGAGCGTTCGAGCGGGAAGTAGAGTTGATGCATACGGAGAACTCCACGGGCTGTTCGATTGAGTTTCGATCGGTCTATTTCGGATTTGACGGTGGTTCTTCCGACCAGACAGTCCTCAACAACATTGATCTCGCTGTCCGAGGTGGTGAGTGGATCGCCGTCATGGGGCCGTCAGGCTCGGGTAAATCCACCTTACTCATGTGCGCTGCGGGACTTCTTCGCCCCTCACACGGTTCAGTATTGTTGAACGACCGTGACACGAAGCGGATTGGCGAGAGACGGTTGACTAGTATGCGTAGGCAGGAAATCGGTTTTGTTTTTCAGGACTACAACCTTCTGTCCGCGTTGACCGTTCGCGATAACGTCTGTTTGCCGCGGATCTATGGCAATGATGTTCCAACAGAAGGTGAAGTTCGGGATGTCCTCGAAAGTGTCGGACTTGAAGGCCGAGATCACGAATTGCCGGACAATCTGTCTGGAGGAGAACAACAGCGCGTTGCGATTGCTAGGGCGTTGCTGACTAGACCGGCGGTATTGTTCGCTGACGAACCTACGGGTGCCCTGGACAGCCGCTCGGGGCAGGTGGTCATGAACTTGCTGAACAAGGTCAACGATTTAGGGTCCACGGTGCTGATGGTCACGCACGATGCGTTTGTCGCTTCACATGCAGCCAGGGTCATCTGGCTCGCAGACGGCATCATCAAACAATCATTCGAAGGTCTCAGCCCACAGGAACTTTCCGCTCAGCTGTCGCTACTGGAAGGGCAAGTCGGCTGATGCTCAGGATTAGCTTGAAGATGTTGATTCGCCACCGGTCTAGCTATACCGGTCTGGCTGTCATCCTTATCCTTGCCTCGGCCCTGCTGGGTTCATCGTTTTCGCTCTATCGGAGCGCTGGCTTAATCACCTACAGTTCCTCATATTTGAGCAGGAACGAGATCGCCGAGTTGCTTAGCAGGGTCGTGTCCGCCCAAACGTTCACCGGTCTACTCGTCGTCATCGCCGCAGGCACTACATTTCTGCTCACCACACAGAACATTCGATTCGTACTGGATGGGCGACGACGCGAGTTTGCGTTAACAAGGCTTCTCGGCGCAACAACGGCCCAGATTAATCGCACAGTCATTATTGAGACTTGTCTCCTTGTAGGCATGTGTTCAATTCTGGGAGCGGCCCTATCACCTTTACTAATTCAGCCGTACGTAGCCCTTATGGAACGATCCAGTAATTGGCCAAAAGGCTACGAAGCCAACACTGATCCTGTTGCACTGATCGTGACAGTGTTTGGGGTGTTATGCCTTGCTCTGCTGGCTGCTGTGGCAGCAATGTTCCGTCAAGGTCAGATAGGCGTGGTTGATTCGACGAGAAAAGACGTGTCGGGTCGATCAGGACTTTCGATTGCACGGATGATTTTTGGGGCCGTTGGCGCAGGCTTGCTTTTCGTCAGTTTTGGTCCGATTTCTGCAAACATAAATTTTCAAGTGGGAACTATTCTGGCATGCGGCGGTGCCACCCTACTGGCTATCGCGAGCCTTCCCCTGCTAGTCCCAGCCCTTGCCAGACTTTTTGCTTACGTCTTCTCCCTAGGGTCGGCTGGTGCACGAATGGTCGCTCGTGGACACATTGCTCACGACTTACACCGATCAATTTCGCTGGCTGCACCAACCGTCCTGTTCGTTACGCTAAGCGCGTGTTTCGGCATGATGGCGCAAACCGGTCGGGCCGAGAGTTCCGCCGGATATTTCGAAGTATCGAACGTGGACACGGTAGTTTCTGGACCATCGCTGGTCGATTCGAACGCGAAGGCCGAGCAGCTTGATAAGTCAGATGCCTCAGTAGTTCGCAAGTCAGCAGAATGGTCATGGGATCAAAATTCCGTACCTATGGATCAACCCCTCGACATCGTCGGAGTCGATCCAGACTCTCTTGACTATCACATTCCTGTTCATGCCGAAGAAGGTAGTTTCGCGGATGTACACGGCTCCCAGGTGGCTGCCTTTCAGGGCGTTGCGAATATCGGTGACACATTGCGCATCCGATCAGATTCCGGTTCGACCAAGGAAGTACATGTAGTCGCAGTTTTGGCCAGCTCCAGTTTCCTCAATGGCAGTCTTGTGGTAGACAGTCGGACCTTCGGCACACTTAACGGGGAGTCTGAAGAAGACACCATATTCGTCCCCAGTAGCGCACGCTCAGGAACTCGTCTGCCCGCGGAAACTCTCGAGACAGCGTTTCCAGAGGCGACTGTTGAATCGTTTAATACCTGGGCGCAACGCAATGTGGAGTCATCAATCTCAACGCAGAGAGTTGCAATCGTCGCGCTCTTAAGCGGCGCAGGATTTCTCCTGATTGCCGGCATCTCGCAGTATGTCTTCAACACGGTCCGCGGGCGGAGGCTAACGATTACGACTCTCAATAACATGGGCATTGGAGCAGGAGCTACTGCTCGGGCATTTATAGCCGAAGTCCTCAGCATTTTGATGTCAGCGGTAACCATCTCTGCGGGAGCAATCTGGATAATCTATCACCGAATGGGCCTCGGGCTACACGAGTCAGGTTCGAGAGCTGAAGTTATTGTTCCCTATGGGGAAATTGCCATCTCAATCCTCGTGTGTATGATTGTCTGCTCCGTAGCCGCCGCATTCGGAGTGCCCTCGCCTGGACGTGTATCCCCTGGAACGGGGTTCAGGGAGAGTGCGACTCGGCAATAGTCGCAGGTCCTGTCGTGCATGGTCCAGCAAGTCTTTGCTGCATTCGTTGCAACAGGTCGTATAGCACTCGAGTCGTAATCAAATATTCGTCTATAGGCTGCACCAAAACAGTGTCAAGCACCGGGTTTCATAGAGGGTGTTTTTCTTGGTTTCTTAGGCAGCCACGGCTTCGTTGCCACTGCCTTCGATCCACTCTCGGTGAACCTCGAACGGCGGCCGGTATCCAATCGCCGAATGCAATCGTCGCCCGTTGTACCAACCGATCCATTTCGATGTCTCGGCCATGACCTCGATCAACCCTGACCACACTTTCCGGTCAACCAATTCGGCTTTATAGACCGAGTTCAGGGCTTATGCCGATGTTTGGATTATGCCGATTTCTGGGCGTTCTCCCTGGTTACGGCACGACCGTCAGCCGAAAAGTCGGCTTAATCTATGGGTGATGCATCGCTGATAGCTGAGATGCTTTTCTCCCGACAACAGGAGAAGGGCCACAGCCATGAACGCACAAAAGGACACAGTCGTCACCAACGTTTGGTGGACAGGACTGGGAATACACCCCCGGCGCAATGGGGGCGCCTTTGAACCACTGCTGGCCGAATTCGTCGACTGGCTTTCCGCCCAGGGCTACGCACTCACGACGACCCACAACATTGTTCGCGCAGCACTACGACTCGGCGAGTGGATGAACCGATCACATTGAGTATTTGAAGGCTTGGGGGCCAGCCGACCTTGCCTTTCGGTACCAGCGATATTGCCGTCGGGGACCAGGACTGGCGGCGGGGGGGGCCACTGACCCCCACCGACGATCGTGCTATTGATTCAACATCGCCTGTTCGCGCATATTGCAAGGGACTGATACAAGGATCGGTGACAGTGTGAGTATCAAGCTGCGAGTGCAGCTGGCTCTATGATTGCTTCGTACTCGACCGGTGTCATTCGACCCAACCGAACTTGCCTCCGGCGTCGGTGATACGTCCGCTCGATCCAAGTCACAATCGCGATCCGCAACTGGTCTCTCGTAGCCCATCGACGACGGTCAAGAACGTTCTTCTGCACCAGGGAAAAGAACGATTCCATAGCCGCGTTGTCGCCAGCTTATCCGGCTAATCAACGTCAGTTTGGTGTTTTGGCCGGTTAATGAAGTCAGTCGCGCAGGCGGCGCAGCTGTTCGTCATGGCTGCGGACTTGTTCGGACAGGGTACTTACCGCCGCCCGTAGCGTCGTAATCTCGTCGGTGATCACAGTCATCGGGGTCTCCGCGGTCTTGGCCTGTGTATGGTGCTCGACGATTGCGCGCAGGTCCGTGTCGCGGTAAAGCGTGGAGCGACTGAGCCCAGTAGCTTTGGCAACGGCGGTGAACGTGACTGGGTGGCCGTGACGGACCAGATCGGTACAGACCCGCTCGACGGTGTTGATTCGGTCGTGGGTGCTCATGCCGCGACCTCCCATCAGCGTCGATGACGACGCACAGATCGTCATGAACGGCCGGGCCTGGCCGTTTTCCATTCTTGGCCCGGCCCTTGCCGAAGGCCGAGAACCACGCATTGTCTGAACACAGCCGCCACGCGGTGCGTTGCGCCATAGGCTGCCCGCTGGCTTCGGCTTCATCGGCGAGGTACCGGTACCCGAACTCGGGATCATCCCGGTGGGCATCTAACAGCGCGTTGGCCCGATACGCCTCACGAACCTCGGCTTCAGGGACAGGTGCGGCCAGCCACCGGTAGTAGGGCTGGCGTGAGAGCTTCAAAACCCGGCACGACACCGCCACGGGGATCCCGTCGACGGCGAGCTCTCTCACTAGCGGATAGAGCCTTTTGACGCCAAATTCGCCTGCGACAAGTACGCGGCTGCGCGGCGCAGTACCTCGTTTTCCTGCTCCAGCAGACGATTGCGCCGACGCATCTCTCGCAGTTCAGCCGACTCGTCGGTGGTGTTGCCGGGTTTGTTGCCGGCATCGACCTCGGCTTGGCGGAGCCATTTCGCGATAGTGACTTCGTGGACTCCGAAGTCCGTGGCGATCTGTCCGATCGTGGTTTTGGAATCCCGATCCAAAGCGACGCGGATGACGTCGTCGCGGAACTCTTTCGGGTAGGGCTGTGGCATGGTGTCCATCCTTCCAGACTTGTCTTGATACAAGCCAGACTAGATGTCACCTAACCCTGCATCAGTCCCGACACAACGAGTGGATGGGCAGAAATCGTGGCCGCTCGTGGGCAGTTCTGCTGGCCACTGGTGGGCAATTCTCGTGGCCGCCTATGGGCAATTCCTAATGGCCGTTGACACGCAAGCGTCGTGCGCACGCGTGGAGGTTCGCATCCGGCCGCTCGCCCGGGCAAGATGGTGACATGACGAATGTGCTGCTCACCCTGCAGGGTCCCCCTCTGTCCGTCGGCGATATGGAAGATCCCAACGTCGACACCGCACCGGGGCCTGCCGTTGTCTTCGCGACTCCAGTGGCCTCGGGCGACGTCGGCCAAGGCTCAGCACCTCAGACGTCCCAGGCAAAGAGCACCGTGACCATCCTGTCCAACCGCCCGCTCGCCTATCGTGAAGCAGGTGCCGATTGGCATCAGCTCGGCTATGAGGCAGCCGACCACTGGCAGGCCCTCTCCCCCGAACTGCGTCAGCGGCTGATCGCTCACCGGACGGCGCAGCTCAGCCATGAGGAGTACACCGTCACCACCAACGGCGCCAGCGCGTCTATGATCACGAGCAATTGGACGTACTCCGGTTCGCCTCGCAGGTACCGTGTGGCGGGTGAGCTTCGGGAACTCGCCGAGGTGCTCGCGGAGATCAGCAATGACTGACTTCTGCCAGCGTGGCTAATATCGATCACAGGTCGACTGTTCCACGCCTCCCGACGAACACCGAGACGCAGTGAATGACAAGAACGCCGGGAATGCAGAAACTGCATTCCCGGCGTTCTTCAGACATCATCAGGGTTCATCGCGCGACTGCTAGAGGTGAACCCTGCACACTCAGGTATCAGGCCTTGGCGGCTTCCTTTTTGGGAGCCGGCTTTGAGTTGGCTGCCTCGACGAAGTTCTTACGAGGAACATCGAGATCGGCCAGCGGCATCGCGTCGCGGCCGACGATGGCGTTGAGGATCCAGTTGCCGAAGACCTTGACCTTGCGATCCAGAGTCGGGATCGCGTAGCCGTGGTAGGCGCGGTGCATCAGCCAAGCGAGGACGCCGCGGGCTTCGAAGTCGCCCATCTGCGAAACGCCCTTGTACAGGCCCAGGCCCGCCACGGTGCCGATGGTCTTGTGGAAGTACTGCTTAAACTCGGTCTCCCCGCGCAGCGCGGCGAGCACGTTGGCTGCCAGCACCGGTGCCTGGCGCACGGCGTGCTGAGCGTTGGGCACGCAGTAGCCGCCCACGCCGCCACCGGAGAGATCAGGTACTGCGGCATTGTCGCCGGCGGCCCATGCGCCGTCGACCACACCGGTGTCGCCCTCAATGCGCAGATCGGCGCGCACGGTGACACGACCGCGCTCATCGAGAGGCAGGTCCGAGTCGACGAGGATCGGGTTGGCCTTGACGCCAGCCGACCACACGATGGTGTCAGCGTCGAATTCTTCGCCGCTGGAGAGCTTGACGTGCTTGTCGGTGCAGTCCTGCAGGAAGGTTTCGAGGTACACATCGATTCCGCGTTCGCGCATGTGCTCCACGACCCAGCGAGCCTGAGCTTCGCCGACCTCGGGCATAACACGGTCGAGTGCTTCGACGAGGACGAAGCGGACGTCGGCTTCGGTCAGCGTCTCGTACTGAGCCACTGCAGAGCGGACGACGTCTTCGAGTTCGGCCAGGAGCTCGATGCCGGCGAATCCGCCGCCGACGAAGACGAAGGTCAGCGCCTTGCGACGTTCGTCGTCATCTTCCATCAGCGAGGCATCGGACAGGCGGCTGAGGAGGTGATCGCGCAGTGCGACGGCTTCCTCGATGCGCTTGAGCGCGATGGCGTTCTCTTTGAGGCCGGGGATCGGCAAAGCACGCGCCACCGAACCGGCGGCCATGATGATGTGGTCGTAGTCGAGTTCGAACGCTTCATCGTTCTCCGGCTCGACGGTGACGAACTTGTCGCCGTGGTTGATCGAGGTGACCTTCGCGGTGATGACCTCAGCACCGGAGAGGTTGCGACGCAGCGGCACGACAGCGTGACGCGGCTCGATGGACCCGGCTGCCACCTCTGGCAGGAACGGCAGGTAGGTCATGTAGGGGTTGGGATCGACCACGGTCACTGTGGCTTCGCCACGACCGAGGTTCTTCAACAGATTCTGAGCGGTAACGAGACCAAGGTAGCCGCCACCAACGACGAGGATTCGAGGACGCAGTTTTGAGTTTCTGATGAGTGCCATATATCCATCCTAGGCCTTTGTGAAAACTTTCACTAATTGACTCTCGACGCCCCAGATCAGAGGTTCAGCACCGCGTTCCTTCACCGTCTGCGGCGGATGAAAACCACTGCTGAGAGCGCGAAGAGGATCACAGCGATCAGACCTCCGCCGCCCAGAACCGAGTAGCCCAGCATGGGCGTTGACTGCGATGAGACAACATCCTTGGGCGCGACCGCTTTCGGGTTGTTGTCCTCAGCTGGGACTGCGTTGTCAGTCTCAGCCGGGCCCGATTGCCCACGCCTGTGCATCTTCACCCAGCCGGCGAGAGCGTCGGCCGCGCTGGGCACCGTCTTCGGGACGTCGGACTTCATCGCGGCTTTGGGATCGAGGCGACCCCAGCCGACAATCGGATCCGGCTTGTCCTTTTTGCTCTGCCCCTTGTGTCCAGGAACAGGTTCGGCAGTCGACATCAGTTTGGCGGAGACCTCGTCGGCGCTGAGGTCGGGGTCGTCGGCCCGGATCAGCGCTGCCACTCCGGAGACGATGGGTGAGGCGAAGGAACATCCCTGTCCTTCTGCATAGCCGCCGGAGTAGTACGGGATCGGAATGTCTGCCGCCGGTCCCATGAGGTCCACCGCGGTTCCCGGAGCCGTCGACTCGGACAGAACACGGTTGTTTTTGCCCAACCCACCGACGCCGATGACTCCGGGGACCGTCGACGGAGACCATGCCTGAGTGGCCCCTTGAGAAGCGTTGCCGACACAAGCGACGATGACGACGTCCTTCTCATAGGCGTAGGCAAAGGATTCGTCCCAGCTGACGGGCCAAGCCGGATCGTCCCAGCCCAGCGACATGTTGATGACCTTAGCTCCGGAATCGACAGCCCATCGGATCGCCTTGTCGGCCTGCTCACGGGTGGAGCCTGATTCCTTCGGCCGGTCAGGCCCAAGCCACATCGACGCGGACAGGATGTCGACGTCGGGAGCGACACCGGTGGGGCCGGCGCCCTTGCCCTGCCCGGCGATGACACCGGCGACGGCGGTCCCGTGGTGGATAGTGGTCTTGCCGCCGATCGGGGTCTTGCCATCCTTGTCGAGACCGCTGAAGTCCTTGGACTTGCTCACAACGCCCTTGAGATCCTCATGGTCGGCGTTGACTCCTGAGTCGATGACGGCGACCTTCACCCCTTTGCCCGTGGACTTCTTCCACAGGTCGTCGATGCCGTAGTCATCGATGAACCACTGCCCCGGCCCGACCTCCGGAGCGGCCATGGCCGGCTGTGTCGTCCCCATGACCAGACCCAGCACGAGGGAGCCGACGAGGACGAGTTTCGCAGTGTGCCTTCCGACGCGTGGACGCTTGGATGCTGTCGGTGTCCGTGCGGCGATGGGCCTCACGACTGTCGGCGCGCGAGATCGAGCGCGGTGCCGTCGAGGATGTCCGTCTCCGAGACCATGATGTCGAGTTCAGCCCCCGCGCCGTTGACAGCAGTGTCGATGCGGGCGGCGATGCGGGCGAACAGCAGTCCCCCGGCCGCGATGACGTCGACGCGGCCGGGATGCATGTACGGCAGTGACGCACGCGCCTCACGACCCATACTCAGCAGTTTGCTGGCTTCACCATCGATGTCGGCCACACGCAGGTGCGTGCCATGGATGCGCTCGCGTTGGTAGCTGTCGAGATCGAGAATGCCCGCAGTGAGTGTGGTCACGGTGCCCGCGACTCCGATCATCGTCCGCGGTGCACTGAGATCGACGATCTCTGCGGCCTTGTCGAGGTTGGCATCGATGTCGTCGATGGCCGCCTGGATCTGCGTCTGGTCGGGAACATCGACGGACATGTGGCGTTCGGTCAGGCGCACGGACCCGATGTCCATGCTGACCGCCGAGGTGACGCCCTCGGTGCCGAGGACCAGTTCGGTCGAGCCCCCGCCGAGGTCCATGACGAGGAACGGTCCGCTGTCGGCGCTGTGCCCGACGGTAGCGCCGAGGAATGACAGATAAGCCTCTTCGTCACCGGTGATGACGTCGGGCACGACGCCCAGGATGCCGAAGATTCCAGCGAAGAATTCGTCTCGATTCTTCACGTCGCGACTGGCGGAGGTGGCGACGAACCTCAGCTTCTCCGGGGAGTGCTCGGCGGCCACCTCGGCGAATTCCCGGGCTGCGGCGAATGTGCGTTCGAGGGCTTCGGGGGCGAACTCACCCGTCGCGTCCACGCCCTGGCCAAGGCGCACGATCCGGGTCTCGCGACGACGCTCGGTCATCTCTCCCTGCTCGTCGACGTCGGCGATGAGCAGGCGCAGGGAATTCGTCCCACAGTCGAAAGCGGCAACTCGCATGAGTCTCTCCTATTCGCTTGCCTCGGCCGAGGCACCTTCTGCGCCCGCCGGGGTGGGAACGTCGGTCATGAAGGAGATGGCGCGGTCGCCGATCGGGTTGACGCCGGCTCCGGCGGCCAGCGAGTGGCCGACCAGGGCGTGCAGGCACTTCACTCGGGTGGGCATGCCGCCGGCGGAGTAGTCCTTGATCTCTGTCACCTCGGCGAGGCCGGCGCTCTTGCCGATCTCGGAGCGTGTCGTGAGGTAGGCGGTGTGGGCCTTGGCGTAGTCGGCTGCGAGCTCATCGTCCTCGGCGATCTCAGCGGACCATTCGGCCATGATCCCCGAGGCTTCGAGGCGTGAGCATTCGGTGACGAAGGCGGGATGGGTGAGGTAGAAGGCAGTGGGGAACGGTGTGCCGTCCTCGAGCCTCGGAGCAGTGGCGACGACCAGAGGCTCACCCGATGTGCTGCGGGCCGCAATCCCGACGACGCCGCGCGGGACCCGCCCGAGCTGGTCCTTCAGGATGACGAAGTCCGCCTCGGTGCACTCTGTGATCATCAGCCCTTCTCCACGGTATTGCCGACCTCTTGAATCGACTCCAGCAACTCAAGGTACCAGGCTTGTTTGCGCTGCGGGCGGTCCGTATCCGAATCGTCACCGTTGATCGCCTCCTGGTTGGTGACGATGACCGCGTTCTTGCCCTCTTCCACGTAGTACTGGTCCTTGCGGGCCTTGCGTTTGATATACGCGGGGTCTTTGAGGTTCTCGTTCTTCTCTTCCAGCCCCTGGACTTCGGACTTCGTCGATTCGATCTCGCTGTTGAGCGCCGCGATCTGCTGTGCCTGCTTGAGTGCGGAGTTGATCGAGGGCAGGAACGTGACGAGGACGATGGCGATGACGAGGAGGAAGACGCCGGTCTGCCAGGACAGTTTCCGCTTGCGGGTGTCTTCGGTGGGCTGCGTCTCGACGACGGGTGTGGGACGTCGACGGGGAGCGGCTCTGCCCGGAGCCGATTTCGGTGCGCTGTTTCTGGGCTTACTCGGAACCATGTCTCTTTCCTCTGCGACCGGGGATGGGGAAGGCTGTCGCAACACATCTAAGTCTGCCGTGTCATCATCCGGACTGCGAGGATTTGGGTGTCGTGGCGTGTTCTATTTTTCGAGAACCTCCATAGACCTCTGCCGCTTCGGTCGCCTCGTGACACCAGACTGTTGCCACAAGCTCACTCCCTACCCGCCCGCACCTCGCCCTCCGAGGCTCACGTCCTACCGTTGCGTCCACGTCATACAGCTAGCGCGACACTCGGCACCGCTAGCGCCAAAACCTCTCGTTGCTGAGGGACGTTTTGATGCTCACAGTGCGGGGTGCAATCTCTGCGGCTCGCGGCTGGCCTCGCCGTCTGCTGGCATCTCCGCTGGCCCACCGCCGACTACGCTCACTTGCAGACTTATGCACAGGTTTATACACAGAATCAGTACCCATCATTGCGCTTTAACGGTATTTGATGCACTTTAATATCATGTACAAAATAATGACGACCCAACAGATCATCCGGCTCGGGTTCACGCACAACGACATTCGACGTGCGCGAAGCTGCTGCGTCCGCCGTCTGTCTCGCGGCGTCTATTCGGTCAGACACGTCTGCACGGTGGAAGGCCACCGGCGACTGTGGGCGAGCATCGCTGAAGGAACACATGCGGAGTTCACAATGCACGGAGACATCCGTGACGAGATAGCAGAGCTCGACGCAGCAGTCATGGCACGATGCGAGGTCAGATTCCAGAAACAGGGGCAACTCGACCGTGCCACGGAATCTGACGCGGTTACCGGGGCTGCCGCATCAGACAAATCATCCCCGGCATCTCCCCCGGCCGAGGTGTTCTCACACATCTCCGCAGCTCTCATCCACGGATTGCCCATTGCTTACCCCGTCACCCACCAGGTGGAGGTCGTGCGCCCAGGAGTCAATCGCAGGTTCAAAAGCATTCATGTCAGGGGCGTGACAATCCCGAAGCATCACCGCCAGGGAGTTCGCGGGACCGAGGTGACGACGCTCGAACGCACGCTCATTGATGTGGCTCGCACATACAACCCCGATATCTCGGTTTCCATGCTCGACAACGCTCTGCACCGCGGCCTGACGACGCGAGAGAAGATCCTCGCGACGCTGGCACAGTGCTTGGAGAAAAGGAACACCAAGAAGGTTCATCTCGTTCTCGACTTGGCCGATGCCCGCCGCGAGTCCCCCGCCGAATCGATCGCCGCGGTGAGATTCTTCCAGCACGGATTCGTCGGGTTCGTCCCCCAAACCGAGTTCGACGCGACCTCATTGCGATCAAAGATTCGTGTCGACTTCTGTCACAAGGCAGCCCGCCTGATCGTTGAGATCGATGGCCTCGGGAAGCTGTATCTCGGTTCGGGAGTGCCACGTGACGAGCTCGAACGCGAACGGCGCAGAGAACAATGGCTGCGCGATCAGGGCTGGCGAGTCATCAGAGTCAGTTGGAAAGAGCTGTTCACAGAGGCGAAGTTCGAAGAGGTCAGGCGGGTCCTCATGGGCACGAGCTGAAGACTCAAGGATGCTCTCGGCCGCCGCGGTAGGACGCCACACCCGCAGCTGCATGAACAACCTCCGCAGATGTATGAATTGCACGGGGCGAGCGGAATTGGTGAGCTCCCAGGGCGTTCTACGAGGGACAGGAGGTTTTGTGATCGCAGAGAAGTTTTGCAACGACCCCTTGAACCCAGGGAGGTTTTGTCGATGAATATCGCCGAGGCGGGAGCCCGGTGACCATTGATGATCACCCGACCCCCGCCTCGGGGGCGAAGCTACTCAACGCCCCAGCGTCTCAGAGCCTCAACGCTGCAGCCGCTCAGCCGTCGAAGCGCGGGAAGGCTCCCCGGCCGGCGTAGCGGGCGGCATCGCCGAGCTGTTCTTCGATGCGCAGCAGCTGGTTGTACTTGGCCACTCGTTCGGAACGGGCGGGAGCGCCGGCCTTGATCTGGCCGGCGTTCGTGGCCACGGCCAGGTCGGCGATCGTCGTATCTTCGGTTTCACCCGAACGGTGCGAGATCATCGTCGTGTAGCCGTTCGTCTGAGCCATCGAGACTGCGTCGAGGGTCTCGGTCAGCGTACCGATCTGGTTGACCTTGACGAGCAGCGAGTTGGCGGTGTTGTTGTCGATTCCGCGCTGGAGACGCTCGGGGTTCGTCACGAACAGGTCATCGCCGACGAGCTGGACCTTTGAGCCGATGGACTCGGTCAGGGTGGCCCAGCCTTCCCAATCGTTCTCGTCGAGAGGATCCTCGATGGACACGAGCGGGTACTTGGCCAGCAGGCCCTCGTAATAGGCGGCCATGTCCTGTGCAGACTTCTTCTCGCCTTCGAATTCGTAGGCTCCATCGGTGTAGAACTCAGAAGAGGCCACATCGAGTGCCACTGCGATATCGCGGCCCGGGCGGTGTCCGGCAAGCTCGATGGCCTCACAGATGAGGTCGAGTGCAGCTGCGTTGGAGTCGAGATTCGGCGCGAATCCGCCTTCATCGCCGAGCCCGGTGGACAGGCCGCGCTCCTTGAGCACGCCCTTGAGCGCGTGATAGACCTCAACGCTCCACTGCAGGCCCTCGTGGAAGCTGGCCGCACCGACCGGGGCGATCATGAACTCCTGGATGTCGACGTTGGAATCGGCGTGCGATCCGCCGTTGAGGATGTTCATCATCGGAACGGGCATGACATGGGCGTTCGGGCCGCCCAGGTACCGGTAGAACGGCAGATCCGCGGACACAGCGGCCGCGCGAGCCACTGCCAGCGAGGTGCCGAGGATGGCATTGGCGCCCAGGCGCGACTTGTTCTCGGTTCCGTCGAGCTCGATCAGGGCCTGGTCGATCAGACGCTGATCATCGCTTTCGAGACCGACGATGGCTTCGTGGACTTCGTCGACGACTGCGTCAACAGCACTGGTGACGCCTTTGCCCAGGTAGCGCTCGGGGTCTCCGTCACGCAGCTCAACGGCTTCGAACTCACCGGTTGAGGCACCCGATGGCACACCGGCCCGACCGACGGACTCATCGGCCAACAGCACTTCCACCTCAACGGTGGGATTTCCCCGGGAATCCAGGATTTCACGGGCGTTTGCGGCAACAATCTCAGCCACTGAGTACTCCTTCGCAATTGGTTTCACATGGGGAACATGTGCCTGCACGACAGCTTAATGCACCGGAGCGTGGGCCTCGTTCCCGGCCGGGCTCATTCCCGAACCGCGGACGACAACAGCTGCCCGCGCAGCTTATCCGGGCTCCCCGGCGCCATGCCATGCTCGAGCAGATAGGCCTCGACGCCGTTCTCGCCGTACTCGGCATCGATCGAATCGAGGATTGTCGCCATGAGCTCCGGCGGTGCCGAGGTCGCAGTCTCGACGAGGTTTCCGGAGATTCCGGCATCGGCGAAGCTCCTGGTGATGTTCTCGAGGAACCCACCTGACAGGTGCTGCGAGGTGATCGAGTATTCGTCGAGGATCTCGTGACGTCCCACGCCGAGGAGGGAGAGGATGAAGGCGGAGACCACGCCGGTCCGATCCTTCCCTGCCGAGCAGTGGAAGACCACTCCGCCCTCACAGCTGTCGGCGACGATGTCGACGGCCTCGGCCAGACGGGAGCCGAAATGGTCGATCATCAGTTCGTAGATCTTGCTCAGCGACCGATCGGAGAGATCCATGCCGGTCTCCTCGGCGGCCTTCTTCATCTCGTCGACGGTGAGTTGTTTCGCGGGGAAGAAATGGTCATCGAAGATGGGCAGCTCGATGTAGTCCACGTCGAGTCCTGCAAGCGCGTCCGGCAGCTTCGACCGCTCCCCGATGTCACGCAGGTCGACAACGGTTCCGATGCCCAGAGCCTTGATGTCGGCGCGTGAGCTGTCGGTGAGCTGGGCGAGGCCGTCCGCGCGGTAGACCTTGCCCGTTTCCACTCTGGACTCCCCCGCCGAGGTGGAGGAACCTCCGATGTCACCGAAGTTGAATGTGCCTTCGATGTCGATGCGGTCCAAGCTCACTGATTCGTGTCTTTCTGCTGTTTCTCTTCTGCTTTGATTCGCCGGTACTCTCGCTCGACGTCTTCGAGGGAGGACATCTGCCCATCACTGCTGCCCTCACCGAAGGCCAGGGGGTGGCGGCGGATGAGTTTGGCCTCCAGCCCGGCGATGATCATCCCCAATGTGTGCCCGTATGGAGCGGTGTCGCTCTCGTCCAGCAGTGCTGAGTGGAACAGAACCTGGTAGAAGACGTCTCCGAGCTCGTCGACAACGGCCGAGCGATGAGCCGGGCTCGGATCACCTCGGAAGATCTCAAGTGCTTCGATGAGCTCTTCGGTCTCTTCGCGCGCGTACTTCTCGAGGCTTGCGTGGTCCTGCCGACTCGACCAGGGGCACCGGCGACGCAGAGTCGCCATGGCCTCGATCACTCCGACTGTCCCCGTCTCACTCATGACTTGCGCCTTCTGGTCTTCCACTGGACCCCGCCTCCCAAATCCGCACGCAGGTCCATCGTGCCTGTGACGGTCGAACAATAAGAATGACCCCCACCGCGAGCGCGATGGGGGTCGAATTCCTCATTACTTGCTGAACTTGTCCTTGACGTCTTTGCCGAGGTCCTTGATCTGCTCGCCGACCTGCTTGGTCTTGCCCTTGACCTCGTCTGCGGAGCCCTCGGCTTTGAGCTCGTCGTCACCGGTCACGTCGCCGATGGTCTCCTTGGCCTTACCGGAGAATTCGTCAGTCTTGTTGTCGAACTTGTCGTCAAAACCCATGATTGCTCTCCTTTGTCTCACAGTACGTCTGTACCGGTATTCGCACTCTACGCTACGAAGAGCACCCGAATGCGAACTTACAGGATACGTGCAGATGCTGCCTGAGTCGAGCATCGTCATCCGGAGGCGGCGATCTCCTTCCGGCCTCAGACTTCTGCCGCGACGACTTCGGAGGCAACGACCGGGACAATCGCGTCGAGGAACTGGTGGGCCCAACGCAGAATGTCGGAATCCGTCATCTCCTTCGCGTCGAAACCGCTGCCGGCCATCGGCTTGGGCACGAGGACCGAGCGGATCGCGGGTTTGAGCAGAGACTTCGGGTACAGACGTTTGAGGCGCACGACCTGCGAATCCTCGAGCTCAAGCGGGCCGAAGCGAACGAAGTTGCCTTGTACGACGATGTCGTTGACGCCCGAGGCTTTGGCCCTGATCCGCAGCCTGGCGACATCGGCGAGCACGCCCACGGCACCCGGATAGGGGCCGTAGCGGTCGACGAGTTCGTCCAGGACTTCCTGCAGTTCGTCTTCGTCGGCCGCTGCCGCGAGCTTCCGGTAGGCCTCGAGTCGCAGTCGTTCGTGGTCGACGTATTCGGCCGGAAGGTGCGCGTCGACGGGAAGCTCGATGCGCATATCTGCTTCGGGCTCGGTGTCCTCGCCGCGGAAGTTCGCGACGGCCTCTCCCACGAGTCGCACGTAGAGGTCGAACCCGACCCCTTCGATCTGTCCGGATTGCTGCCCGCCGAGGAGGTTGCCGGCGCCGCGGATCTCGAGGTCCTTCATGGCCACCTGCATGCCGGCCCCGAGCTCCGTGTGTGCGGCCAGCGTCGTCAGCCGATCGTGCGCAGTCTCCGTCAGCTGGGTGTCGGCCGGGTAGAGGAAGTAGGCGTAGGCGCGTTCACGGCCACGACCGACACGCCCCCTCAGCTGGTGCAGCTGCGAGAGTCCGAACCGATCGGCATGATCGATGATGAGCGTGTTGGCGTTGGAGATGTCGATGCCGGTCTCGACGATGGTCGTGCACACGAGCACATCGAACTTCTTCTCCCAGAAGTCGACGATGACCTGTTCGAGACGCTGTTCGTTCATCTTTCCATGGGCAATCGCGATCCGCGCTTCGGGAACGAGTTCGGCGATGTGGCCGGCCACGGACTCGATGTCCTTGACCCGGTTGTGGATGAAGAAGACCTGCCCTTCGCGCATGAGCTCACGGCCGATCGCGGCCTTGATCTGTTTGTCTTCCTTCTTGCCCACATAGGTCAGCACCGGGTGGCGCTCCTCGGGCGGGGTGGCCAGGGTCGACATCTCCCTGATGCCGGTCACGGCCATCTCCAAGGTCCGCGGGATCGGGGTTGCCGACATCGCCAGCACATCGACGTTCGTGCGCATCGCCTTGAGCGTCTCCTTGTGCTCGACGCCGAAGCGCTGCTCCTCGTCGATGATGACGAGCCCCAAGCTTTTGAACCGCACCTCACCGCTGAGCAGCCGGTGTGTGCCGATGACGAGGTCGAGTTTGCCCGCCGCCAGATCGTCGACGACCTTCTCCGACTCCTTCTTCGTCTGGAAGCGCGACAGGGCACCGACGGTGACGGGGAATCCCGAGTAGCGCTCGGCGAAGGTCTCGAAGTGCTGCTGGACGAGCAGCGTCGTCGGCACGAGCACGGCAACCTGTTTGCCGTCCTGGATCGCCTTGAACGCTGCTCTGACAGCGATCTCGGTCTTTCCGTAACCGACGTCGCCGCAGATGAGACGATCCATCGGCACGGACTTCTCCATGTCGCTCTTGACTTCGTCGATGGTCGTGAGCTGGTCGGCGGTCTCCACGTAGTGGAAGGCATCCTCGAGTTCATGCTGCCAGGGCGTATCGGGTCCGTAGGTGTGACCGACGGTGGCCTGGCGCGCGGAATAGAGCCGGACGAGTTCGCCCGCAATCTCCTTGACCGCCTTCCTGGCCTTGGCCTTCGTCGACGACCAATCGGAGCCGCCCATCTTGTTCAGGCTCGGGCTCTCCCCACCGACGTAGCGGCTGACCTGATCAAGGGCGTCGCTGGGCACGTACAGACGGTCACCGGGTTGACCACGTTTGGCCGGGGCGTACTCGACGATGAGGTATTCACGTGTGTGCTTGTTCGCGCCCTTGCCGGTCGTGCGCTGCGTCATCTCCACGAACTTGCCGACACCGTGCTGATCGTGGACGACGAAGTCGCCCGGGGCCAGGTTGAGCGGATCCACCTGGTTGCGTTTGCGGCGGGTGGGCAGGCGACGCATGTCCCTCGTCGAGGTGACCGCGGCGCGACCGAGCACATCGGCTTCGGTGAGCACGGCCAATCTGAGGTCGTCGAAGACGAATCCGCCGAAGGGCGCGGCAGTGGTCACAGTCACCAGGGCCTCACCGAGATCCGTCGGGTCGTCGACGAAGGTCGCGGGCACACCCGCCTCCGAGAACACCTCGACCATCCGCTGGCCCGGGCCCTGCCCTTCGGTGAGCACGAGGATGCGCCATCTGTCGTGGATGAGAGCCTTGACGTCGGCGAGGATCGCCTCGACATCCCCTGCATACCCCTTGGGCGCACGAGCCGGGATCGGAAACAGATTCTCCGTCGGTGAGACGAGTTCTTCATCGGTGGCGAAGCCGCCCAGTTCCCACCAGGCCAGGCCGATGAGGCGCGCGCCTTCCTCCATTTCGTCCATTGTCCGGAACGTCGCGGCGGACAGGTCGATCGGCGCTTCGCCGCCGCCGGCCGCCCCGGTCCAGGCGGCTTCGAGGAATTCGTTGGTCGTCACGACGAGATCGGCGGCTCGGGCCTGAACCCGTTCGGGTTCGGTGATGATGATCTTCGTGGAATCCGGCAGCAGAGCGATGATCGGCTCCATACCATCGGCCAGCACCGCGGACAGTGATTCCATGCCCTCGACGGCGATGCCCCCGGCGATCTTGTCGAGCATGTCGGATGCTTCCGGCAGCGTCGGCGACAGTGCGGCCGCGCGCTCCCGGATGGAGTCGGTGAGCAGGAGCTCCCGGCAGGGCGGAGCAGACAGCCGCAGGGGTGGTGAGTCCGCCTCGGCGGGTATGGATCTCTGGTCGCTGACGGAGAACTCGCGGATCTCGTCGATCTCGTCGCCGAAGAATTCGATGCGCAGGGCATGATCCTCGGTCGGTGGGAAGATGTCGACGATGCCGCCGCGAACCGCGAACTCACCTCGGCGGGAGACCATGTCCACGCGAGAGTACGCAAGTTCGGTCAGTCGTTTGGCAAGTTCGTCGATCTCGTATTCGTCACCGACGGCCAGCTCCACCGGTTCGATGTCGCCGAGCCCTTTGACCAGCGGCTGCAGGAATGCGCGAACGGGGGCGATGATGAAGGCCAGATGCCGGTCTGGGCTCGGGTGGGCCAGGCGGTGCAGAATCTGCAGACGTTGACCGACGGTGTCGGATCGGGGTGAGAGCTTTTCGTGTGGGAGGGTCTCCCAGCTGGGGAAGATCGCGATCGAGTCCTCAGGAACCCAGTCCGCCAGCGACCGGGCCAGATCTTCGGCCTCTCGCGTGGTGGCAGTGACGATGAGCTGCGGCGCCGAGGTGGACGGTTCGTGTTCGGCCGACACGAGCGTTCGGCGCAGGATCGATGGCCACAGCCCCCTGATCGCATCGATCGTTCCACCCGCTGTCTCCGGGTCGTTGAACGCTGCGACGAGATCAGTGATGGTGGAGTTCTGACGTGTGAGATCGAGTCCGTTGAGCACCATGCAATTCTAGGCCACAGCTCTGACACGAGAAACGGCGGCGACCGCACTCCGACCGCTGCGCGCGAAAACGTGTGAAGATGAGCACATGTCTTATCGCATTCTGTTCGCATCTGTGGCAGCCGCAGCGCTGCTCCTGTCCGGATGCACCGCTGGCGAAGAGGTCCCCCAACCCGAACGCTGGGACTTCCACACTCGTCCCGAATTGGATCCGCCGAAGATCGACATCGACGTCAGCGCGCAGCCTCCCGAGGATGAGAAGGATCTCAAGACATTCCTCGGCCCGAAGGGACAGACCTCCGATGACGACGAATCCTGGGTCGGCGGACTCATCCTCGATTCGACTGCAGAGCCGGTCTGGGTCCGGCAGGGTTTGGGCCAGGTGTGGGATCTGCGCGTCCAAGAGTACAAGGACGAACCCGTCCTCACTTGGTGGGAGGGGCTGGCGGAGACGCCCCACACCGCCGGTGAGGTCGTGATGCTCGATGACAGCTACAACGAGATCGCACGAGTCGGAATGGGCGGCGATCTGGCGCACAAGACCTCCGATCTGCACGAGACGACGATCACCGACGACGACACGATGTTCCTCCTCTCCTATATCAAGACCCAGACGGATCTCAGCTCGATCGGGGGTTCGAAGGACGGCTGGGTCTGGGAGGGAGTGGTCCAGGAGGTCGACATCGCCTCCGGTCATCCGGTCGTCGAGTGGCGATCGCTCGACGACGTTCCCGTCACCCAGTCGGAGTCGACGATCAAGGACGGTGAGGGCACAGAGGATGACCCCTTCGACTACATCCACCTGAACTCCGTGTCCGAAGACGATGACGGTGATTCACTGCTCGTCTCGGCCCGCAACACCCACGCCGTCTATCAGCTCGATCGCAAGAGCGCCGACCTGAACTGGGTGCTGGGCGGATCGGCCAGTGACTTCGAGATGGGTGAGGGTGCGACCTTTGCCTGGCAGCACGACGCCATCCGCCGCGACGACGGCATGATCACGCTCTTCGACAATCATGCTGCCCCCCGCCTCGGCGATACGAGAGGACTGCGCCTCGACGTCGACGAAGATTCGATGAAGGCCACCGTCGACACCGAGTACCCGGCCCCCGATGATCGCTCATCTGGAAGCCAGGGCAATCTGCAGGAACTGGACAACGGCAATGTGTTCATCGGCTGGGGCTCCGAACCGTACTACTCGGAATTCACCAACGAGGGCAAGCTGCTCTACGACGCAACGTTCACTGGCGGGTCGAACTACCGCGCCTACCGCTTCGATTGGCAGGCGACTCCGTCTGCGCCGCCGACGGCGACGAAGTCCGAACCTGGTGAGGGCATCACCCGGGTGCATATGAGCTGGAACGGAGCGACCGAAGTCGCGGCCTGGCGCATCCTCAGCGGAGCCGGTGAGGAGCAGCTGAAAGAGACCGCGATCGTCGAACGCACGGGTTTCGAGACCGCGGCCGACATCACCCCAGCCGGATCCCACATCGTGGTCGAAGCATTGGATGAGAACAACCAGCGAATCGGCAGCACCACGGTGGGCTGAGGCACTGGAGATCTCAAGACTGCAACGGACTAACGGATCGGACACGATTGCCCGCAGCCCCCGGTTCTTCGGCGTTCTCCAAGCTTCATCACCGACAATTGAGACATGAGTTCCGACCAGTCCCCACGCTTCACCTCCGAAGAATCCCGATTCATCTTCGGCAACGATTCGGCTGTCCCCGATTCGCCCAGGTCAGGCGGTCGCCCACCCGCTGGACAACCCAAAGTTGCCAACCTGCGCACCACTGTCAGTCACGATCACCGACTCTCGCGCTTCGTCCCTGTCATCGTCCTGTTGGCGATCATGTGGGCCATCGAGATCATCGACACCATCCTGCCCGCTGATCTCGACATGTTCAGTCTGCAGTCGTGGGTCCCGCTGTCCCTCTATGGAGTGGTGACGTCTCCCCTGCTGCACTCGGGATTCGGACACCTCACGGCCAACACGTTCCCGTTCCTCATCCTCGGCCTGTGCATCGCCATCGAGGGGGCCCGCCGCTTCTGGCTCGTCTCCGTCATCACAGCAGTGGTCTCCGGGCTCGGTGCCTGGCTGACGACGCTGCCGGTCGGGCAGCACATCGTCGGTGCCTCTGGCATCGTCTTCGGCTTCTTCGGCTATCTGGCGGTGCGCACCTGGTTCACCGATGACGTGCTGCGCAAGATCGTCTACTTCGCCGTCGGCTTCTTCGTCCTCATCACCTACGGTGCCTCAATGGTCTTCGGAATGCTGCCGCAGGACAACGGGATCTCCTGGCAGGGGCATCTGTTCGGTTTCGTCGGCGGCATCCTCGCCGCCTGGCTCATCCACCGCAAGCGTCCGGGCCTCACGTCTGAGAAGCGCTCCGCGTCCGAGAGATGACCCGCGTCTGAGAACCGATCGACGCTCTCATTTCGAGTGGTATTCGAGCTGTACTTTCTCCAGCCCGTCGACCATGTACATCTCGACGGCGTCGGCGATATCCGAGATGAAGATCGGCAGCGTTGCACGTTCGTCCTTGGAGAAGGGTCTGAGAACGTAGTCGGCAGTGTCCTGACGTCCCACGGGCCGTCCGACACCCGCCCGGATGCGGGGATAGTTCTTTGTGCCCAGCGCCGAGGTCATCGAACGCAGCCCGTTGTGTCCGCCTTCTCCCCCGCCGACCTTTGCCTTGATCGTGTCGAAGGCAATGTCGACATCGTCGTGGACGGCGATGATCCGGTCGGTGTCGATCGAGTAGAAGTCGGCAAGCTGCCTGACCGGCCCCCCGGATTCGTTCATATATCCGGTCGAGGTTGCGAGCACCACCCGCGGTCCGGGAACCCCGGGGACCGAGCCTGACGGGAGTCGGGCCGTGCCGACATTGGTGCGCAGCTTCGTTCGCGTCAGCTTGACGCCGATGCGGTGCGCGAGTTCGGCTATGACCATCTGTCCGATGTTATGTCGGGTCGATTCGTATTTGGGGCCAGGATTGCCCAAACCGAAGACCAGCCACGCTTCATTCGTCATCGTCGTCCTTCGCTCATATTCTTTCGGTGCCCATCGCAGCCCCCTGACCAGACAGAAGACCTCGCGCGTTCGCGCGTCACAACGAGAGTTCCTCGTCACAAAGAGAATTCGGTGGGCCGTTTCTCAAACGACCCACCGAATTCGCGCCTCAGGCTGTGCCCAGAAGTCGGGCGCAGACGGAAGAAGTCGAGGTCACTCGTCCTCGGACTTCTCCTCTGCTGCGGCCTCTGTCGACTCCTCGGTCGACTCCTCAGACTCTTCTGCATCCGACTCGGTGTCCATCTCGGCTTCTTCCGAAACGTTGACGATGAGCAGTTCGGGATCGGCAGCGAGCTCGACACCCGAAGCCAGTTCGACCTCTCCGGCCAGAACGTGCTCGCCGGCGGCGCGCCCTTCGACGGTGACTTCGATGTACTCGGGCAGCTTGGTGGCGTCGGCCTTGATGAGGATGGTCGACTCTTCCTGCTGCACCATGGTGCCCGGAGTGGCTCCACCGATGATGTGAACGGGAACGTCAACCTCGACCTTCTCGCCTCGCTTGACGATGATGAGGTCAAGGTGCTCGATTTCGCGGGTGACTGGATCGGTCTGCACGTCGCGAGCAATTGCGAGAACGTTCTTGGCACCGTCGGTGCTTTCGATCTCGAACAGGGCGTTCGCGTGCTTGAGGGCCATCATGGTGGCGTGGCCGTCGACCGAGATGTGCACCGGATCTCCACCGTGCCCGTAGACGACTGCGGGAATGCGTCCTGCGCGGCGGGTCCGGCGGGCAGCGCCCTTGCCGAATTCATTGCGGGGTTCGGCGATGAGTTTGAAGTCAGCCATTTTCTCTCCTTCGTGGTGTACTTATCCTTCAAGCACCACGGCGAAACAGCCTTCAACCACACTGTCGCTGTCTCAGTTCGGCTCCGAAGGGCCGGTCAGCGCTGTGGGTCAGGACCGCGTCGATAACGGAAACGAATGTTTCCCTCGCCGAGGCAACCCCATTATTCTAAGCCACCCTCGTCGGTGGCACCAAGTCGGGCGGTCACAGCATCGGCACAGGCATCGATGCCCGGCTCCGCGAGCAGAATGTCGAAGTGGTTCGTGCCGGGCACTTCGACCACGGCCATCTCCTCCCACCGTTGCTGGTAGGTGGCCACGAGTTCGGGTGGGTAGAGTCCCGGCTCGGACGCGACGAGGTCACGTTCTGCGACGAGGAACGTCACTTCGGCCTGGCGCCGCCGGCTGCTCATCACCCGAGCCAGGGCATTCTGGTAGACAGCGCCGGTGTACATGTCCGCGGCGTCGGCCTGCATCGCTTCGATGGACGTCGACGGTTGGAAACTGTGGTCGTCCTTGGCCGCGAGGTCGTAGACGAAGCTCTCCGTGGCGACTGTGTCGAGGCCGTCGACGAAGGCCGGGTGCGCGGCGAAGAACGCGAGGTACTCCTCGACCGATCCGAACGACATCGACAGCCGGTCGGCGGCCGGGCCGAGCACCGCGGCGATGAGATCGTCGGTGTCGAGATCACGATCGTTGAGATCGTCAGGCGCCTCGGTGCCCTCGTCTGCCCCAGTCTGAGGAACCGGCAGCGGAAGCCCTCCGTCGATGAGGACAGGTCCACGGAAACGGTCGGCCACCTCGGCGTCGGGATCGGCCCCTGCCCCCATGCCCGCCAGAGTCATGGCGACGAATCCGCCCATGGCATGTCCGACCAGCGTGACTGGCCCGGGCTCGGAGAAGGCGTCGATTGCAGTGAGGACGTCCGCGGCATGGGCACTCATCCCAAACGGTGGGCCCAGTAGGCGAGAGTCAGCGCGTCCGCGCAGGTCGGGTCCGATGATGCGCACACCGGGCAAGGCGGAAGCGAGTCCGGCGAAGAACAGATGGTTCGAAGTGATGCCGTGGATGACGCACACGGTGGGGACGCGGCCGGGCCCGTAGGCCACGGGTTCCCAGACCCCGACGGACAGCTCGCCGCCGGAGACGCTCACCCGGTACCGATTGTAGTCGTGGGACGACATCGTCACGGTTCCCTTCACTCGGTTGTCTCCAGTGTAGAGGGAATCCCTCTGCGCAGAACGAACCCCGAGCCGAAAGATCGGCTCGGGGTTCGATTCGGATCAAATGCTCGGGGAGGTGCCTCAGACCTCGAAGAGGCTCGTGACCGATCCGTCCTCGAAGACTTCGTGCACGGCGCGGGCGATCAGCGGAGCGATCGAGAGCACGGTGAGCTTGTCGAACATCTTGTCCTCTGTCAGCGGCAGCGTGTTCGTCACGATGACTTCCTGCGCCACGGAGTTCGACAGGCGTTCGACGGCCGGTCCGGAGAAGACTGCGTGCGTCGAGACGACGATGACTCCGGTGGCTCCGGCGGCCATGCAGGCGTCGGCGGCCTGGACGATGGTTCCGCCCGTGTCGATCATGTCATCGACCAGGACACAGGTTCGGCCCTCGACCTCACCGACGACGCGGTTGGCTTTGGTCTCGTTGGGGCGCGTGATGTCGCGGGTCTTGTGGATGAAGGCCAGCGGCACTCCGCCCAGAGAGTTCGACCAGTTCTCGGCGACCTTGATGCGGCCCGCGTCTGGTGAGACGACGGCCAGGTCGGTCGGGTACTTGTCCTTGACGTAGCCGGCGAGGATCGGCATCGCCAGGAGGTGGTCGACCGGTCCGTCGAAGTAGCCCTGAATCTGCGAGGTGTGCAGGTCCACGGCGATGATGCGGTCGGCACCGGCTGTCTTGTACAGATCAGCCACGAGGCGAGCCGAGATGGGCTCCCGGCCACGGTGCTTCTTGTCCTGTCTGGCGTAGGGGAAGAACGGTGCGATGACCGTGATCCGCTTGGCCGATGCACGCTTGAGCGCGTCGACCATGATGAGCTGTTCCATCAGCCATTCGTTGATGGGCGCACAGTGCGACTGGAGGACGAAGACGTCAGTGCCGCGGACCGATTCGGAGAACCGGACGTAGATCTCTCCATTGGCAAAGTTGTAAATGTCGGTGGGGAGAAGTTCCGTCCCCAGGTTCTCAGCGACTTGCTCAGCGAGCTCATTGTTCGCGCGCCCGCTGACCAGGACGAGCTTCTTTTCGCTCGCCGTCGTAATTTCATTCACTTGCCGGTTCCCCTTCAGATGCGGCCTCGGCTGCCTGCGCTGCAGGTGTGCCGGGGCGGTTGCTGACGACCCAGCCCTCCAGGTTACGCTGTGGCGCCACGGTCATGGCAAGCGCTCCTGCAGGGACATCTTTGCGCACTGTTGTGCTCGCACCGGAGTAGGCGCCGTCGCCTACCGTGACAGGGGCTACGTACATGTTGTCCGAGCCCATGCGTGCGTGCTTTCCGACGACGGTGCGGTGCTTGTTGACACCGTCGTAGTTGACGAAGACCGATGCGGCACCGATGTTGGAGCCTTCACCGATCTCGGCATCGCCGACGTAGGACAGGTGCGGCACCTTCGCGCCCCGTCCGATGTCAGCATTCTTCGTCTCGACGAAGGTGCCGATCTTCCCCTCCTCGCCGAGCTTGGTGCCCGGACGCAGATATGCGAACGGCCCGACATCGGCGCCGGCTTTGACGACGGCCAATTCCGAATGGGTGCGCACGACCCGTGCCCCAGCACCCACCTCGGTGTCCTTGAGTGTTGAGTCGGGGCCGACGACGGCACCGGGGCCGATGTCGGTGGCACCGAGGAGCTGGACACCGGGCAGAATCGTGACGTCTTCACTCAGGGACACGTCCATGTCGATCCATGTGGTGTCGGGGTCGACGATGCTCACGCCCGCACGCATCCACTTTTCGCAGACGCGGCGATTGAGTTCCTTGCCCAGGTTGGCCAGCTGCACACGGTCGTTGGCGCCCTCGACCTGCCACAGATCCTGGGTGGCGGCGGCGGCGACGGACTGACCGGCATCGCGGGAGAATCCGATCACGTCGGTGAGGTATTTCTCACCCTGAGCGTTGTCGATGGTCAGAGACGCGAGACCGGCCTTCAGCGCCGAGGCGTCGAAGGCGTAGATTCCGGAGTTGATCTCCCGGATGCTGCGCTGGTCATCGCTGGCGTCCTTGTGCTCGACGATGCGCAGCAGAGCACCGGAAGCATCGCGGACGATGCGTCCGTACCCGTTGGGATCGTCCACCTCGGCGGACAGGACCGTCACGGCATTGTGTGAGGACTCATGGACCTCGACGAGGCTGTTGATCGTATCGGCAGTCAGCAACGGCACGTCACCATAGGTGACGACCACCGTGCCGGACAGATCGTCGGGCAGCTGAGTCAGCGCACACTCGGTGGCGCGCCCCGTGCCGGGGATCTCATCCTGATCGGCGATGAGGACAGTCTGCGTCGAACTGATCGGCAGCGAGTCCAGATGGGAGACGAGTTGGTCGCGTTCGTGCCTGACAACGACGACGAGGTGCTCGGGAGTGGCGCCTGCAGCCGCCGTGATCGAGTGGTGGAGCAGAGACCGACCGCCGATCGGGTGCAGGACCTTCGGCAGTGTCGATTTCATCCGGGTGCCCTGGCCTGCTGCCAGAACGATGACGGCGGTGGGTCTGGTCTGCGACATGTGTTGAATCCTTCGCAAGTCGGATTGGGCCAGCTCCGCCCATAGGATTCGAACCTATACCACACGGCTCCAAAGGCCGGCGTGCTGCCATTACACCAGGGCGGAACAGCGTGCACCAGTTGAGGGCCCGCGCTCACGAGACACCATCATGCCACTACGATGAACCGTATGGAAATTCTTCGCGAGATTCTACTTGCCCTCCACCTCATCGGAATGGCCATCATCGTGGGCGGATATTTTGCTCTCATCCGCTCTCCCAAGGTTGCTCCCGGCATGCTGCACGGTGCCTACCTTCAGCTGATCACCGGGCTTCTCCTGCTGGCCATCGCCGAGATGGGTGACGGCGACGTCAACCACATGAAGATCGGCATCAAACTCCTCATTGCGATTCTCGTCACCGTCTTCGCATTCATCGGCAATAAGAAGCAGAAGGCCTTCGCCTCCGCCCCGGCTGCGGGGGCCGCCCCGGCTGGAGGCGACGCCGACACAGCCGTGGCGACAACGGTGAAGAATCCCTCGGCGACGATGGCTCACCTGGTCTTCGCCGGCGCGATCATCAACGTTCTGGTGGCCGTCTTCGTCCACTGAGGTTCTCGTCCCAGACGAATCCGGCTCCGCCGGCGACCCGTGCAGTGAGTCAGGGCCGCCGGCGGAGCTTTTTCTCTGCCTATCTCACTGCCCTTTTCTCTGCGTCAGCGGCTGACGGTATCGTTGATCCGGACATGACTGCTGAAGCTGAAAACATCGAAGAAGCCACTCCGGGAGCCGACTCACGCGCGGCCGAACTCCTCACCGGACTCAACCCGCGACAGCGCGAGGCCGTTGCCCACACGGGTTCACCGCTCCTCATCGTGGCGGGCGCCGGTTCGGGTAAGACGACCGTTCTGACCAGGCGCATCGCCTATGCCCTGGCGACCGGTCGGGCCCATCCCGGCGAGGTCCTGGCGATCACGTTCACGAACAAGGCGGCCAAGGAGATGGCCGAACGCGTGCGCTCCATCGTCGGCCCGGCCTCGCGAGCGATGTGGGTCTCGACCTTCCACTCCTCGTGTGTGAGGATCCTGCGCCGTGAGGCGAAGGTGCTGGGCATGAAGACCAACTTCACGATCTACGATGCCCAAGATGCTCAGAGGCTCGTGTCCCAGATCCTCAAGGAACTGGGCATCGACACGAAGAAGTACACCCCGCGGTCGATGCTGCACCGAATCTCCAATCTCAAGAACGACCTGCAGACTCCCGATGACTTCGTCCCCCGGCCGAACAATCCCGCTGATGAGGTCCTCGCCGATGTGTTCAGGCGCTACACCACTCGGCTGCGTCTGGCCAACGCCTTCGATTTCGATGACCTCATCGCTGAGACCGTTCACCTCTTCGGGGCCTTCCCCGAGGTGGCCGACTCCTACCGCAGGCGCTTCCGGCACATCCTCGTCGATGAGTATCAGGACACGAACCCGGCCCAATACGCCCTCATCAAGTCTCTGGCCGGCGATGGCGCTGGTGGTGCAACCGGTGCTGAGCTGACAGTCGTCGGCGATTCAGATCAGTCGATCTATGCCTTCCGCGGGGCAACCGTGCGCAACATCATGGAGTTCGAGAAGGACTTCCCCAGTGCTGAGACGATTCTGCTGGAGCAGAACTATCGCTCGACACAGAACATCCTCGACGCCGCGAACGCTGTGATCGCGAACAATCAGGATCGCAAGGACAAGAAGCTGTGGACGTCGGAAGGCACCGGCGACACCATCGTCGGTTGGGTAGCGGAGAACGAACAGTCAGAGGCCCGCTTCATCGTCGACCGGGTTGACGAACTCATCGACGACGAGAAGTACACATATGGTGACTTCGCCGTCTTCTACCGCACCAACGCACAGTCGCGTGCCATCGAGGATGCTCTGGTCCGATCGGGCATCCCCTACAAGGTCGTCGGCGGCACACGGTTCTACGAACGCAAGGAGATCAAGGACGCCCTCGCGTATCTGCGCGTGGTGGCTAATCCGGATGATGATGTGAATCTGCGTCGCATCCTCAACGTCCCCAAGCGCTCCATCGGTGATCGCACCGAGGGCATCGTCGCAGACTTCGCCGATCGTGAGGGCATCAGCTTCTACACGGCACTGGGCCGTCTTGACGAGATCGTCCATCTGTCTGCCCGTGCGAAGGCTTCCGTGTCGAAGTTCTACGATCTCATGCGCGACCTTGCTGCCACTGCCGAGGCGGCTCCGCTCTCGCGGGTCATCGAGGCGATCCTCGAGCAGAGCGGCTACCTCGAGTCACTGCAGAAGAGCACGGACCCGCAGGACGAGTCACGTGTCGACAACCTCGCGGAGCTGGTGGCCGTGGCCGAAGACTTCGTTGCCACCCAGGCCCTGGCCGGAACCGGCGATGACGACGACGTTGAGGCTGACTCTGGCGCCGAGGCCGACTCCAGCGCAGGCGCAGCCGACGAGGTGGAGCCGACCGCCTCCGATGCTGATACCGCTGACGCGTCCGGTGCCGACGCGCAGAGTCTCGAGTCTCCAGCCTCCGGCAATTCGTCGATCGAGGCCTTCCTCGAGCAGGTGGCCTTGGCCTCCGACACGGATCAGATTCCTGATGCCGAGCTCGGCCAGGTCACGCTCATGACATTGCACACGGCGAAGGGCCTGGAGTTCCCGGTCGTCTTCCTCACCGGCCTCGAGGACGGCGGCTTCCCGCATGCCCGTTCCTTCGAGAACCCCAACGAGCTCTCTGAGGAGCGTCGTCTTGCCTATGTCGGCCTGACTCGGGCCCGGCAACGACTGATCGTCACTCGGGCCGAGACCCGCAGCATGTGGGGACAACCGCAGTACAACCCGCCGAGTAGGTTCCTGTCCGAGATTCCCGAGAATCTCATCGAATGGGAGAACACCGGCAGCTTCTCATCGAGCATGGGCGGTGGACTCTCCTCGGCCGGTTACGGTGGCGGAGGATATGGCGGCTACGGTGGCTCCCGCGGCGGCGGATTCGATTCCACACGGGGATCGCGCTCACGCTCAGGTTCCGCGAATTCCTCGGCCCCTGTGGCCGGTTTCCCGAACCGGATCCGGCCCAATCGAGAAGTCATCACCGTGTCGGTGGGCGAGAAGGTCTCGCACGAGTCCTTCGGCCTCGGGACCGTGACAGAGGTCAACGGTGTCGGCGATAAGACAGTGGCCGTCGTGGACTTCGGCTCTCTGGGCACGAAGCGCCTCCTGCTGCGCTACGCCCCCATCGAGAAGCTCAGCTGAGATCCACCGCTTCCTCTCTCACAGTCCTGCGAACACAAAGAAGCGCCGAGGTGAAATCACATTCACCTCGGCGCCTTCCCATGCCGGACGCGGCTATGGGTTAAAGATCATTCGTTGCCAAGCTTGTCGTCGGCTCCGTCGCGACCCTTGTTGATCTGGTCTTCGAACTTGCCGCCGGTCTTGTCATTGGCGAAGTCAGTAGCCTTATCCAGACCCTGATCGCTGATCTCTTCACCCTTTTCGCTATTCATGGCGTCCTTGGCTTTGTTTGTAAGATCGTCGAGTCCCATACTGTCTCCCTTCAATGGAAAAGGTTCTTGCGAACCTTCCGACACCATCCACCCTGCCACTGATCCTGGCCTGGTGAAACCGAACCCTCCCATTTCTCAGGGAATGCACAAACTGACTGGAGATGCGCTGCGGGTAACTTCAGCGCGTCTCGGGAACGACGAAGGCCAATGCCACGAGAACCAAGGCAAAGATCAGTCCCGTCGCAATGTCGACGCTCTTCGAGCGGTTGGTCCAGACTTCATCCCAGGGCTCAGGCATCGCACGCATCATCGCCAGCCCGGCCGGCACAACCGCCAAGACGATGGCACCCAGACGGAAGTCGACGACAGTGCATGCTCCCGCAATGAAGATCCCCACCAGGCAGGCCAGGAGGACCCAGTCGCGTGGGACGGGGTTCGAGTAGCGCCGTTTCCAATAGATCCAGCGCTTGGCGATCGGGCCCCGCCCACGTCTGGCATGGCGCGGGTGGGCCTTCGCCCTCTCAGTGGAAGAAATGGCGGCTCCCGGTCAGATACAGCGTGATCCCGGCTTTCTCGGCCGCGTCGACAACCTCATCATCTCGGATCGAGCCACCGGGCTGCACAATTGCACTGATACCCGCGTCAAGAAGGATCTGGAGTCCGTCTGCGAAGGGGAAGAAGGCGTCGGAGGCGGCAACGGCACCGGTCGCCCTCTGCTCACCGGCGCGTTCGACAGCCAGCTTCGCGGAGTCGACTCGGTTGACCTGGCCCATTCCCACTCCGACGGAGGCCCCGTCCTTGGCCACGAGTATGGCATTGGACTTCACCGCACGGCAGGCCTTCCATGCGAAGTCCAAGTCGGCCAGAACCGCCTCGGACGCGGCTGCCCCTGCGGCCAGCGTCCAGTTCTCGGAGGCATCCCCGTCGGCCTGGAACCCGTCACGGTCCTGAACGAGGAATCCGCCGGTGATCGGTTTGATTTCCGAGGGCGCGAAATCGACCTCGCCGAGTTCGAGCAGGCGCAGGTTCTTCTTCGACGACAGCAGCTCCAGCGCTTCGGCAGAGAACGACGGCGCGGCCAGGCACTCGGTGAAGATCGGCTTGATCGAGGCGGCCAGTTCGGCGTCGACCTCGCGGTTGGTCGCGATGACACCACCGTAGGCGGACAGGGGGTCGCATTCGTGGGCTGCCTTGTGCGCGGCGGCGGTGGTGTCGGCCACAGCGATGCCACAGGGGTTGGCGTGTTTGACGATCGCCACAGCAGGACGGTCGAAGTCGAAGGCCGCGCGGATCGCGGCATCGGTGTCCGTGTAGTTGTTGTACGACATCGCCTTGCCGCCCAGCAGCTTCGCACCGGCGATTCCACGGGTGCCATCGGAATACACTGCCGCTGCCTGGTGAGGGTTCTCGCCGTAGCGCAGATCGCTCAGCTTCTCCCCGGTCACTCCGGCGAAGGCTGGCTTGCCGGCGATCGCCGTTGCCTCATTGGTCCCGGAATCCGCTGAGCCGGATGCAAGCTCTGCGGCGAACCATGAGGCCACGGCCGTGTCATAGGCAGCAGTGTGGGCGAAGGCGCGGGCGGCGAAGCTGCGCCTGGCGTCGAGGTCGAAGCCCTGTCCCTGTGCCGCTTCGATGACGGCCGGGTAGTCGCTGGGGTCGGTGATGACGGAGACACTCGGGTGGTTCTTCGCTGCGGCCCGCACCATGGACGGCCCACCGATGTCGATCTGCTCCACACAGTCGTCGAAGTTCGCGCCGCTGGCCACGGTCTCGGAGAATGGGTAGAGGTTGACGATGACGAGGTCGAAGGGCTCGATCTCGAGTTCTTCGAGCTGGCTCATGTGATCCGGTTTGCGTGAATCGGCCAGAATGCCGGCATGTACGCGTGGGTGCAGGGTCTTCACCCGGCCTTCGAGGCATTCCGGGAACCCTGTCAGCTCTTCGACTTTCGTGACCGCAGCGCCCGCCTCGGCGATCTTCGCGGCGGTCGAACCGGTCGACACGATCTGGACACCGGCGGCTTGCAGTCCGCGAGCCAGATCCTCCAATCCCGATTTGTCGTAGACGCTGACGAGCGCTCTCTTGATCGCGCGGGTTCCTGTCACAAGTCCTCCTTGAAGGCTCGATTGCCGATTCGTGCGGTTGGTGTGTGGGTCAGACCGGGGCCGCCGAGGTGGCATATCCGCTGACATGCCGCCCCTCGATGATGAGGTCGTGGTGGGCGAGGTGAGCGAGGAGACGGACGAGTTCCGTCCTCTCCTGGGTCTTGATGCGTTCGTGCACCGTGTCCTCCGTGTCCTCGTCGGCGACGGGAACCGCGAACTGGGTGATGATCGGTCCGGTGTCGACCCCGGAGTCGACGAGGTGGATGGTGCCGCCGGTGATGCGCACACCGTGGGCGAGGGCGTCTCTGACACCGTGTGCGCCGGGGAATGCCGGCAGCAGAGCTGGGTGCGTGTTGATGATGCGGTTGTGAAAGGCTGCGATGAACGCGGGACCGAGGATCCGCATGAATCCGGCCGAGATCACCCAGTCGGGTGAGAAGCCTGCGACGGCGTCGCGCAGCTGGAGGTTCCATTCTTCTCGGCTGCCGCAGTCTTTGGGTCGCACGACGAAGGTGGGGATTGAGTGCGCTTTCGCGCGGTCCAGAACACCCGCAGTCTGCGAGTCGGATCCGACCCCGACGATCTCGACCCCACGATCCGATTCAGCGAATGCGTTGATGACTGCCTGCGTGAGGGTACCCGAGCCGGATGCCAGAAGAACGATGCGCACATTCCCATTCTAACGTTTGAATCATCTGCTGTCGGTGTGGGGCCGAAACAACGCAGACTCTGGCTTCCGTCAAGGCTTTTGTCAGTGGACTGTGAGAAACTATCGGTGTGACGTCTCCAAACAATACTGAAGAGAAAAGCGCGCCCACTCCAGAAGAGGAGAAGCAGGCCGCGCCCGCTCGACATGGCCTGGTCCTGATCCTGCTGATCCTCGCCTCGGTCCTGACGTTCACGTATCCGCTGCCGTTCAAGGTCGCGGCGATCGCGTTCGCCATCGCCGCCGTCGTGTGGTCGATCCGCTACATCATCGCCGTGGTCAGGACGAAGCAGAAGCGCAACATGTCTCTGGGCATTCTGGGCGGACTGCTCGCCATCTACCTCATCTTCTCGACGATGTCATCGGTCGTCCTCTGGCCCGTTCAGTCGAAGTATGAAGAGTGCGTGCGCGATGCAATCACCCAGCAGGCACAGCTCTCCTGCACGACGGAATATCAGACTGGTCTTGGCGATTGGTTCAAGCAGCTGACCGGCCAAGATCTGCCCGGCACAAACTGAGGCACCCTGCCTGCGTAGAAGAGCACTCCGCCTCGCACATGGCGAGTCCTGTCTCGTAAGTCGGCTCAGCCGTCGCGGCTCGGCTCAGTCCTCGTCGTAATAGTCGACGTCTCGCTCATCCGCAATGCCCCCGAAGGGCTCGTCGTCGAATCCGTCCTGGTCACCGGAGGTGCTCGACCCGCCCTGCATATCGGAGAGCCTGGTCAGCACCAGCCCCCCGGTCATTCCCAGCACCAGCCAGGCGGTCATGACCACTGCCGATGTCAGCGGCGAGGGGCCGAATACCGAAAGACCCAAAGGCCCCATGGCTCCGCGTGCGAAGATCGCCAGAATCTGGAGCACAACGAAGAGCTTGACCGCAGCGATCCCGAGTCCGGCCCATGACGCTGCCATCACCTGACGGGCATGATCGCGACCGACGATGACGCTGAGGACTCCGAGCAGAACGAGCAGCACCGGTGCCGCTTGCGTCCACGCCGGGTAGTCGCCGACGAGCAGCTGGAGCACCGGCACATGTGGGACCGGTCCGGGCACAGGATGGAACACCGAGCTCAGATCCCCGGCCCCCACGTTCACACCGGTGCCTCCAACCCACGACAGTGCCGCGAACAGGATCCCCGGCGCGAAGAGAATCTGAATGATGAGCAGGCCGACACCGGCAGACAACGGTGAACTGTAGGCCTGCAACGATTCGGCAAGCTCGTCCCACCTCAGCACAATGCCTGCGGCGATGACGAGGACGGAGAGGAACGCCGATCCCCACAGGAGCCTCTTGACCAGGCGGGCGCCGACTTCCCATGCGTCGTGGTCAAGATCCGGCAGACGCGGGATGTCGTCGAGGCCGCGAACCCAGAGAAACCCGGCCGCCGAGGCGGACAGCAGCATCAGAGCCAGTCGGAGGAAGCCCAATGGCGTCAGCGCCCCCTCCCCCAGCAGGAGTGTCAGCGTGACCAGAGGGCCGGCGTAGGCGATGACGTACGTCGCCAACGCGACGATGATCTTCTTCCACCAGGACGCGTCGCCGATGTCGTCGAATTCCGCTTCCGTGATACCAGCGACCAGCCGCTTGGCGCCTGCGGCGAAGAAGAACCACACGCCCAGTGTGATCAGACTCGGTGCCAGCGAGAAATCGAAGCCCATCGTCGAAACGCTCAGCCCGTGGACGACGCCCCACAGGGCGAACGCCCACTCGGGGATGATCGAATACGGCAGCTGTGAGCCGAGTCCGATGAGCCAGAAGACGGTGGCGATGACGAAGGTCGCGGGGACGGTGATGAGATCGATTCGCAACGCCTCCACCAGTCCCAGCAGGACCGGGTGGCGATGAGTTCGGGGCTGAGGAGAAGTATGCATCTCTCTCATTTTCGCTGACGTCGCACCCGCTTCCTGGTATTGACCACGCGATTCTCTGCGGTGGGAAGTACAATTGCGCCAGGACACGCTTGTAGACACGAAGGATGCATCCAGCGATGAGCAACGGGAACGACGAACCGAATTTCCCGCCACCTCCCAAACACCCTCCCGAGAACAACAGAACGGGATCCGGTGCGAAGACGTCGGCGGACAACACGACAGATGATTCGGTGGACACAAGCAGCGCCGGCCCGCAGACGCCTGCCAGCGGATCCGAACAAGCTCCGTCCGATCAGAACGATCAGGCCCCTCCGTTTTCGCCCAACGATCAGGCCAGCAGCAATCAGCCCCCTCAGCCGAGGCAGGGCAACCAGCCTGAGCAGTACCAGCCGCCGCGTCCCGAGGTGTCGCAGGCCAGCTCGAACCAGGCCCCGCCCCACAACGGCGGACAGCACCAGTGCGGCCCGCCGTCCAGCGGGCCGCAGCAGCCTGGCCAGTACCAGGGCGGTGGGCCCTACCCGGGCGGCCCGTACCAGTCGGGTCCCGCGCAGAACTCGCCCTATCAGTCCGCCCAGTCCGGGCCGTACCAGACCGGCTCCGGCCCCAATGCCCACCGGACAGGTTCGGGCCCGGGGCAGTCTCAGGCCATCCCACAGCCGGCACCGGCACCCGGGTTCGCCGGTCCTGCAACGACCGCGACTCGGGCCGATGCCCGCCCCGAGAAGAAGAAGAGCAGGACTCCCCTCTTCATCGCTCTGGGCGCTGTGGCGCTCGTCATCGTTCTCGTCCTCGTCGGGTTCCTCGTCGTCAACACGTTCAATAAGAACAACTACGGGCCCGACAAAGTAGCCGAAGATTACGTGTCGGCGTTGAGCAAGGGCGACTTCGCGGCCGCTGAGAAGATCGCGCCCTCACCTCGACCGGAGGGAACGAACCTGGACCTCCTGTCGAAGGAATTCACCGAACCCTCCTCGGCGAAGGTCGAGAACGCTAAGGTCGAGTCCTCAAAGGTCGACGACGACAAGGGCACAGTCGTCGTCTCCTATGATCTCGACGGGACGAAGTACAACGTCGAGCTGAAGGCGAAGAAGGACGGCAAACAGGACCTGTTCTTCGACAAGTGGACGCTCACAGGCCCTGCGCTCAACGTGATCTCGCTTGATATCCCGGCCACGGATGCACTCAGCGTCAACGGCAAGGACTACAAGGCCAAGGCCGGCACCACCTCGTTCGCTGTGTACCCAGGCAACTACGAATTCACGATCCCCAAGAGCAAATGGGTCAGTGAGGCCAAGGACACGGCAGCGGTGAATTTCCCTCAGGCTTTCGCCCCCGGGGATAAGCCCAGCAACGACAAGGCTTCCCCGCTGACGCTCAATCTTGACCTCGCACCCACGAGCGCCTTCCAGAAGGAAGTTCAGAAGCAGGTCGAGAAGGAGCTCAAGAAGTGCTTTGACAACAAGGACATCAAGCCCAAGTGCAAGTTCATCAAGTTCGACCCGACGGAGATCCCTGTCGGTGGCTCGGATAAGAAACTGGCCGATCTGGCCAAGAAGAACACCGCCAAGTGGGATATGAAGGACATGCCCAAGGTGAAGGCGGATTTCGGTGCCGGTGACACGAACACCGGCTCGTTCTTCACCAAGGAACCGGGCAAGTTCGATTTCACCGTGCAGGGTAAGAAGTCCGGTTCGTCCTACTTCTCCAACGGAAACACACTGTCAGTCTCCGGCAGCGTGAAGATCGATGGAGACAAGCTGTCGGTCGAGTTCTTCGACTTCTGAGTCGAGTCGCCGACGGCGTCAGCTCTTCGGAGCCCGTGCCGGTGCTGGCAGTTCGGCAACCTGTTCGAACCAGGATCCGGCTGCCATCACGAGTTCGTCGGCGAACCGTCGTCCCGTGAGCTGTGCCCCGATGGTCCGACCGTCCTTCGTGTAGCCGGCCAGGACGGTGCCTGCCGGCTGCTCTGACATGTTGTAGGGCATGGTGAAGCCGATGTGTCCCATCGGTTCGTCGACCTTCGGGTAGGGCATGGGCTGTTCCGCCGGAAATGCCGCGTCGGGTGAGACCGGCGAGATGACCAGGTCGTAGTCTGCTGTGGCCGCGACGCTACGACGCCGGATCTCCTGCACGCTGTGGTAGCACTCCATGAGCCGCACCCCCGTGACGTCGGCGCCGCCCTGAGCCCATTGCTGGATGTAGGGCAGAATGAGGCCCTGTTCTGCCACGGGCAGGGCGCGCAGGTCACTCCACGAACGCACACGCCAGAACAGGTCCATATCTCTCAGCAGCCCATCGTCGATGAAGGGGTCGAGCGTGTCGACCAGGGCACCGGCTCGTGCGAAACGATCGGCAGCCTCGGCGATGGCCGAAGCAATTTCCGGGGTGACGGGTTCTCCGCATCCGGCATCGAGCTGGAGACCGACCTTCAGCCCCTTCGGGTCGAAGTCGGGAAGGCTGGCAGGCCCTTCTGCAGCAGTCCGAGGAAGGCGGGAGTAGTCACGGTCGTCGGGGGCAGAGATGATGTCCATCGCAGTCTTGACGTCACCCATGGTCCTCGCCAGCGGCCCGGCGCAGCGACCCAAATACGGTACGTCGAGCGGGACCCGGCCGAAGCTGGGTTTGAGCCCGGCCAGTCCCAACCAGGTGCAGGGCAGACGGATCGATCCGCCGATGTCGGAGCCGATGTGGATGGGACCGTAACCGGCAGCGGCCGCGGCACCGGCGCCCGCACTCGATCCTCCGGTGGTCAGGGACGGGTCCAGTGGCGAACGGGTGATGCCGTGCAGGGAGGACACACCGGAGGAAAGCATGCCCCAGTCGGGCATCGTCGTGGATCCGACGATGACCGCGCCGGCTTCCTCGAGACGTTCGGTGATCGGGGCATCGTGCGTCGACACCGGCACCTCAACCCAGGCATGGCCGCTGGGCATCGGCACTCCCCTGCGTGCGATGTTCTCCTTGATCGTGACCGGGACTCCGTCGAGGGGGCCCCTGGATCTGCCTTCGCGCCAGCGGCGAGCGCTGGCCTCGGCCGCGGTCCGTGAGCGCTCATCGTCACGGTGGTGGAGCGCGTTGATGATGGGCTCGCATTCGTCCATCCTGTCCGCGACTGCGGTGAGGACCTCGAGTGGGTCAACGTCCCCTGAAGCGTAGCCGCTGGTCAGGGCGTCTGCGCTGTGGTCGGCAAGCGTGTTGTGGCTCATCTGCCGTCCTTTCTTCTCTTGCATCTGGCGAGGTCGTGGCGCAGCGTCGGGCTCAGGTTGCTGAGGCGAGCGCTCCGGCCAGGCTGGGGGTGGCCGCGATCAGGCTGCGGGTGTAGTCCTCGCGTGGATTGGCGTAGATGTCATCTGTCGACCCGGATTCGACGATGTGGCCGTCTTTCATCACGATCACATCGGAGCACAGGTGTTTGACGACGCCGAGGTCGTGGGAGACGAAGAGCAATGTCAGTGCGTAGTCATCGACTAAGTCGGTGAGCAGGTTGAGGACCTGGGCGCGCACCGAGACGTCGAGGGCGGAGACTGGCTCATCGGCGACGAGGATCTGCGGCCGGGTCACCAGCGCTCTGGCGATGGAGATTCTCTGTCGCTGTCCGCCGGAGAACTGGTGCGGGTAGCGTCGCATGGCCTTCGAGTCGAGATCGACCGCCAGCAGCATCTCCTCAACCCTGGCCAGTCGTTCCGCGCGAACCATACCGCGGGCGACGAGGGGCTCGGAGACGATGTCTTCGACCCGCATGCGGGGGTCGAGGGAGGCGAAGGGATCCTGGAAGACGATCTGGAGATCCTCGCGCAGGGATCGCAGTGCCGCCGAGCTCGCTGACTCCACCCGGACGTCGCCGACCCTCACCTGGCCCGAGGTTGGTCGGTCGAGTCCGGAGAGGATGGTGAGCAGAGTGGATTTGCCTGAGCCCGACTCTCCCACGATGCCGAGGCGCTGCCCGGCCGCAACGCTGAAGCTGATGTCATCGAGTGCGCGAACCGGGGACCTGCGACGCAGCAGGGGCCCGCGGGCGCGGAAGTGCTTCGAGACTCCGGTGACGTCGATGAGCGACGCGGTTTCTGCTGCAGTGTCAGACTCCCCCGCCGAGGCGGGTGCTGGCTCTCGTACGTCGGCGGGTTCCTCTGCGGCTGGCGCCGTCGCGCCGGCTGGTCCCGCGTATGACAGTGCGGTCTTGAGGGTGTAGAGCTTCCCGCGCGCATCGGTGGCTTCGAGGTCCGAGGAGGCCAGCAGCCCGCGAGTGTATTCGTGCTGTGGGTCGGTGAAGATCTGCGCCACGCTGCCGGTCTCGACGATGCGGCCCGCGTACATGACGATGACTCGGTCACAGACTCCGGCGACGACAGCTAGGTCGTGGGTGATGAACAGCAGTCCCGCCTGCACGGCAGCCACGCGTTCGGCGATGAGGTCGAGCATGTGCCTCTGCACCGTCACATCGAGTGCGGTGGTCGGCTCGTCGCAGATGAGCAGCCGCGGTGAGTTCGCCAGGGCGATCGCCAGCATCACACGCTGCCGTTGGCCTCCTGACAACTGGTGCGGGTACGCGTAGCGGGCACCGTTCGGATCGGGCATGTGCACGCTGGTCAGCAGGCCCAGGACCCGCCCGGGAATGTCCCCGCGGGCCACCTCGCCGTGGATGCGCAGCACCTCGGCGATCTGGGCGCCGATGCGCATCAGTGGGTTCAGGGCGCTCATCGGTTCCTGGAAGACCATCGACACGAGGTCCGAGCGCATCCGGGCCAGCGTCTTCTCCTTCGCAGTCAGGACATTGCCGTCAAAGCCCTGCACCGACACAGTGCCTTCGGCTCGCAGTTCTTCGGGCAGCAGTCCCATCACGGATTGCGCGGTCAGTGACTTCCCCGAACCCGATTCGCCGATGAGTCCGACCCTCTCCCCAGGTGCCAGGCTCAGGGACACGTCCTGGAGCACCGGAGTCTCTGTACCGGCCGGGGTGATGGTGAGGTCATTGACCTCGAGCAGGTTCTCATCCATTGCCGCGGGCCTCCATCTTCGGGTCGAATCGGTCGCGGAGGCCGTCGCCCAGGAGGTTGAATCCGAGCACGGCGAGGGCGATGAACAGTCCTGGCCACAGCGCGAGTTCGGGCTGGGTGGACAGGAACTGCTGGGACTCCTGCAGCATCCGCCCCCAGGAGGGCACCGGGGCCTGCGTGCCCAGTCCCAGGAACGACAGGCCCGCCTCGGCGAGGACGGAGATCGCAAACGCCACGGAGGCCTGCACGATGACCATGCTGGCGATGTTCGGCAGCACGTGGACGATGGCGATCGCCGGGACGCTCCGGTTCGAGGCCCTGGCCGCACGCACATACTCGGAGCCCAGCACCTGCATTGTTCCCGAGCGGGCGACGCGGGCGAACCCGGGGATCGCGGCGATTCCCACGGCCACCATGGCCGGTCCGGTCCCCGGCTGGTAGACGGCGGCGAAGACGATCGCCAGCAGCAGCGCGGGGAAGGCGAGCAGAATATCGTTGGCGCGCATGATCACCGCGCCCAACCATGTGCCCCATGGATACTGAGCGAAGACCGCGGCGACGATGCCGATGGGGGTGCCGATGAGCACCGCGATGCCGACGGCCACGATGCCGACCATGAGGGTGATCCGTGCCCCGTACATGATCCAGGTCAGGGTGTCGCGTCCGAATCTGTCCGTGCCGAACAGGTGCTCGGGGCTCGAGGGCCGCAGCCGTGCGACCGGGTCGACAGCGCTGGGACCGTAGGGGGTCCAGATGAAGGACACGAGCGCGAGAGCGACGATGAGGAGGATGAGCACACCGCCGATGATCATCGAGGAATTGAGTCGCAGTTTCGTGCGCCTGCGCCGATCCACGGAGGCCTCCCCCGCCGAGGTGGTGCTCGGGTTCTCGCTCATGACGCGTTCCTGATCCGTGGGTCGACGATGGGGTAGAGCACGTCGACGATGAAGTTGATGACGAGCACGAGAAGGACGAGGACCATGACGATGCCCTGGACCGTGACGAGGTCACGGTTGGCCACGGACCGCACGAGCTCGGACCCGATGCCGGGGATGACGAAGATCTGTTCGATGATGACGGCGCCGACGAGGAGCGTGGCCAGCTGGACGCCGGCCACGGTGATGACAGGGATCGCAGCGTTGCGCAGACCGTGGACGAACAGCGCCTTGGTCCTGGTCAGACCCTTGGCTCGGGCCGTGCGGATGTAGTCCTCGCGCATCACGTCGAGCACGGCCGATCTCATGTACCGGGTGAGGATCGCGGCCTGGACGAGTGCCAGGGACACGACGGGCAGCACCAGGCGGATGAGGAACCCGCCCAGTCCTTCGACCGGGGCCATCCATCCTTGGGAGGGGAACCAGCCGAGGGTCAGGGAGAAGACGATGACGAGGATGATGGCGGCGAGGAAGTTCGGTACGGCGATGCCGATCTGGCTCAGCGCGGAGATCGTGACTCCGATCCAGTTGCGCTGTTCGAGAGCGGCGAAGGTGCCCAACGGGACAGCGATGACGATCGCCAGGATGATCGCGGCGATGACGAGGATGCCGGTGACCTGGACGCTGGCGAGGATGACCGGGGTGATCGGCGCTCCGGTCACATACGAGGTCCCGAAGTCTCCCGCCAGCATCCCGCCGACCCAATCGAAGTATCGGATGAGCGGCGGCTGATCGAGTCCGTACTGGGCTTCCAGCGCCGCCACCGCTTCAGGTGTGGCGTTCGTTCCCAGCGCAACCTGCGCGGCGTTGCCGGGCAGGATGCTCATGAGCGCGAATACCACCACCGAGGCGACGATCAGTGCCAAGACGAACTGGATCGCCCGGTTGGCCACATAGCTGATCATGGAGTGGGGTACTTCAGTTCCAGCTCAGGTCCGCGATCCGGAACGCGTCGGAGACCCGGTTGGCAGGGATTCCGCCGACATCGGATTTCGCGATGACGAGGTTCGGGAACAGGAACAGGAAGTCTGCGGCGGCATCTTCGGTGATCGTCCTCGCGATCTCCTTCATACCGGAGATGTATTCCTCTTCTGTGCCGGTGTCGGCCTTCTCCGCGATCTTCTTGGTCTTCGAGTCGTCATAGCCGATGTAGTAGTCGTTCGAGAACACGGTGAGGATGTCACGAGGTTCGGCATGGTTGATCACCGACATGTCGAAGTCGTGCTCGGTGAAGGTCTTGTCCAACCAGACTGCAGGGAATTCCTGCGTCTCGATGTTCGCCTTGAGTCCGACCTCTTTGAGTTGGGCGGACACGATTTCGGAGATCGCCTTGGCATAAGGCAGATTCGGCACGGTGAAGGCGAACTCCTCCCCCTCGATGCCGGCCTCCTTGATCAGGTCCTTGGCCTTCTGCGGGTCGTAGTCCCAGACTCCCGTCAGATCTTCGTAGTACGGGTCTGTCGGCGGGACCATCGAGCCGATGAGTTCGCCGTAACCGGCCCAGGCGGTGTCGAGGACTGCCTTCCGGTCGACGGCATGCATGACTGCTGCGCGGGCCTTCTTGTCTTTGAAGATGCCCTTCGCGTTGTTCATCGACAGCACGACCTCTCCGTTCGTGGTCCCGGAGATGATCTGGTAGTCGTCGCTCTGGAATTCTCCGGCCAGCTCAGGGGCCTGCAGGTTGGAGACGACGTCGATCTCTCCCGACTTCAGAGCATTCGAGGCCGACACCGCGTCTTGGAAGTACTTGAATTGGACGTTCTTGACCGCTGGTGTTTCACCCCAGTAGTCATCGCGGGCCACGAAGTCGATCGACTGTCCGCGAGTGAATTTCTCGATGGAGAAGGGCCCTGTGCCGATGGCTTCGTTGGCCAGATCGTCGGTGCCTTCGGTGTCGAAGACCGCTCCGACGAGGCTGGTCATATTGAACAGCCACGTGTTCGAGGGCTTCTTGAGAGTGATCTCCACGGTGAGGTCATCCGGGGTCTCGATCGAGTCGACGATGTCCATCTTGGACTTCAGTGCGTTCTTCCAATCGTTCTGCACCCGTTCATAGGAGAACTTCACGTCTTCGCTCGTCAGGTCGGCACCATCGGAGAACGTCACGCCCTTCTGCAGATGGAAGGTGTAGGTCTTGCGGTCCTTCGACACGTCCCAGTCCTCAGCCAGGCTCGGTTGGATCTCGCCCTCGCCGTCGACGCGGACGAGGGATTCGTAGACGTTCTCCATCAGTGCTTCGGGGATCGCGATCCCCGAAGTGGAGGTGAAGTCGAGGTTGACCGGTTCAGCGGTGAACGCGATCGTCATCGAATCCTTCTTCACCTGTTCGTCCGAGTCCGAAGCTCCCGCTGAGCAGCCTGCCAGGACCAGGCTCGCGGCAACCGCAGCTGCCATCCACGAACTGACGCGCAGAGTCTTCATTGCTCTCCCATTTCCACGAACCGACATCGGCTCCCTCGTCTTCTCTGACCGGGCACCGCACAGGCTCTGTCCGGCCTCGCCAGTTTAGCGGAAGTTCTCACCAGTTGAAGCGTCTGTGTTCATATCGTGGAGAAGATGGAGAGGAAACGAGACAGCACAGGCAGCTATCAGAGTCCCGCCTGCGCGGCGAGAACCGCGGCTAGCTTGTCGAAGGCGACCTTCCTGTGCGACCGGGAGTTCTTCTCCTCCGGTGTCATCTGCGCGGCACTGATGTCGCCGCCGTCGGGGATGAAGATCGGGTCGTAGCCGAACCCGTGCTCTCCAGAGGGGCTCGCAGCCAGGCGTCCTGCCATGACTCCTTCGGCGGAGAATTCGCGGCCGTCCGGGGTGACTGCGGCGGCGGCGCAGCGGAACTGCGCCCCGCGATGTTCACTGGAAATGTCCGACAGTTGGGCGAGCAGCAGCTCGAGGTTCGCCCGATCGTCTCCGTGTCGGCCCGCCCACCTGGCGGAGAAGATTCCCGGCGCTCCGCCGAGGACGTCCACGGTGATCCCCGAATCATCGGCGATGGAGGTGTGACCGGTGGCCTGCGCTGCGGCGCGAGCCTTGATCAGCGCGTTCTCGGCGAACGTGACCCCGGTTTCCGGGATGTCACCCAGGCCCGCCTCGGCGGCGGTCATGACGTGGATGCCTTCCCCCAACGCGGGGAGGAGGATCGCTGCGAGTTCGCGTCTCTTCCCCTCGTTGTGGGTGGCCAGGACGAAGGTGGTCATCTGCCCAGGACCTCGGTCTGGATGCGGGTGAGGTCGGTGCAGCCCTTGGCCGCGAGGTCGAGCAGGTGGCCCAGCTCCGCACGGTCGAAGGGTGCGGCTTCGGCTGTGCCCTGGACCTCGACGAACTGCCCGCTGCCGGTCATGACGACGTTCATGTCGGTGTCTGCCCGCGAGTCTTCGACGTAGGGCAGGTCGAGGACGGGTTCGCCGTCGACGATGCCGACGCTGATGGCCGCGATCGAGTCCTTGATGGGGTTGTTCGCAGCGGGGATGATGCCGGTCGAGCGGCCCTTGTCGATTGCGTCGGCCAGTGCCACGTAGGCACCCGTGATCGATGCTGTTCGAGTGCCGCCGTCCGCCTGGAGGACGTCGCAGTCGAGGACGAGGGTGTTCTCACCGAGCTTCTCGAGGTCGATGACGGCGCGCAGGCTGCGGCCGATGAGGCGGGAGATCTCATGTGTGCGACCACCGAGTTTGCCCTTGACCGATTCGCGGGTGTTGCGAGAGTCCGTGGCGCGCGGCAGCATCGCGTATTCGGCAGTGACCCAGCCGCGCCCCTGGCCCTTGAGCCAGCGCGGCACGCCGGCGGTCAAGGACGCCGCGACCAGCACGCGGGTGTTGCCGAATTCCACCAGGGCGGATCCTTCGGCGGTGTTGATCCAATTGCGGGTGATTGTGACTTCGCGGAGTTCATCGACGAGTCGTCCGTCTGCGCGCACTGTGTGCCTCTTTCGGTTGTCGGTTCTGTTCTGTTCGGTCCTGCACGTTCAGGTCTGCATGTATTCGGGGCGAGAAGTCTTCGAGCTGAGCCCTCAGCGGTGCGGCCGGCGGCGGGATGCTGCCGGCGTCACACGCTCCAGCTGTTGCCTGGTTTGGCCAGTTCGATGGGGCCACGGTATTCGCGGGCGGCTTCGCCGCGGACGATGGAGCAGTCCGTCCAGGAGGGGATGTGGGTGAGGACGAGGGACTGGGCGTCTGCCGCCTGGGCAACGCGTCCGGCGCGTTTGCCTGTGAGGTGGATGCCGCGAGCGCTGTCGCGGTCTTCCTGGAAGGCTGCTTCGCAGAGGAACAGGTCTGCTCCACGTGCTGCCTCGACGAGGTTGTCGCATTCGTCGCTGTCACCGGAGTAGGTGATCACCGCACCCTCGGCATCGGTGATCCGCAGGGCGTAGGCCTCAACCGGGTGGTCGACGAGGAAGGATTCGATTCGCAGGCTTCCGACCTGGTGTCCGGTACCGTGGTCCAGGTCGGCGAAGTCGAATGCATGGCTGAGGTCGGTGTCATGTCCGCTCGCGGCAACTGGAGACTTACCGGGGTCCGTGTAGTAGGCCCGGGTCAGTCGTTCCTGTGTGCCGGCCGGGGCGAGGACGCTCGTCCTGGTGCGGATCGACCCGGTGTCGGTGATGTTTCCGTTGAAGAACTTCGGATCGTAGCAATGCTTGACGTACAGACCGGTCATGTCCATGCAGTGGTCAGGGTGGAGGTGGCTGAGCACGACCGCGGTCAGAGAATCCGTGTCAACGGCGCGCTGCAGCGGAGTCAGCGCTCCGGACCCGAGGTCGAGGACGATTCGTGTCGGTGATTCTTCGTCGGTTTCGATGAGGTAGCAGCTGGCTGCGGAGTTGGGCCCGGGGAAGGAGCCGGCGGTGCCGATGGCAGTGAGTTTCATGAGTCGTCGTCCCCCGGCAGATCGCTGAGCAAGGTTGTGGTGAGTCTGTCCTGAATCCAAGTCAGGAAGTCATACAGGGTCAGTGTGAGATCGTCGGACTCGTCGAGTTCGTCCCGGTGAGCGTACTTCGCCTCTTGGGATTCCTCGGTGTCGATGCCCAGACGCACGGCGAGGACCAGGCGCAGGTCGTTGAGCCCTTTCATCCATGCCAGGACCTCATCGTGGGTCAAAGCGATCGACGGGCCCTTGGCGAGTCCGTTGAGGACGATGCGCACGTTGTGAGCTTTGGCCTGCTGCAGGTCGAACTCGGTGAGGCGCCGGAACTCCTGCGAACGCTCCGCATCGAGTGGGTCGACGTCGGGGAACAGGCGCAGCAGCGCCGGATCCTGAGGTCGTGGCCGTTCGACCAGCCCGAGGCGTGCTTCCCAGTTCTCAGAATCGGGACGTCCGTCTTCGTTGTCGTCTTCTGCCAGCAGCGCTGCCAAGTCGGTGAAGACAGTGAGCATGAGGGACCGTTCGTTGTCCTCGAGTTTGAGGACGACGTCGTCCCCACGCGCGTCGATTGCCGCCATGTGTCAGTCGGATCCTGTTCCAGGTTGGCACGCGGCCCACAGACCGTATTCGTGCATGGCTTGGGTGTCCCTCTCCATGGCTTCGCGCCCGCCCGTGGCAACGACGGAGCGGCCGCTCTCATGAACTTCGAGCATCAGCGAATGCGCCTTCTCGGTCGAATATCCGAAGTAGCTCTGAAAGACGTAGCTGACGTAGCTCATGAGGTTGACGGGGTCGTTGAAGACGACGGTCTTCCATGGCTTTGCTTGTTCTGTCGCCGGTCGAATGTCGACCTCCGGCTCCAGAACTGGAGTCGTTGGATTGCTCACGTTTCCACCTTACGGCAGAACGCTGACGCTGTCGTGACGTAGTATCGCGCCTATGAGTGATCTCACACGGGCCGGTTCGACCGCTTTCTACACCGATCAGTACGAATTGACGATGGTCCAGGCGGCCCTGGAATCGGGCGCCGCTCACCGCAGGAGCCTGTTCGAAGTCTTCGGTCGCAGCCTTCCTGCTGGTCGCCGCTACGGGGTGGTTGCCGGCACCGGCCGCATCCTCGAGATGCTCAGGGATTTCCGCTTCGGCGATGAGGAGCTCTCGTTCCTCAGCCGTGAGCAGATCGTCGATTCGAGAACCATCGACTGGTTGGCCGACTACTCGTTCTCCGGCAGCATCCGGGGATATGCGGAGGGAGAGATCTACTTCCCCGGTTCCCCGCTGATGACGATCGAATCCACCTTCGCAGAAGGGGTCATCCTCGAAACGCTCATCCTCTCGGCGATGAACTACGACTGCGCGGTCGCCTCGGCGGCGTCCCGCATGGCTCAGGCTGCCGGCGACCGGCCCTGCGCGGAGATGGGAGGTCGGCGCACCAACGAACATGCCGCAGTCGCCGCTGCTCGCGCCGCCGTCATCGGAGGCTTCGCATCGACGTCGAATCTCGCCGCTGGACTGCGGTACGGTCTGCGCACGATCGGCACCTCGGCCCACTCGTTCACTCTGCTCCACGATTCGGAACAGGAGGCCTTCGCCGCCCAACTCAGGTCCTTGGGCGCCGACACGACTCTCCTGCTGGACACCTACGACGTCGAGGAAGCCCTGCAGACGGCTGTCCGACTGGCTGGTGAGAATCTGGGTGGGGTGCGCATCGACTCGGGCGACCTCGTCGAACAGGCCAGCGAAGTCCGGGCCGGCCTCGACCGCCTCGGCGCTCATGACACGACGATCACGGTCACCAGTGACCTCGACGAATATGCGATCGCTGCTCTCGCCGCTTCTCCCGTTGATTCCTATGGTGTCGGAACGCGCGTTGTCACCGGCTCGGGTGCTCCGGCCGCCGGGCTCGTGTACAAGCTCGTGGCCCGTGCCGATGAGTCGGGGGCTTGGACTTCGGTGGCGAAGAACTCGACAGGCAAACCCTCACGTGGTGGGCCCAAGGACGCATTGCGCCTCATCGACGGTGCGATCGCGGTCGAAGAGGCCGTCGGCATCCCGACTCTGCCGGGGGATCTCGGCGATGGTCGCTCGCTGACCGTTGACTTGGTGGTCGATGGTGAGATCGATGAATCGCACATCGGTGCGGACGGCGTCACGAAGGCCTGCGCTCGGCACGACGAGTCGTTGGCCGAGCTGCCGCGTTCGGCCAGGCGCATGCAGGACGGCGAGCCGGCGATCCCCACAGTCTTCTATCCGAAGTGAGACCGATCGACCCGAAGTGAAGCCGATCGATCCGAA
>JAKDSA010000129.1 GCA_030457025.1 Brevibacterium sp. | reverse complement strand
CCCTTGTTCAGGGAGGCCATCGCGGCGTAGAAGCCCTTCTCCTCCTCCCCGCCGATCAGATTCGCGGCGGGCACGCGGACGTCGTCGAAGAAGATCTCCGAGGTCCAGGCGCCGGCTTGGCCCATCTTCGTATCGTGCGATCCGACTGTGACGCCCTCGGTCGTCGTCGGGACGAGGAAGACCGAGATGCCCTTCGAGCCCTTGGCGTTCGGGTCGGTGCGGGCGAAGACCATGAGGACATCGGAGGACTCGGCGTTGGTGATGAAGCGTTTGCTGCCGTTGATGACGTAATCGTCACCCTCGCGCACGGCTCTGGTGCGCATGCCCGAGGGGTCGGACCCGGCTTCGGACTCGGTCAGGGCGAACGAGGCGACGACATCACCAGAGGTCAGCTTCGGCAGCCACTGACTCTTCTGCTCGTCGGTGCCGTAGTTGACGAGGACCTGACCTGCGATGCCGTTGTTCGTGCCGAACACGGAACGAAACGCCGGGGTGGTGTAACCGAGTTCCATGGCCAGCTGGGCATCCTGCTCGGCGTTCATGCCCAGGCCGCCGTACTCCTCGGGCAGTGCCCAGCCGAAGAGTCCCATCTCAGCGGATTCCTTGATGATCGACTCCGGGATGGCGTCATCGGCCTCGATGTCGAGTTCGAGAGGCACGACCTTCTCGCGGACGAATTCGCGGACGATGGACAGAACGTCATCGAGTTCCGAAGTATCCATTCTTCGTTCTCCTTATGTGGTGAGGTGGTGGGGTGAGGTTGATGTGGTCGCCGAGGCGGTGGCTGGTTCCCTCGCCGAGGTGGGGCTAGAGGCTGTCGAGCCAGGCGCGGACCTGATCGGAGTCGGCCCCGAGTTCGGGTGGCGCGAGATCGTAGGACACCTCGGACTTCGCCAGACGGATCGGATTGCGGATCGTGGGAATGATGCGCTCGCCGCGACCGCTGTCCACGATCGGCTCGAGGCCGAGGTCCTTCGCGCGTTCGACTCCCTGGGAGATCGAGTTGATCGGGGCGCAGGGCAGGCCCACGGCGGTGAGCTTCTCAAACCATTCCTGAGCCGTGTGGGCTTCGAGTGCTTCGAGCAGTTCCGGCTCGAGCTCGTCACGGTGGGCATTGCGGGTCTTGGCCTTGGCAAAGCGGTTATCTTCGGCCCAGTCCGGTCGTCCCAGGGCCTTGGCGAGGGCCGCGAACTGGCCGTCGTTGGCTGCAGCAACGATGAGTTCGCCGTCCTTTGTCGCCATCGGCTGGTACGGGTAGAGGCTGGGGTGGGCGTTGCCCATGCGAGTCGGTGTCACACCTGCGGCGGCATAGGCTCCGGACTGGTTCGCCAGGCCCGACATCGCCGAGGACATGAGGTTGGTTTCGACCAGCTGTCCCTCGCCGGTGAGATTTTTGTGCTGAATCGCTGCCATGATCCCGATCGTCGTGTGCAGACCGGTGATGACGTCGAAGACCGCGACGCCGGCACGATAGGGGGAGCCGTCGGGACTGCCGGTGACGCTCATGAAACCGGACATAGCCTGCACCAGCAGGTCGTACCCGGGCAGTGGATTGTGGGCGCCGAAGCCGGTGACCGAGGCATAGATGACCTCGGCATTGGTGTCCTTGACCGAGTCGTAGTCGAGGCCGAACTTCTTCAGGCCTCCCGGTTTGAAGTTCTCGACGACGATGTCGGCTCTGGCAGCAAGCTTCTGCGCGACCGTCAGATCCTCAGCATCGGAGAAGTCGAGGACGATGTCGAACTTGTTCCGATTGATCGACAGATAGTAGGTGGCATCCTCATCGCGAACCGGCGGACTCCAGTTCCTGGTGTCGTCGCCGCCCGGGCCCTCGACCTTGATGACCGTGGCGCCGAGGTCGGCGAGCATCATCGTGGAATAGGGGCCGGCGAGGACGCGGGAGAAATCGACGACAACCTGGCCGGACAGCGGACCGTTGCCAGCGCGGGGGAGGAAGTCGTCGATGGTGCGGCTCTGATCGGTCACGCTGTCGGTGGGACCCTGCGGTTCCCGACCGTGATCCGGTGGTGCCTGGGTCGCGGTGCTCTCGCCACTCATCGATGAACGCTCCCGGTACTTCTGCTCGGCTCTGAAGTTCCTCAGAGTGTTTCACCCCACAATATAGCAAAGTGAGTAATAATGAGAAGTGATTGTTATCGGAAATGATATTTAAACAGTCGACGTGGTCGTAGGGGAACGGGAGAGCGAGACATGATGGAGATTCAGCAGGTGCGTGCCTTTCTCGCCGTCGCCGAGGAACTGCATTTCGGCCGTGCGGCTGAGCGTCTGGGTGTGCTCCAGCCACCGCTGAGCCGCACGATCAGGGCTCTCGAGGACGACCTCGGCGTCACACTGTTCCAACGCACCACCCGGAATGTGAAGCTCTCATCCGCGGGTGAGGCGCTGGTTGAGCCGGCGCGGAAGATGATCGAATTCCAGAGCCTTGCGGTCGACTCCGTGCAGCGAGCGGCAACGGGGGAGACCGGGCGCATCAGCTTCGGATTCGCCCGGTCCTCCTCGCGGACCTTGGCTGCCAGCCTGGTGACGGTCTCACGGAGACAGAATCCCGGAATCGTCTTTAGCCTCGAATCCAATGTTTTCGCCGAGGAGGGTCTGGCCCGACTCGTCGACGGAACCCTTGATCTCGCGCTGGTGAGATGGGACAAGCAGCCACCGGAAGTGACGGGGCGACCGGTGATGGCTGAACGCCTGTGCGCGGCCCTGCCCGAGGGCCATCGCCTGGCCGCCCACTCTTCCCTCCGCGTCGAGGACCTTGCCGACGAAGACTTCATCACCCTGCCGGAACACCCCAGCTCGACCCTGCGAGAGAACACGATGAGACTGTGCCGCGATGCCGGCTTCTCACCTCGTTTGGTCCAGGCGGCCCCGGACTCGCAGACGATCGGAGCCCTCGTCGCCGCGGGCCTGGGCATCTCGATCACCTTCGACTCGGTTTCAGCGAATACGCGTGAAGCGGGCACGGTTGCCGTGCCACTCGATGTCGAGCAGGCCCCCTCAACGCTGTACCTGGCGCACCGAACCGACCACGGCAAACCGTCACTGGAGGCAGTGCTGGCCCTCGCGGAGGAGGTCTTGCCGACCGTGGGCTAAGCAGCACGGGGGTGCGTGCCCGACTGCCGCAGCATCCGCTTCAGCCCGGCCGCATATCGCCGAGCCATCATCTTCTGTGCCGCAACCGACATCGGCGCGGCGGCTTTCAACAGTGGATGCCCGGGAACGGATTCCGAAGTGATGGAGACGGCGAGGCGACCCTCCGAACCGACGGACACGAGGAAGGTCTGCTCACCGGACTCGAGATGACTGGGCAGAGTGCGGTAGACGAATCCTGCTGCCTGTTGCGTGTCGATGACCTCGGCGACTTCGCAGGAGCCGATTGGAACCGTGAGGTCACGTCCGCGCAGTCGGATTGCAGGCAGCGGCCAGGCCGGATTGAGCCACAGGTCGATGATCTGACCTACATGCACTCGCCGGACCGGACGCGCGATCACACCGGCAGATTCCTGCAGCTTCCACGTCAGGACTGCCTCCCGCGCGAGCGGAAGCAGCTCGGCCGGACCCAGGTCGAGGGTCTGCTCTAATCGGTTCATCCGTTATCTCCTGATGCTGCCAGCCAACTCGTCCTTGTGATTGTCGGTCGCTCCTGCCTACGATACAAACACAGCACTGAGCGAACGCTCGGTTAACTCGACGGACGATGGAGTTCACGCATGACAGAACACGCCAGCACTCAAGCTCAGCCCCACCTCGGCGCGCGATTCACCGGTCAGGTCGCACTCGTCACCGGTGCCAGCCGTGGAATCGGACTCGGCATCGCCAAGCGGCTGCAGTCCGAAGGGGCGACGGTCATCCTCACAGCCCGCAAACCCGAGGCACTCGCCGAGGCGGTCGCGCAGTTCCCCGAAGGCACCGCCCTGGCCATCGCCGGGAAGTCCGACGACCCCAAACACCGCGCGGAGGTCTACGACACGATCGCCGAGAAGTTCGGTCGTCTCGACGTGCTGGTCACGAACGTGGGCATCAACCCCGTCTACGGACCGCTCATCGACCTCGACCTCGACGCCGCTCGCAAGATCCTCGACGTCAACGTCATCGGCACGCTCGCCTGGGTGCAGGAGGCAGTCCATCACGAGAAGCTGGGCTTCCGTGAGAACAAGGGCCGGGTCGTGAGCATCTCCTCGGTGGCCGGTCAGGTGCCCAGCCCCGGCATCTCTTTCTACGGCATCTCAAAGGCCGCAGTCTCGCACCTGACGAAGTCGCTGGCAGTCGAACTCGGACCCGACATCCGTGTCAACGCTGTCGCTCCTGCCGTGGTGAAGACGAACTTCGCCACTGCCCTCTACGAAGGCAGGGAAGAAGAGGTCGCTTCCTCTTATCCGGCCAAGCGGCTCGGCACGCCCGAGGACATCGCCGCTGCAGTGGCCTACCTGGCTTCTTCCGACGCGGAATGGATCACCGCGCAGGTGCTCACTGCCGACGGCGGAGTCATCACCGCCGGCGGAAAGGCCTGAGGTTGGCTACACTGAAGCGTTTGGCTGAAAGCGCATGAACCTTACGCATTCAAATCAGTCTGCGCACGGGCGGCGCCATCATTTGGACTCTAGCCGCCGAGCTGCGTTGTTCGACCTGGTAGATTGTACAGCCGCCACAACGAGCAATGCTGCGGCCCACGACAGGATCCAAAAGGCCAGCGTTTCATTCGCTGCGTTCTGTGTGACGAGGACGATCAGGCCGATTCCGTTAATGCACAGAATAACGCTGTTGACGATGTACCAGTACCACCCCGTGCGCTGAGCGGTAGCCCACGCGTGGTCGTCTTTCATTGTCGCTGGCAAACGGGTCCCTGCAAGCCAGTTGCGTTTGAGAGTGCCATTACGGGATTTGACACCGATGACGGCGATGACGACTGCAGCAATGAGTAGAGTTGCGGCCACAGCGTAGAACATAGGTCAACCTCCATTTTGGGTGATTCTCGGATCAGGATTCTTGGTGGAATTGGCAAACTTGGCCTCTAGCGCCAGACGGTTGGTATGAGGGACGATAATCCCTAGAATTACGACACAGAGCATTGAGCAAAAGAACGACCACAGGCCAAAAGTCAATGCGATTCCAATATGGAAGACCACTGCGATGACGGCAACGATGGCTGCCGCCCGCCGCGGCATCAGAAAGACCAACATGAGACTCGCTTCTAATACGAGTGTGCCGTAGTTTAGACCGATGGTACCAATCCAGGAGCTACTTATGAAACTCAGGATTTCTGTTATGAATTGCGGAGGGCGAAATGCAGGATGCTGTATCCAGTACCAAAGTGACGTTGCGTTGGTCCATTCGGGCACTGAGAGTTTCGCGATAAATGCGTGACCATAGATGACTGCAGTCTGAAGGATTAGAAGGGACGAGCCGCTGTAGCGGATCATAGACCGCACCGGCTGAATCGGTGGAGTGGATCTATAGGACCAGTGGGTCAAGCGGGTATCCGCAAAATAGAGTATGCACAGCCACGTGGCCACCATCGCTCCAACCTGATCGCCGCCATCAGGAATTGGGGAACTAATTTGGAAGCTCCATGCCACCCATGCATGTAACCAGGTTGTTAGCCCAGGGAGCAAACCTACGACAACTGCGACGAGAATCACCACAGCAATAATCTTGGCCGCTGGCGAATCATGCGGCTGAGACATGCAGAAAAGGGATAGATCGCCAGCAACGCCGCCGCAAAGTGTTCCCGCGGGGACGCTCTGTGAGCGAAAGAACAGCTGATCGACCGGTGTGAACAGCACGGTAAGAAGGAGCCCCAAAGCCAAACTGCTTCGTGCTAGACCAGCAATAGGGGGCGTCGGGGAGACGTATTGAGCCATTCGGGCGATAGGCGTAGAGCTCGCAAGACTGGGCCCGGGCGAGAACAATGCGGATGGCGAGGTGCCGAAGAAAGCGTCTAGGTTAGGAAATTTAAACGACTGCCGCAGATTCATCTCAGCTCCCGAGTTCTTCGCAACTGATGTCTAGTAGAGCGATCTTGTCTGGAGTGACTTCATATTGGCCTCGATACGCCCAAGGCTGAGGAGTGGTGCTTGCCAAGACCACGTCGCCGCACAGTCGCAGGTCGTATCCGGAAACTGTGACATCGACCTGCGATGCGTCTCCGGCACATGATTCAATATCAAGACCTGCGCATTCAGTCCAGGCTTCATCGGGGAGATTCTCGGAAGCCAATTGCACATCGAACTCAGTCAACCTGGATGTCCGGTCGAGCCCGAATGCGTATTTTGGGATCGCATTCGGGCCGCGACCGGCCGAAATCCAGCGTCCATCCTTGTGTGAGTACGGTGTCACTACGGCCTCGCGGGGGGATTTAGTGAAGAAACCCCACCCTTGAACTGTGAAGTTCTTCACTTGGCTGCCCAGTGATCGTATCGGCTGTGGGGCCGTCTCGGAAATGGGCAACCAAGCGACGCTGAGTATGATGACCGCAACTATCACGATGGTGTGGTGAATCCATGCCGCTGTTGGCTGGTTCGCTTCAGCAGAGGAACTCATCTCGCTGGATCCCATCATAATCAGCTCAGGTCAGCAATTTCTGAGACAAGAACCTCGCGCTTCGTGGAATCGCCTTGCGGCTCGATTGCATTGGCTTTCCCCGTCCACTTCCAGGTGCCGGCCCACAGGGCTGCGCCGACGACGACCGCTGCCAGCCCGGTCACCGCGACAGTATTGTGCACGGCCGCGGCGGCATAGGCGACGCAGACTACCGCGACGCCGCACGCTTGCGTGTCTACTTCGCCCTCGCTCTTCGCCTTCTCAACTTCAGCCTTAAGCTCGGGATCCTTATTGACGTTGGTTTCGACTTGTTCAATAACTACTTCGC
>JAKDSA010000128.1 GCA_030457025.1 Brevibacterium sp. | reverse complement strand
CCAGAACGACACGCTTCAGGACTACGTGAAGAATGCCCCGGAGTCGCACCTGTAGGCAGCGGGTCACATCGATCACCGTCGCCGAGGTGGCTGTGTCGCCACCGCTTCACCCCAGAGGCACCGTCTGCCGCCTCCGCCGTCCCCGTGTGGAGTACACGGCGGCCAGCGCCGTTGCGATCACGAGCAGTCCAAGGGCCCCGAAGAGCGCCGTCGTCAGTCCGAACAGGGCGAGCAGTCCGCTGGTGGCCATGATGCCCAGCGCATTCGTCGTCCGCAGCAGGGCGAACATCTCCGCCCGCCGATCCTCCGGGGCAAGGGCGTCGAGTGCGAGCAGGTAGAAGGTGTCGAGCATCGGGAGGAACCAGCCGACGACGAGGGCCCCGGCAAGCGTCACGGCGATAGGGCCGTCGATGAGGAGCAGGGTGAAGGCAGCCGTGGTGATCGCGAAGAACGTGGTGACCTTCCACCGCCCGGGCATCCGGTTGCGAATGCTCACCCAGATTCCGCCGAGGACCGAGCCGATGCACAGCGCCAAGGCGAAGAGGAACGCCCACGCTGGGTTGAGCCCGAAGGAGAGGGCAAAGGACACGGCACCCACCTCGATGCCCGCAATCGCTGCGCCCGTCGCGCCCGAAGCGAACAGCCAGATCCAGACAGTGCCGGGCACCGGACTGCGGCGTCCGGCACGTCGAGTGGCAGCGGGAGTCGGCCGTGCCTCGGGGATGCTGGGGATGAGCAGCATCGGGCCCGCACCGAGGATGGAGACGACGGTCATCGCCGCCACCGGTGACCATGCGCCGAGGACGGAGGCGAGGACCGGTGAGCTTGCGAAGGCAACCTCGTTGAGGGTGGCGGCAATCCCCAGAGCTCGGGGCATCCCTGCCGGTTCGACGAGGTGATTGAGCAGGGAGCGCATATGGCCGTAAGCCGCACCGTTGACCAGACCGGCGACGACGACGGCGATCATGAGGTAGATCAGCGGAGACGACACAGCGGCCAGAATCGTCACTGCGATGAGGCCGAGCGTCCTGAAGGCGATGAGCGTGCGCAGGTAGCCGACAGGACCGAAGCGTTCGCCCAGGCGGGTGATGGGCACCGAGCCGAGGATCTGTGCCGCCGTCATGGCGAAGACCAGCGCGGCGCCCGATTCGGCAGATCCGGTGATCGGAAGCGCGATGAGCGCGAAGGCGATCGGAGCCGCAGCCTGGGGGACGCCGAAGGTCCCGTATCCGATCTGCCAGCGCAGCACGTTCGCGCGCGAGCGGGAAGGACCGCGGTCACCTGGTGTCTGCGGCCCTTCGGCGGGGGAGTGGTCCATCAGGCGCCGATGACCACGCGGATGAAGTCGGTCGAATCTTCGTCGCCGGCTGCGTATGTGTAGGCCCTGTCGGTTGCGATCCGTGTCGACATTCCCGCGGCCAGTGCCAGGGTTTCGTCCTCGAGCTCGATGATGAGGTCCCCGGACAGAATGTGAAGGATCTCCTCGGTCCCCGCACGGTCAGCTTCAGCCTGATATCGCACGCGCGGCCCCAGGTGCCACCGCCACAGTTCGGTGCCCGGAACCGAGGACGCGCCGAGGATGTGCGCGGTGCTCTCGTGCGGGCCCTCCCACGCCAGGGTGTGACCGCCGTGCAGATCCGAATGCTCGATGCTGCCGAGGTTCGCGGAACCGCTCAGACCGGTGGGCGTCGAGTTGTCGTGCGTCGAGTTGCCGGGCTCAGACGATGTCGAGTCGTCCAGGGCCAGGTCGGCGAAGGTGACCTCGAGGGCGTGGGCGATCCGGTCGATGGTCGCCAGGCTCGGATTCGCCTGGCCCAGTTCGATCTGAGTGAGCATGCGCCGGCTCAGTGACGACTCGTCGGCCAACCGTTGGATGGTCCACCCCCGCCCCTTGCGGAGCTCGCGGACCCGGCTCCCGACGCGATCGAGGAAGGTCTGAATGCGGGCACTCTTCGTGGACATAGTGAGCACTATACTGCACTCTGATGGTGCGCACTATATTTCTCGAATGATGGAGTCCCGGGGCCGGATTGATGTGTTCGCTGTCGACCAGTGGAGGAACGCCTGTGACGTGATTGCGAGCAGCCGACGACTGGCTGCCGCTCCTTGCCGACGTGCCTCGCACGAGCAGGCTAGTTCCGCAGGGTCGCGTCGGTTGTCCTGCTGATTTCGGCGCGTAAATGCTCGGCTTGTGGACCCGGGACCGTGGCCCATGCCGTGGCTGATTCCGTCCGGAGCTGCTCGGCCACGTCAGTGACGATCTGCATCGTCCAATCGGTGTCCAGGCCTGTGGAGCGGGAGAACTTTCGCCAGTGCGCGGCGGTGACCGCCTGTGAATATCTGGCTCCGGCAATGCGCATGGCGAGCTGCTGATCGTACTGCGGATAGAGCGAGACCGGCACTGCGTCGTACAGCGGTGCGAACTCAACTCGGTCGGGGTGCAGGACGAGTGAGTAGTTCTTCGCGTGAGCGTCAGCGTTTCCGATGAGCGTGTTGAACACGAGCTGCTGGAGAAAGGCTTCCTGGAGGGTGTTCGCCGTGTCGTCGTGCCTTTTGAGCAGATCAATGACCTGGTGCGCCGCCGGATCGTACTTGGCTCCTGGAGCGAGTCCGAAGGCTTGGGCCAGGTCTTCTGTGTGCACCCGACGTGCCAACGGAGAGTCCTCAGCGGACGCTCGATCGAACCTTTCGACGAGGTACGCCGTCTGATCTGAAACAGTCAGGATATGGGCCGTTGGCGCAGGCACACCCGAGCGAACGGCGAGGGAGAGCGTCGCCGCCTCAACGTCCTCGAGCCCAGGCAGATCATTGCGTGCCGGTTTGATGATGTGAGTCGAAGGCACTGTCGCATTCGACCAATACCAATCATCTTCCACCTTAGCCAGAGAGAACTTTCCCTGCGTGCCCGCCAGCGAAAACCGTTCCAAGGCTCCGTGCGCAGTCCAAGCGTCGGGATTGTCCTTGATCGCTCGTATGCGGGTTGCGATGTCGCGTTCCAGCGCCGGATCGAGTTCAGGAATCTCAGCCGTCGGCTCCTGCCCTTCTGGAAGGAGGACAAGACCCCCGGCTACGTCGCCTCCTGCGACAGCGAGCAGGTCGATCGTGTCGAGAGTTCCGCTGCCGTACGCCTCGGCCATCCATCGGCGGGCGCGCGGATTGTCCGGCAGCAGATTCTCCAGGAATCGAGCCGGTGCCAGCTTCGTCATCCTTCCCTCGCGCGGCAGAGACAGGGAAATCGGTGCGGAGGCGTCCTCGTCGTAGACGAATTCGACGGTGCTGCCGTCATCGATGAAGGTCCCAGTATGACGATCTTCGAGCCATGCCTCGAGTCGTCTCACGTCGACATCTCGAATGGTGGCAACGCTGCGGGAGATACATCAAGCGTGTGCAGGATGCGACGCAGAGTACCGGGTGAGGTATAGGCACCGGACCTCTCCAGAGTTCGGATGACGTCGACCGTGGTTTCCGACTTCGTGGCCAGGTCTGCTGCGGAAAGCCCATTGATGACTCTTTCGCTCGCAACGATTTCGGCAAGATCTTCGGGCGCTCTCAGATATTCAGGTGTCTTCCTCGCCAGCAGATCTCTGACTTCCAGGTCCTTGCCCTGGTGGGCAAGCGCCACGAGCCGATAGCCGAAATTCACCGGGATGCCGTGCCTGAGGGCAGCACCTCGTGGGAACCATCCTCGCAAAAGGAGAACGGGGTCTGACGTGGAACGCAGGGTTCGGAGCCGTTGCGCGGTTCGTCTCCGATCATGCCCGCGGAGTCCGATGAGCGAGCGATTGTGAAGCGCTTCGGTGACTTGCCGCTGAGCCGCTGGCGCAAGCGGCCGCCCGCGACCAGGGCGTTTGGCAGCATCGGATACGACCCAGGTCGTCCCTGCTTTCCGTGCAGGGATCAGGCCACTGGCGGCAAGTGCCCGTGCTCTGCGCTCGGACACGCCCAGACGGTTCGCGGCTTCCCTGATCTTCATGTCACAAATGTACCGCATCAGTATTTGAGTGTGCTGGAAACACTCGGCCCGGGCGGAGGCCTCCAGCGAACTCAGCTTGGCTTTCTGCGCCCGAGTGGCCGGGGCGTCCTGGCGGGCATAGGCGCTGTGGCCGAAGTTCGCGGCCAGTCCCGCGTAGCGCTGGGACGGAGTCTGTCCGGTCTTCGCCGTCATCTCGGCGGCCAGGAGGGCCATGATGATGCCGTCCTTGTCCGTCGATCAGACCTTCTGTGCGAGGCTCTTCGCACTCATCGATGATCAGGAATGTGGTCACGGTGGCTGATCGATACGCGCAACTCCACCCATAGTGGTCATTCCGGTCAGTCGGTGGAGTGGATCTCGTGCACGACGTTGGGTGCGCCCCATTCGTCGCCGCTGGGGTGGTGAGGTTGCCAGGGCCGCTGCGCGATTGCGAATGGTGGTCTTCATGGCGTCGACCCTTCCCTTGCGAGTGCTGCCACCGAAAAGGTGACAAGTCGTCAACGCGGATCCAGTATTGCGTCCCCACGTGGAGTCAGGACAACGGCAGTTGACGGACCTCGAATGTGACGTTTTCCCGCGCGCAGCGGAGCTCGAATGTGATCCGAGATCTCCTACTGGGACAGGTGCTCGTCAAGATCCGCAAGGATCTGCGTGGCCCCGATCGGGCCGAGGCCCAGGAACCACACGTCATCCTCGACGCGGAACGCCTGATCATTCTTCACCGCGTCGAGGCCCTGCCATTGGCTTCCTGAGATCGCCTTCGACTCGCCCGTCGCCTGCGGGTCGCCATAGCTTGTGTAGAAGATGACATCACCGCCGGCGGTATCGAGGTTCTCCGGGGAGATTTCGACGGCAAGATCCTCGACATCCTGGCCCTTGGGGCGGGCGAGGCCTGCATCGTTGAGAATGACGCCGATCAGGGACTGATTCGCGTAGAGGCGCAGGCGCTCGGGCATGAAGCGAACGAGAGAGATCGTGGGATCGCCTTCGACGTCATCGTTGAGCTCCTTCGCGGCCCTCGCATAGTCGTTGAGTTCCTCTGTGGTCTCCTCTTCCAGTCCCAGTGCTTCGCCGACCAGCGCGAAGTTCTCCTTCCAGGGGAATCCGGGGCGAATCGAGAACACTGTGGGGGCGATGGAGTCGAGTTCGTCGTAGAGGTTGTCGGCACGCAGTTGGCTGCCGAGGATGAGGTCCGGTTCGAGTGAGGCGATCTTCTCGAGGTCGAGCTCGTTGATCGTGCCGACGGTCTCCACGTCAGCGACCTTGTCGGCGAGGTAGGACGGCACCGCGTTCGCCCCCTCGGTTGTGACCATTCCGACGGGTGTGATGCCGAGGGAGAGAACATCGTCGAGTTCGCCGGTATCGAGGACGACGACGCGTTCCGGTTTCTTCTCGATCTCGGAGGCTCCATTGGCGTGGGTGACGGTTCGGGGGAAGACCCCCGACTCGGCATCGCTGCCGAGCTTTGCGGTCTCTTCATCCGCAGTCGCGAAGTTCTTCCCGCCTGTTGCGACGTCCTTGTTTCCGGATTCGTCGTCGTTTCCCTTGTTGTCTCCAGCTGAGCAGCCGGAGGTGACGAGGGCTATTGCCAGGGCTGTGGCCGCCGCGGCAAAGGCGTGCCGAGAGAGTCTGCTATGCATAAGGGTAGTCTAACCTAAGAGATTGCTGAGTGGGTCTCAGCGCTGTCGCAGAGTTGCGCGCACAACCGGCCATGCTCCGTCGCTGGTGTTGGACAGAATCGTCACAGTGGTCTGGGTGTCCGGGTCGTGTGTGCTTCGGAACGAGACACCGGCGTCGCATCCTTCCATCACTACGGCGTTGCCGACTCGTTCGAGCCAGAACCCCATGCCGTAGCGCATGTTCTCTTCCGGCACGTCCGAGACCGGCCCAACCATGCGATGCACAGCCTTGATTGGGAGGATCTCTGCGTTGAACAGGGCTCGCCAGAACAGATGCAGATCGTCGGTGGTGGTGTATGCGCCGCCGTCACCGTTTCCGCGGACGGGAAGATGCAGAGTGTTCGCGCGATCGCCGGTGGCGAAGAGGTAACCCGTGGCCGTGTCGGCCGGCAATTCGTCGAGTCGGAGGTATGCGGTGTCCTGCAGTCCGGCAGGTGTGAAGACGAGCTGGTCGACACTGTCCTGGAACACCTGCCCAGTGACACGTTCGATGATGAGCGCAAGGATGACGAATCCCGCGTTCGAATAGGCAAAGCCGCTGCCAGGGGAGGTGGCCTGTCCCAAGCCGGCCAGCAGAGGGAGGAAGGACTCCGCCCTCGTCAATGTGTGGACCGGAAGATCGAGGACGTAGTCGTCGAGGCTGCTCTCCTCGGATTCGTCCAGGTAGTCCTCGAGTCCGCCGGTGTGCGTGAGCAGATGGCGCACGGACAGGCCCGGGTCGAGCAGAGGCAGCTCATCGTTGAGCCAGGTGCGGATCGGCGCGTCCAGATCGATGAGTCCGTCGTCGACGAGACGCATGACCGCGAGTGCGGTGAAGGCCTTGCTCCCACTGGCGATCGCGAACCGAGTGTCGAGCGAATTGGGTGTGGCCGAAGCCCGATGGGCATGGCCCGAGGACGCTTGAAAAACTCGATCATCACCGATATCGACCGCTGCCACTCCTGAGAAGTCACTCGAGGCGATGGCCTCCTCCACCGCAGCCGCATGGGCCCAGCTCTCGACGGCGTTCCTGGTCACTCCAAGACCCCATCCACCAGTGTCCGCGCATCGTGCTGCACAGTCCGCAGGTGGTCCTCGTCGCGCAGCGATTCAGCGTAGATCTTGTACACGTCCTCCGTGCCGGAGGGTCGCACCGCGAACCAGGAGTTCTCGGTCGTGACCTTGAGTCCGCCGATGGGTGCATTGTTTCCCGGCGCCGAGGTGAGCACCGAGGTCACCGGTTCACCGCCGACGGTCT
>JAKDSA010000182.1 GCA_030457025.1 Brevibacterium sp. | reverse complement strand
TGACCGGACTCCACATCTACACGTTCAACCAGATCAAGGACACGGAGATCTGGAGACGCAGACAGCTCGCGGCTCTCGGTCACAGCGACGAGGCGACGATCAGCAACGGCTGAGTCCGCAGGACAGTCCCTCAGATGCTCAGCCTTTCAGATGGCCAGTCACTCGACCCTCACCAGATCGGGGCATACCCTGGCATCAGGAAAGCTGCTGCCCGACGCCGCTCATCAGCACACAGAGCCAGCGGTGCCCGTCGCTGAGATCGCGACCCGAAACTCGGGGCTCCAGCTTTCGCTCGGGAGGAGAACACGATGGGACGTTTTCTGGCAATCGCTGCGGGGCTCGGCATATTGGTGGCCCTGGGATGGGCGGCGGCAGTCGGGCCGTGGGCATGGTGGGTGATCGGAGCACTGGTCGCCGCCGTGATCGTTCTCGCGATCTACGACCTCACGCAGAAGAAGCACGCGATCTTGCGCAACTATCCGGTCGTCGGTCACCTGCGGTTCCTGCTTGAGAGCCTGCGGCCCGAGCTCCAGCAGTACTTCATCGAACGCAACTGGGACGGCCGCCCCTTCGACCGCGACACACGCTCGATCGTCTACGAACGCTCGAAGGGCATCCACGGCGAGAAGGCATTCGGCACCGAACGCGACGTCAACGCCGCCGGCTACGAATACCTCGTCCACTCCACCGCCCCGGTCCCCGCACCCGCCACCCCGCCACGCGTCCTGGTGGGCGGCCCCGACTGCGCGCAGCCCTACAGCATGTCACTGCTCAACGTATCGGCCATGAGCTTCGGCGCCCTGTCGCCGAACGCGGTGCGAGCACTCAATCGCGGAGCCGAGATGGGCGGCTTCGCCCACGACACGGGCGAGGGCAGCATCTCGCCCTATCACCTCGAGAACAACGGCGATCTGATCTGGGAGGTCGGCTCCGGGTACTTCGGCACGCGCACCGATGAGGGCCTGTTCGATCCGGACCAGTTCGCCGACCAGAGCTCGCGTGACCAAGTCAAGTGCGTGTCCCTGAAGCTGAGCCAAGGCGCGAAGCCAGGCATCGGCGGTGTCCTGCCGGCAGCCAAGGTCAATGCGGAGATCGCCCGGACTCGCGGGGTTCCGGAGGGCGAGAAATGCGTCAGCCCCGCAGCCCACACGGCCTTCAGCACCCCGACCGAACTCATCGAGTTCATCGCCCGCATGCGTGAACTCTCGGGCGGGAAGCCAGCCGGATTCAAACTGTGCGTCGGCTCCCGCATCGATGTGCTCGCGATCTGCAAGGCCATCAGGGATGTCGGCACTGCACCGGATTTCATCATCGTCGACGGCTCCGAAGGAGGAACAGGTGCGGCTCCCCTCGAGTTCGAAGACCACATGGGAACACCCCTGACCGACGGCCTGCTCACCGTGCACAACGCCTTGGTCGGCACCGGCCTGCGCGATCGGATCCGGATCGGGGCCAGCGGCAAGGTGGCGGCCGGCAACGACATCGTCAAACGTCTTGCCCAAGGAGCCGACTACACGAATTCCGCGCGGGCGATGATGATGGCCGTCGGCTGCATCCAAGCTCAGATCTGCCACACCGGACTGTGCCCCGTCGGCGTCACCACCCAGGATCCGAAACGACAGCGGGCCCTGCACGTCGGTGACAAGAGCGAACGTGTGAAGAACTACCAGGAGGCGACCGTCGATCAGGCAGTGAAGATCATGGCGTCGATGGGTGTCAGCGATCCGCAGCAGCTGCGCCCCGAGTTCCTCCAGCGCAATATCGCACGCAACGAACATCGCTCCTATGCCGAACTCTACGAGTGGCTGAAGCCGGGAGAGCTGCTGGCACAGGCACCGGAGTCGTGGGCGCAGGACTGGGCCCGGGCCGATTCGGGCACCTTCCAGCGGGCGTGATTCAGCGGTGGGTGATTCAGCGGTGGGTGACCTTGCGCTTGAGGCTGCGGGAGAGCAGGCCCGCCTCGTCGACGAGGAGACGCCCGACGTCCTCGTGGTGTGCGGCGATGCGCATGGTCGGGCCTGAGATGCCGATGGCCGCGACGACCCTGCCGTCGAAGCCGAACACGGGGGCGGCCAGCGCGTCGAGGCCCTCTTCGAACTCCTCGTGAACGATTGCGTACCCACGTTCGCGCACCTCGGCGAGGTTGTCCGTGAGTTCCTTCCGGGACCCCAAGGTGTACTGGGTGCGCCGCTCCAGGCGGCCCGAGGGAATGGGGACGATCTCGAAGGCGTACATGATCTTGCCCAGCGCCGAGCAGTGCGGCGGCACTTCCACGT
>JAKDSA010000181.1 GCA_030457025.1 Brevibacterium sp. | reverse complement strand
GCCACGCGCACGATGTAGTGGGAGGAATCGAGACCGTCGACGAGGATCGTGGACGAGAATCTGTCGTTGGCCCCGGTGACCACCCAGTTCGGTTTGAGTACCCCACTGGGCGCGGCTGCCTCGGTGATGCTCAGGCCCATACCCAGCTTCACCGTCTTGACGACCTTCGTGCGCACCAGTGAACGGGCCGTGCGCCGCACATCGGCCGGACCTGGCTGTGGACCGGCCTGGTCAGAGGACTCGAACGCATCGAGCCACTCGTCGACGGTCACGGTCTCGCCACGAGGATCGAAATCAGCGATGAAGCCCCTACCTGAGTACGCATTGACCAGGACGTTCATCCGCTGCCCCGCCATCGGCTCCGCCGACCGCGATCCCGCCGCTGTCGGCTTCTGGGAGCGACGAAAGAGGCTGCGGGTCCGGGCGCTGAGCACTGTCCACCAGAACGGGTGGAGGGCTTCTCGAACCTCAGCATCCGCACCAGGGAGCTTGCGCCGGAAGACGGCGAGCGCCTCGGCGGCGGTGATGTTCGGTGCCAGCTTCAGCGCCGATTCCGGGGCCACCACGCCGGACTCTGCGCCCCGACCGGGACCTGCTTGCCCGGCGTGGCGATCCCCGGTTGCGTCGGATTCCGAATGCTCACGCATCCTTGGGCACCTGTCCGCCCAGCGCATCGTTCTGGCCAGTGAGCATATGGGCCGGAATGGCGCCGATCTTGTCGGTCTCCCGCATCGCTGCGACGACATGCTCCGGAACCGGGTGCGACTTCTGCGTGGCCAGGGACACGACGATGAGGGCCAGCGTTGAACAGACGATGCCCACGCCCATCGGGTCGACGCCGGTGACGTCGACGAGACCGGCCAGCTGCCAGCCCACAGACGATACGGTGCCGAGGATCATAGACGTGATCGCGCCGGGCACGTTCGCCTTCTTCCACCACGCAGCAGCGACATAGACGGGGACGAACGCGGCACCCAGGACGGTCGTGGCGAAGATGGCCACCTCGGCGACCGAGGGCGGATCGTTCACGGCCACCCAGTAGCCGATGACGGCGAGGATGAGGACGGTGAAGCGCGAGACCCACACGGACTGGCTGTCGGTCATGTCCTTCTTGATGAAGCGTTGGAACAAGTCCTGGCTGGCGATCGTGCCCGACTGCAGCAGCAACGCATCGGCAGTCGACATGATCGCTGCCATGATGCCGGCCATGACGATGCCCACGGCGAAGTTGGGCAAGACGGTGGCGGCGACTTCGAAGACGGCCAGCTCCGGGTTGTCGAGGTTGGGCAGGATGATGAGCGCCATGATGCCCACGATGTAGGGCGCGGGGATGAACAGAAGGTTGAAGCCGGTGGCGTACATGCTTGCCGTGCGCGCGACCGAGGGCCGCTTCATCGCCATATGGCTGACATTGACGTGGGGCCAGCCCATGTAGCCGATGGAGAATACGAGCACGGCACCGATGATGACGCCCCACTGCACGGAGCCGATGCCCTCGGGTCCCCACATAGTGAGCAGATTCGGGTTGATCTCGCCCACTGCTTCGTTTCCTGCGGTCCACCCGCCGATCGCCTGCAGGGTGCCGATGAGGATCCAGACCATGCCGATGAGCATGACGATGGCCTGCACGAAGTCGGTGTAGGCCACGGCCAGATATCCGCCGAGGAAGGTGTAGAAGACGATGACACCGACCGCGATGAGCAGCGCCCACGCGTAAGGGATGCCCGTGACCATCTCCAGGCCTCGTCCACCGGCGATGAACTGCGTCATCACGTAGAAGAAGATGCAGACCACAGCGACCGGAGCGGCAATCGCGCGGATCCACCTCGACGGGTACCGGTGCTCGAGGTATTCGATCGAGGTCAGGGAGCCCAGGATCTGTGAGAGTTTGCGCATCCGTCGGCCGAGGATGGACAGGTTGAGCACACCGCCGCCGATGTCGCCCATCGCGTACCAGAGGGAGAAGTAGCCCTTGGTGTAGGCCAGGGAGCCGGCGCCGAGGAACATGTAGCCCGACATCGACGAGGACTGCAGCCGCAGCGCGGTCACGGCCGGGCCCAGGCTGCGTCCGCCCAGGAGGAATCCTTCGCTGCCCTTGGTGCCGGTCTTGAGCGTCCACACGCCGATGCCGGCCATGGCCGCGAAGTAGATGACGAGGAACCAGGTTTCGATGTTCATGCCAGTCCCCCGTTCGCGTTGCTCGACGGACCCTCGGGTGTGTTCGGGCCGCGGGAATTGCGAGCAGTGAGCTCTTCGTCCTCGGCGACGTCCTCGGC
>JAKDSA010000180.1 GCA_030457025.1 Brevibacterium sp. | reverse complement strand
CCCTAACCACACGGCGATGCGCGGCCGCTTATCTTAATCTCGGCATACAGCAGCGGGCCACCGACTCTGTTGAGTGGGGGGCCCTCTGCTGTGCTGTCTGCTGGCAGTGCCTCAGTTCGCTGGCAGTGCCTCAGTTCGCTGCTGGGGAAGTGCCTCAGCGTTTGAGGATGACGGTGCCGGCGGCCAGGTCGTGGAGACCGCGATTGTCGCGGTTGAAGATCAGTGCGGGAATGACGAGGACGACGAGAGCTGTGCGGATGAGGGCTTTGACCAGCCCCGGCACATGACCATCCAGGCGACGGACTTCGATGCCGAAGATCCTGTGACCCACCGTGTATCCGAGAGTCGACACGAGCAGGAAATGCTCCAGTGCGAAGAGGCCCGGAGCCAGGAACGGATTGGACGAACCGATGAGGTTCGCAATCGCCAGACACATGAACCAATCGAGCATCAGTCCCAGCAGTCTGCGCCAGGCAGGCGCCAGCGAATGCGAGCCGGTCTCCGGCAGTCCCAGTCGTCTGCCCGGCCAGTCTCCGTCTTCCCGCTCGATCTTGGGCCCGTCGAGCCAGGAACCGAGGTCATCGCGATCAATCACGAACCCAGCTTACCGAAGTCGAACCTGGACGAATCCTCAGGAAACATGCCCGAAATGCGGATGACATCACCACTTCACCTGCTTGCAACTAAGATTGGGAATGGTCAAGATCAACGACCACCATAATCTAACTAGGAGACTAAGTGTTCTCGTCTGCTGAAGAACTCGTCAACTACATCTCGGAGAACGACGTCAAATTCGTCGATGTTCGTTTCTGCGACCTCCCCGGTGTCGTCCAGCACTTCAACCTCCCGGCGGCCTCCTACGGCACGGAAGAGATCACCGAAGGTCTGCTCTTCGACGGTTCCTCAATCACGGGCTTCCAGGGCATCCATGAATCGGACATGAAGCTGCTCGCCGACGTCTCATCGGCCTACATCGACCCATACCGTGAAGCCAAGTCCTTGGTCATCACCCACTCGATCGTCGACCCTTTCACCGATGAGCCCTATTCCCGGGATCCGCGGCAGGTCGCTGCGAAGGCTGAGGCCTATCTCGAAAGCACCGGGATCGCCGACACCGTGTTCTTCGGCGCCGAAGCGGAGTTCTACCTCTTCGACTCGATCCGCTACGAGAACACTCCAGGCAGCAGCTTCTACAAGATCGACTCCGAAGAAGCGGCCTGGAACATGGGCGAGGACGAGCCCGGCGGCAACCTGGGCTATAAGACCCCGTTCAAGGGCGGATATTTTCCCGTCTCGCCTCAGGACAAGTTCGCAGATATTCGTGACCGGATGTCACTGACCCTGGAGCAGATCGGGTTCGAGATGGAACGCGCCCACCATGAAGTCGGCACCGCGGGCCAGCAGGAGATCAACTACAAGTTCAAGACTCTCCAGCATGCAGGCGATCAGCTTCTCGACTTCAAATACGTGATCAAGAACACCGCGTACGAGCTCGGCAAGTCAGCCACTTTCATGCCCAAGCCGCTCTTCGACGACAACGGTTCGGGTATGCACTGCCACCAGTCGCTGTGGAAGAACGGCGAACCGCTGTTCTACGACGAGAACGGCTATGGAGGACTGTCCGATCTGGCTCGTTGGTACATCGGCGGACTCATCGAGCATGCCGGCGCAGTGCTCGCCTTCACCAACCCGACGATCAACTCCTACCGTCGCCTGGTGCCCGGATACGAAGCTCCTGTCAACCTCGTCTACTCGGCCCGCAATCGTTCCGCCGCGATCCGCATCCCGGTCACCGGCACGTCACCGAAGGCCAAACGCCTCGAGTTCCGCGTCCCCGACCCGTCGACCAACCCGTATCTTGCCTTCTCCGCCCAGCTGATGGCCGGCCTCGACGGCATCCGCAACCGCATCGAGCCTCCGGAACCGATCGACAAGGATCTCTACGAGCTCCCGCCTGAGGAAGCCAAGGACATCAAACTGGTCCCCGGCTCCCTCGATGAGGCTCTCGTCGAACTGGAGAAGGACAATGATTTCCTCACCGCCGGTGACGTCTTCACCTCCGACCTGATCGAGACGTGGATTCGAATCAAGCGTGAGAACGAGATCGAGGTCGCTCGCCTGCGACCGACTCCGACCGAGTTCGAGCTCTACTACGCACTCTGAGGCACAGCTCGAAGGAGCACAGAACACGGCTGCGGGGAATACTGCAGGGGCGGGCCCCCGGTTTGACCCCGGCCGCCCAGAACCGCCCCGGACCACGGCCGCGCGCAATGGGGGCCCCCCACCCCAACGGCCCGCCCAATAGA
>JAKDSA010000179.1 GCA_030457025.1 Brevibacterium sp. | reverse complement strand
CGGCCTCGATGTTCGGCTCCGCCGGCGTCCTGCCGATCAGCTTCGCCTACCTCGAGCTCATGGGCGGCGACGGACTGAAGGAAGCCTCCCACATGGCGCTGCTGGGCGCGAACTACCTGGCGGCCAAGCTTCACGACGTGTTCCCCATCCTCTACTCGGGAGAGCACGGACTCGTCGGACACGAGACGATCCTCGATCTGCGCGAGGCCACCGCGAAGTCCGGCGTCACCGCCGAGGATGTCGCCAAGCGCCTCATCGACTTCGGCTTCCACGCCCCGACCCTGGCCTTCCCGGTCCCCGGCACACTCATGGTCGAACCGACCGAATCCGAGGACAAGGACGAACTCGACCGGTTCATCGAGGCCATGCGCGTCATCCGCGCCGAGATCGACTCGATCGGCGACAAGTACTCCTACGAGGAGTCGCCGCTGGCAGGAGCCCCGCACCCGGCCACCGTGGTGATGGACGACTGGGATGCCAAGTATTCCCGCGAGACCGCCGTTTTCCCGGTCAAGCGACTGCGCCACACCAAGTACTTCCCGCCGGTCAGCCGCATCGACGGTGCCTATGGCGACCGCAACCTCGTATGCACCTGCCCACCGCCAGAGGCCTTCGAAGTCAACGATGAAGAGGACGACTGATGAGTACTGAGAATTCGACGCGCGAAACCCCGCTGCATGGCATCCACGCCAAGCTCGGGGCATCCTTCACCGACTTCGGCGGCTGGGACATGCCGCTGAAGTACGGGTCCGAACTGGCCGAGCACCGCGCCGTGCGCGAGTCCGCCGGAATCTTCGACCTCTCCCACATGGGCGAGGTCCGCCTCACCGGCTCCGACGCCGCCGCCTTCCTCGACTACGCCCTCGTGGCCAAGTACTCGAAGATGAAGATCGGCAAGGCCAAATACGGTGTGCTCGTCAACGAGGCCGGTTACCTCCTCGATGACCTCATCACCTACCGGATCGGGGACGAGGAGTTCCTCATCGTCCCCAACGCCTCGAACACCCCGACCGTCGTCGCCACACTGAAGGAACGCCTGCAGGACTTCCTGCAGGTGGAGTCTCCCGGTGCCGACGTTCGTCTCCTTGATGAGTCCGATGACACCGCGCTCATCGCCGTCCAGGGACCGAACTCGCAGGCCATCATCCTGAGGGCCCTCGACGAGGGCGAACATGGGGAATTCGGGCCCAGCACCACCTCGGCGAATGGATCGTCGGCCAACGACGCGGCCGTGAGCTCAGCCGCCGACGGTGCGGAGGGCTCGGAGGTGAATTCGACCGGCATCACCGTCGGCGAGGCGGTCCGGGAGCTGAAGTACTACGCGTGGATGCCGCTGACGATCGCCGGCATCGATCTGATGCTCGCGCGCACCGGCTACACCGGTGAGGACGGATTCGAGCTCTACATTCCCAACATCGCGGCCGAGAGGCTGTGGGAGACCCTGACGACCGCCGGAGTCGACTACGGCCTCGTGCCCTGCGGCCTGGCCTCACGCGACTCGCTGCGGCTGGAAGCGGGCATGCCGCTCTACGGCAACGAACTCGGCCTCGAGACGACGCCCTTCGACGTGGGACTTCGTCGCATGATCGGGTTCACAACGAAGGAGAACTTCGCCGCCCGTGAGGCCTTGGCGAAGCTGGGGGAGACCGAGCCGCCGCGCGTGCTCGTCGGACTCACCTCCGCAGGCCGTCGCGCCGCACGATCAGGGGCGAGCATCTTCGCCTCGGCGGACGAGGTCGGTGCCGAGGGCGGTACAGCGGTTGGCACCATCACCTCCGGACAGCCCTCACCGACGCTCGGACACCCCATCGCCTTGGCGTTCCTCGACCGCGGAATGGCCGATCCGGGCACGCCCGTCTTCGTCGACATCCGCGGCAAGGCACACGAATTCACCGTGGCCGAACTGCCGTTCTACCAACGCGGCGAGAACTGATCCGCCGACTCTGATGTGGTGGCCCCCGGTGGCTCGTACACTGGGGGCACCTGCTCACCCACACAGCTTTCAAATAAGCAGAAAAGGACAATCATGGCGCAACTGCCCCCGCTCCCAGACAACTTCACGTACTCCGCCGAGCACGAGTGGATCAACGCCGGAGCCGACGCCATTGTCGGCAACACGGTCAAGATCGGCATCACCGCCGTCGCCTCTGACGCCCTCGGCGAGGTCGTCTACGTGGACCTGCCGGAAGTCGGCGACACCGTCACCGCCGGCGAAACCTGCGGTGAGGTCGAATCGACCAAGTCGGTCTCCGACCTCTACTCGCCGGTGACCGGTGAGATCACCTCCACCAACGAGGCGACCTCGGACAACCCAGGACTGCTCA
>JAKDSA010000043.1 GCA_030457025.1 Brevibacterium sp. | reverse complement strand
GGGTGCGGGGTGCGGGGACTAGAAGCCCCGTCTAAGTTTCATAGCCCAGCTTTGAAGGTGGGCTATGAAACTTCGACCGATCCCTTTCGGCTTGTCGCCCCGATCGCACCTCGCCGCCCTCACCCACACACCCCGCCGCCCAGAGTCGCGGGCGGCCGCGTCCGCCACCCAACGTGGCACCCAGCGCATGGGGGCAATCCTGGCTCACGACGGCCGAACAGCCGAAAAGCGCCAAGCAGTTGCCTGCTTGGCGCTTTCCCCGCTCGACAGGAGTCGGGCTTGGGCCGTTCTCCTGCCGAAGCGGATCAAAAGACTTGACTTACGTGAGTCTCAGAGGAGGGTGACGGATTCCGCCTGAGGACCCTTTTGTCCTTCTCCAACTTCGAACTCAACCTGCTGGCCCTCTTCGAGAGCGCGGTAGCCGTCCATCTGGATTGCGCTCCAGTGAACGAACACGTCCTGGTTGTTGCCTTCCAGGGTGATGAATCCATAGCCCTTTTCGGCGTTGAACCATTTGACGGTACCTTGTGCCATTACTTCTCCATACAGTGCAGTGTCATTGACATTCCGTCGCCCGATTGCAGCCGGTCTGGCCGCGCAGCGGACAACGGAAGCTAGTAAAACTCAACCGACCCCGCGATTTCTCTCATTGACCTCTAGAGAATGATCTCGGTGAAGCACGAATAGAACACAAGGGCAGTGCTTGCCTAGCTGATGCAACTCTACCCCAGCACCGGACTGGCCCCCCGACCACTCAACACTGTTACCAATTCGTTATGTGCGTGCTTTCGACACGCTCATGTCGAGGCGCAATTGCGCCTCGACGGCAACCTCCGACTGCAGTATAGAGAGCTCATCGGTGAGGAAGACCGAGTACGGCCCTGGCGTCATTGATTGCTGTCGGTGGCACCGGCAGAGTCGGCATCCGTGCCATCGCCCCCGCCTGAGCCGCCGCCTGCTGAGCCGCCGTCTGCTGAGTCGCCCTCGCCTGAGTCGCCCTCGCTCGGCTCCGGGCCGCGGTTCGCGATGTCCGAACAGATGACGACGGTGATGTCGGCCTCGAAGTCCGTCGACGCCTCGGTGGCCTCGACGCCGAGCGCCTCGGCGACCATCTTCGCCTGAGAGGCGTTCGCTTCGTCCGTGTAGTAGACGGTCGAGACGGTCAGCCCGGTCGAGTAGTTGCCGACCTTGCCGATGCTCCAGCCCTTCTCCTCCACTGCTTCGGAGAAGTCCTTCGCAACCCCGGGGACTCCCGAACCGTTGAGGACGTCGACATCGAGCGAGGAGTCGGCGACGCTGACTTCGCTCTCACTCGGCGAGGGGCTCGCCGAGGAGGTCTTGTCGGATCCGGAGTCGGCGACGTTGGACTCGGGATCCTTCATCGATGAGGTGATGATGTTGATGGCCGCGACCACCAGAAGAACGGCGGCGAGCGCGAGAATGATGACCAGTGCGATGGCACCGACATTCGACTGCGCCGCGGAGTCCTGCCTATGGGCTCCGCTGCGTCGTCCGGTTTCGATCTCGTCGAATTCGTCAGTCATGTCTACCTCGAGACGCGGGCTTGTGCACGTTCGCTCTGCCGCGTGGTGCGGATGCGACGCAGGCGTTTGACCAGCATAGGGTCACTGGCAAGAGCGGCAGGGTTGTCGAGCAGGGAATTGAGGATCTGGAAGTAGCTGGTGGCAGACATGTCGAACCGCTCACGGATCGCATGATCCTTGGCTCCGCCGTACTTCCACCACCGCCGCTCGAACTCCAAAACGGACACCTCGAGCTCGCTCAGTTCGGGGGCGTCTTGGTTCTGCGGCATAGACGTTGTGCTCCTTCGGGAAGAATCGTTGCTTCTATATTATCGTCCGGAGGACAGGACTGAAATTCCCGGCGCGCCGCCGAGCCTCCGCAGTGCCTCCGCCGAGCCTCCGCCGAGCCTCTGCCGCGCCTCCGCCGAGCCTCCGCCGAGCCTCCAACGGCACCTTTCACCGGCAGAGAACCAGACGACCCACCCTGCCGCAGGCGACTCACGAAGATGCGTGAATCTCCCGCAGCCGAGTGGGCCGAGGATGCCGACCGGTCGTCCGCGGACGACCAGCACCGGAGACTGACCAGCACCGGCGGACGACCAGTACCGGCGACTGACCAGCGCTGAATGCTGGTCAGCGGATGCGGATGTTGACCTGCTTGATCTGGGTGAAGCCCTCGAGCATGCCCTCCAGCGAGGCCTCGCGGCCGAATCCGGAGGTCTTCATGCCGCCGTAGGACTGGCCGGCCATCTGGCCGCCGCCCTGGTTGACCTGGACCCAGCCGGATTCGATCCGGTTGGCCATCGTCAGGGCCGCGTCGACGTTCTTCGTGAAGACGAAGGCGGCGAGGCCGAACTCGCTGTCATTGGCCATGTCGATGACCTCGTCGACATCCTTCCACGGAATGACCGAGAGGACGGGTCCGAAGATCTCCTCCTGGCTCGTCTGCCATTCGTTCCTCGCCTTCGAGAAGATGACGGGCGCGTGGTAGAAGCCGGGTTCGCCGACTTCGAGTGAATCAGTTCCGTCGTAGGCGATCTCGACGCCGTCCATCGTCTTGCCCATCTCGATGTAGTCCGACACCTGGTTGAACTGCTTCTCGTTGATGATGCAGCCGATGTCGGAGTCCTCCTCACGCGGGTCACCGACCTTCATCTTCGACACCGCATCGACGAGCTTGGCCAGGAAGTCATCATAGATGTCCTCGTGCAGGAACAGACGCGAGCCCATCGTGCAGGACTGCCCCTGGCGGGCGAAGCGCGTCGAGAGCAGCACCTGCTGGAGAGTGTCGTCATCATTGGAGTCCGGGAAGACGATGTTCGGGCTCTTGCCCCCCAGCTCCATCGACGAATGTGCGAGGCGTCCGCCGGCCAGTTCAGCGACGTGGCGACCGACGTTCGTCGAACCGGTGAACGAGACCTTATCGACGTCAGGGTGGACGTTGAGGGCCTCACCGATGACCGAGCCCTTGCCGGTGACGACGTTGAGGACGCCGGCAGGCAGGATGTCAGCGAGCAGCTCGGCCATCTTCAGAATCGTCAGCGGCGCATCCTCGGCGCATTTGAGGACGATCGTGTTGCCGGCGGCCAGCGCGGCCGGGGTCTTGAAAGCAGCAATCATCAGCGGCGAGTTCCACGGCAGAATTCCCGCGACGACGCCCAACGGCATACGCTTCGTGTACTGCAGCTGTCCGTCACCGGCAGGCAGAGTATTGCCCTTGACCTCACCGGCGACACCACCCATGTAGCGGAACAGGTCGGCCAGGATGACCGTCTCCGGACGCGCCTGGGTGCGGATGGCGTTGCCGGTGTCGATCGCGGTCAGCTGGGCCAGTTCCTCGGAACCGGCTTCCAGAGCGTCCGCGCAGCGGATGAGCATCTTCTGGCGTTCCTTGAACGGCAGTGCAGCCCATTCGGGGAATGCTTTTCGGGCGGCCTTGACAGCACGATCAGCATCTTCTTCCTTGCCATTGGCCACAGTGGCGATCACAACATTGCGATCAATGGGGGTGATGACGTCTTTCCTGTCACCGTCGGCAGCTTCGACCCACTCTCCGCCGATGAACATCGTCCAGTTCGTGGCCTCGGGAAATTGCGACATTGTGATCCTTTCACCTACTCAGTTCTGCGATGAACTCCTTTGCCCGAGCATATCGCCTGCCCCGGTACGAAAAGAATGCCGGGGCGGTAGGCGATGATGCACACCTCATCTGCATTGTGTGCACATCGGCACCGGCCAGCGACGCGGCCTGGCCACCAGTCGACGCGGATCGGCGACGCAGTGGTCCGTCGGTAGAATCACGGGCATGACATCCACAGCGGAGCTGACCGAGATCATGTCCCCTGACTGGGCCACGGCGCTGTCCGGTCAGGCCGATCGCATCCACGCCATGGGCGATTTCCTGCGCGAGGAGAACGCCGCCGGGCGGAGTTATCTGCCCGCCGGAGACACGGTGTTCCGTGCCTTTGCGGAGCCCCTCGCCGAGGTGAAGGTGCTCATCGTCGGTCAGGATCCCTATCCGACACCCGGACATGCGATCGGTCTGTCCTTCGCCGTCGATCCCGATGTGCGTCCGCTCCCCCGCTCGCTGAACAACATCTACAAGGAACTCGCCACCGACCTGGGCATCGAACCGGCCGCCCACGGTGACCTGCAGGCCTGGTCGCGGCAGGGCGTCATGCTGCTCAACAGGGTGCTCACCGTTGCTCCGGGAGAACCCGCGTCCCACCGCAAGCGCGGCTGGGAGGCCATCACGGAGACTGCGATCACAGCACTGGTCGACCGCGATCAGCCGCTCGTGGCGATCCTCTGGGGCCGTGACGCGAGAAGTCTGGCACCGATGCTGCAGTCGGGTCGCTCCGGGGTCGCGATCATCGAATCCGCGCATCCTTCGCCGCTGTCGGCCAGCAGAGGCTTCTTCGGATCCCAACCGTTCTCCCGCACGAACGAGTTGCTCGCGCAGAAGGGTGTGGCACCCATCAACTGGAGGCTGCCAGACCAGTGAGGAATCCTCAGTCGCGCTGCTGAGACCCATCGATCGTGATCGATGACTCGGCTGAGCGCGCGGATTTCGCGGTCCTCTCCACGGCGTCTGCCTTGAGGTTCTTCAACGGCCTGGCCAGGTAGCTGCCGAGCACGGCGCCGACGGCGAGAGCCGCATTGGCCAGGATCGCGCTGAACAGGGAGGACAGTCCGACCGCGAATGACGTCGTCGCCGATTCGGCGGCGATCTGATAGACGGCGGTGAAGATCGACAGTCCCTGCAGCAGCGTGTAGATCGCGGGAATCATGAGCACGATGGACGGTGCGCCCAAACGCAGCGATAGTGGGCGGGCCAGGAAGCCGGTCACGGTCGAGGCCAGCAGACTGGCCAGGACGTTGTCGATGGCGAGGAGCGTCAGCGCCGTCATCGTGATGTAGGAGGCGAGGCCGACGAATGCGGCCGGCAGGATGAACCGCCGCGTCGACTGCATGCCGACGACACCTGCCATGGCGACGACGGTCGCTGCGACCAACGACACGATCGCGGTGAGAACGTGCACACCGGTCTTGGGCACGAGGACCTCGATCGGGCTGAGACCGATCGCCTCTCCGGTGACGACACCCAGGGCCAGCCCCGAAACAATGCCGGCCAGGGTCAGTACCACCCCCACCATGCGCCCGGCTGCGGTGAGCGGGAAATTCGTCAGGGCGTCCTGGACGGACGAATACAGGGACTGCGTCGGCAGGAGCAGAACGATGCCCGCAGCCACGAGGTACTGCGGTGATTCGATGATGCCGAAGTTGCCGGCCACCATGGCCACCAGGGTTGCGATCGCTGCCTGCAGTGCGGTGATGAAGAAGCTGGGCAGGCTGGTCCGGCCGATGAGCTTGCCGCTCTGTTGGATGAAGATCGACATGAGAATGCCCAGACCCGCGGCCACGGCTCCGCCGCCGAGCAGCAGGACGAGGCTGCCGACCATCAGTCCCCAGGCTCCCGTGACCGTCCATTCCTGGTAGGGGCGCCGCTGTGACCTGATGGCGTCGAGACGGTTACGCGCATCGTTGAATTCGATGTTCCCCGCCACCAGCTCGGTGACGAGCTTGTGCACGGAGCCCAGCTTCGCGAAGTGGATGGATTCGCCCCGGTTGACACGCATGACGGTCATGAGGCGACCGTCAGAGGTCGAATAGTGCACGGTCAGCGTGTTCGAGGTCAGGTCCACCTGCGCGGTGGTCAGCCCGAAGGCAGCACAGGCTGCGATGACCGAGACCTCGATGTCGGTGGTACCCGCACCGGCGCGCATCATGATCGCGGCGAGGTCGGCGGCGAAGTCAAGGACCATCCTGGCTTCGTCTTCACCGGGCTCACTCGCCTGCACCGGGGCCTTGTAGGGGGATCCCTTGAGTGCAGTGACGATGGGCACGGGCTGGGTGTTGACCGAGGTGCCGGTGACGAGCCTGCCGACGGTGCGCCTGGCCACGCGCTGAGCGATCCGTTGGGAGGCGCCCCGGTGGTCGGCTTTCGGCTTCGACTTGGCCGTCGACGTCGTCGGTGACTTCGCACCGTCCGATCCGGTTTCGTCGGACTTCAGCTGACCAGTCGGTGCTTCGCGCAGTTCCTGCAGGCGCTGCTGACGCGTGAGCTCGAGCATCTCCTGCAGCGCGGAGGATCCGGTCTCCGCCTGCTTCGCACCATGCTCAGGACCGGACGACGACTGGGCGTCGACCGGCACCTCGGCGGTGGGGGCTTCTTCTGTGCTGTCGTCCGTCACGGCTCACTGATGAGAGTCGGGCCGAGCGGGTCAGCCACATCGGCGGTACCTTCTGCGGCGTCGAATTCGTAGACCTTGCGGCCGGAGACGAACACCTGATCGGCGCGGGAGTTCAGGTCGAGCGGGTCACCGGACCAGAGGACGATGTCGGCGTCCCGGCCCGGCGTGAGCGAGCCCAGGCGGTCGTCGAGGCCGAAGATCGCGGCCGGGTTGATGGTCAGCGCTTCGAGCGCGACGACGGGATCGAGGCCCTCCTTGACCGCCAGAGAGGCTTCGTGGATGAGGAAGTTGATCGGGATGACTGGATGGTCGGTGGTCAGGGCGATGCGCACCCCGGCCTTGGCCAGTGCGCCCGCGGTCGCCAGGGTGCGGTCGCGCAGCTCGACCTTCGACCTGCTGGTCATCAGGGGCCCGAGAATGACGTCGATGCCTCTGTCAGCGATGTAGTCGGCGATCTTGTGGCCCTCGGTGCCGTGGTTGATGACGAGGCGGTAGCCGAATTCCTCCGACAGGCGGATGGCCGTCGCGATATCATCGGCACGGTGGCAGTGCTGGTCGAAGGCGAGCTTCCCGTCGAGGACATCCGCCAACGTCTCCTTGACGAGATCACGCTCGAAGGGTGTGCCCTCTGATTCGGCGTGGGCACGTTTCGCCTGGTAGTTCTGCGCGTCCACGAAGGCATCGCGGAGGACCTTCACCGTTCCCATGCGAGTCGATGGGGTGACGTTCTTCTCACCGTAGACGCGCTTCGGGTTCTCCCCGAGAGCGGACTTCACGGACAGGTCCTGCGTCACGAGCATCTCGTCGACGATCCGCCCCCAGGTCTTGACGAAGGCGGTGCGGCCGCCGATCGGATTGCCGGATCCGGGCTTGATCAGCGCCGAGGTGACGCCTCCACGCAGTGCGTCCTTGAAACCGAGGTCGCTCGGGTCGATGCCGTCGAGTGCGCGCACGCCGGCACCGTTGGGGTTCGTCATCTCGTTCGTGTCGTCGCCGGACCAGCCTTCACCGTCCTCATGGACGCCGAGGTGGCCGTGGGCTTCGATGAATCCGGGCAGGACCCAGCGTCCGCCGGCGTCGATGATCTCAGTGCCGGCGGGCAGATCAAGTGCGTCGGCCCCGCCCTCGGTCACCGAGGTGATCGTCCCGTTCGAGACCAGGATCGTGCCGGATCCGATCGGCTCGACACGTCTGCCCTCGGCATCTGCGATGGGCACAATCCGAGCATTCGTGATGGCGAAATCAGTGATCTCGGGAACCGGAATCGAACGATACATTGTGCTCCTCTTGCAGTGGCCTTCACGGACGAAATCCTTCTCGAATCGAGTCTACGCCAGGCGATGCGCCAGGCAATCAGCACTGGTCATTACGCGGGGCCGCTGCGAATCTGAGGCAGTCGCACCTGAACCCGGCGAGGCCGAGTCAGTATAGTTCGGAATCAGAGAATCAACGAAAGAGGGACCCCCGATGCTCCAGACCATCACGTCATACGTCGCTATCGGCGACTCATTCAGTGAAGGGCTGATGGACCATGATCCGAACCACGAGGACCGGTACCTGGGATGGGCCGATCGTCTTGCCGACAAGCTCGTCGACTCACCCGTCGGCAGTCCCGAGCTCACCTACGCCAACCTCGCTATCCGCGGCCGTCTCCTCGATCGGATCATCGATGAGCAGGTGCCCAAGGCACTCGCTCTCAAACCCGATCTGGTCAGCTTCTGCGGCGGCGGCAATGACTGCCTGCGTCCGATGGCCGACATCGATGACCTCGCCGATCAGTTCGAACGCGCGGTCGTCGCCTTCCGCGAGGCAGGCATCGAGGTGCTCATGTGCAACGGCTTCGACACGGAGATCAGCTCCCCTCTGATCCGCGCCGTACGTCCGAGAGTTGGCATCTACAACACCCACCTGTGGTCGATCGCGCAGCGACACGGCTGTCACATGATCGACGTCTGGGGCCTGCGTCCGCTCTACGCCGGCGAGAACTGGGCCGACGACCGGATCCATCTCTCACCCCGGGGCCATGACCTCGTCGCCAATCAGGCCCTGGCCACCCTGGAGAGCGGACACTCCCTGCCCACGACGGGCTTCGCGATGCCGGCACGCCCGACTCGCCCGATCCGCGATGCGTTCACCGAGGAGTCGAAGTGGGCCCGGGAGCACTTCGCACCCTGGGTCGGTCGCCGCCTGCGCGGACAGTCCTCGGGTGACAAGCTCGGCGCGAAGATTCCCGAGCTGACGCGAGTGCGCAGAGCGGAATGACCGTGAACGACGACAGTCCTTCCACCAGTCCCACGAGACAGGACGAGCGTTTCGCTGCGCTGGGCGCCGCCGGTTCCGAGCTGGGCTCGAAGCGGGCTGCCATCCGGCATGACTACGGAGCCGAGCCCGATCAGTTCCTCGAGGTCTACGGTGACCCGGGCACCGCCTCGGCGACGGTGGTTCTCGTCCACGGCGGCTACTTCCGTGATCGCACGGACCTCGCCCATGCCAGACCCATGGCCGCTGCCCTCGCCGAGGTGGGGGTGCTGTGCGTACTCATCGAATACCGGCGCTCGGGTGGGCAGCCCGACTGTTCGGACGATGTCACCGCCGCCATCGAGTTCGCATGCGACTCGCTGTCGGAGTGGGGTGTGAGTGATCGAGCACGGCAGGATCTCATCGTGACCGGTCATTCCGCCGGAGGGTGCCTCGTGCTGGCCTGGGCGAGCCACCTCGGCGAGGACGGACCTGAGTTCCGACTGCGCCCCTTGGCCCCGATCACGGACCTGTTCCGAGAGGTTGAGGACGGTTTGGGCGAGGGCGCCGTGCTCGACTATATGGGTGCCCCGCCGGAGCAGGACCTGGCTCCATATCTGCGTGAGGATCCGCGCTCTCGGGTGCTGCTCATCCCTGCCCGGGTCGACCTGCTCACCCTCCACGGGGATCGCGATCAGACGGTCGACATCGACTTCTCACGGACGTTCCCGGCCCGGCTGACCGTCGCCGAGGGCGCCGATCACGCCGACCTCGTCGACCCCGAATCGCCCTACTTCCCGCTCGTGCTCGAGACTCTGCTGAGCTGATTGGACCTGTGCCGGTCACCCGCCGGCGGCGATCTCTCTGACGTGGGCACGTGCCGGCTCTGCCAGACTGCGGGACAGCTGAGCGAAGAGCTCAACGCTCCTCATACCGGGCCAGTCCGCGGGCAAGGCGCTGGGAGGAAGGCCCGGATCGACGTAGGGGATCGCCTTCCAATCGTCGACGCAGCGCAGCCACAGGACGAACGCCTCACGCGGTTCCGGACACGCCGGCGGCCCGGAATCTGCGTGTCCTGAACCTGATGGGTGCGGCGCAGAGTGGTCGTACCGGCCCAGGAATTCGGAGTGCCGGGCAGCGAGCGTGTCCAACTCCCACCATCTCGCCGCCGCCTGGGCGAAGGGCTCGGCGGTCAGCGGTGTCTGCGTGAGGAAGATCGTCGCCCGCTTTCGGACCTCAAGAGTCTCCAGGGCGTCTTCGACCTCGGCACGCAGATGCCCGGGAGCGATCCACAGGCCGTCGATGACCGCACCGAAGCCCAGTCCCGTCAGTGCCCGACGCAGCTGCACCCGTTTCGACCGGTCCACCTCGGGCAGGGAGTAGGACACCAGGCACCAGGGTTCGTCATCCCTCTGCCCGCGGTAGGAGAAGATCCTCCGGTCGCCACGTTCGAGGCCGGTCACAGCCCCCGGACCCAAACGATATCCGGCCACGGTGCCGCGCTTGTCGGGAATGAGCAGCCCCTTGCCTTTGAGCCTCGACACGGCACTGCGGGTCGAGGAGTTCGAGACCCCGGCAGCGGCGAGGAGATCAAGCAGCGCCGCGACCCGGATCCACCCACCCAGGTCCCGCAGATGGAGTCCGACGAAGGTCCGCAGCAAGGAGGTGGGGCTGCCGGACGTGTGGTCGAGGTCGACGATCTGACTCAGAGCCCTGGACACCCCGTCGCGGTGCCCCGGCCGCCGGCCGTGCTCGTGCCGGGACCGTTCTCGATGCCGGTGCGAATGTCGAAGAGCTCGGGGAAGAACGTGAGATCGAGCGCCTTCTGCAGGAACCCGACGCCGCTCGACCCACCGGTGCCGCGCTTCATGCCGATGATCCGCAGCACCGTGCGCATGTGACGGTAGCGCCAGAGCTGGAAGTTCTCCTCGAGATCGACGAGCTCTTCACAGCTTTCGTACTCCAGCCAGTACTTCTCCGGGTTCTCGTAGATGATCCGGAAGGTGTCGAGGAGCTCCTCATCGAACGTGTGCGCCACGCTCACGTCCCTCTCAAGGAGGCGCTGCGGGACCGGGAGCCCTCGGCGGGCGAGGAAGCGCAGGAACTCGTCGTAGACGCTCGGTTCGTTCAGATACGTCTCGAGCTGCGCCCGGGCTTCGGGTTCACCGTCGAAGACCTGCAGCATCCCGGCGTTCTTGTTGCCGAGCAGGAACTCCACAGCCCGGTACTGCCAGGACTGGAAGCCCGATGACCGGCCCAGCTCATCGCGGAATCCGACGTATTCGCTCGGTGTCAATGTCGCAAGGACGGACCACTGCTCGGTCAGGGTCTTCTGGATGTGCTTGACGCGGGCGATGCGCTTGAGCGCGAGCTGGAGCTGGTCGCCGGCGATGAGCCTGCGGGCGTCGAGGAGTTCGTGGATGACGAGTTTGAACCACAGCTCCGTGGTCTGGTGCTGGATGATGAACAGCAGCTCGTCGTGGTGGACTGGTTGACTGACCGGGTGCTGGGATGTCAGCAGACGGTCGAGGCCGAGATAGGACCCGTAGGTCATCGTCGACCGCAGGTCCGTGTGGATGCCCGCTTCGAGATCTCGTTCGTTCTTGGCCGCAGTGGAGTCGTCATGAGTCATGAGCGCCAGTGTATTGCACTTTCGATTCGAGCGGACGCTTCATGCAACATCACTCAGTGCCCGGTCTGCGGCGTTCGGGCTCGGTGATCTCGCGGACCTGTTCGACGAGGTTCTTCCACTCCCCCGGCATGTCCGCCTCACCGAAGCGCACAAGTCCGAAGCGACTCTCGATCGCATAGACATAGCGGTCAGCCCCCGACCCCCCTGCCGCCCGGGCCTGCGACTCGCCCTGCCACGGGAGTTCGGCCACCTTCGGTCCGATACTCTCCCGGTGCTCGCTCGAGTCGATGTCGAGGTCCCATACGAGCAGGAGCCCGGCGATTCCACCGCTGCGCTCGACGATGAGATGGCCGAATTCGCCGCCCTCATTCACCAGCTGCTCCCCACATTTCCCCGACCTGCACCCCGGGTGACACCGACGGCATCCCAGCTCTGGACGAGGGCGTCGTGGACGTCGGATCCCTCACCGAAGGCCGCAACCGCCTCGGCGACGGTCAGGGCCGCGAAGCCTGCGAAGTCGGTGCCAGTGGTGATGTCGGATCCGGTCAGCACGGCGTACCAGACCTGGCCGACGGTCTCCCATGCCTGACCCCCGAGGCGGGTCGCCGCGAGCGCGAAGGCGCGGTTGGGGATGCCGGAATTGAGGTGGACCCCGCCGTTGTCCGATTCCGTGGTGACGAAGCGGTCCATGTGGTCAGGCTGCGGGTCCTTGCCGAGCACATCATCGTCGTAGGCGGTGCCGGGTGCGAGCATGGAGCGCAGCGCCTTGCCGGTGACCTCGGGGGTGAAGATTCCGGCGCCGATGAGCCAGGTGGCGTCACCGGCGTCCTGTCCCGAATCGTGCTGTTCGGTCAGGGCGCCGAACACGTCGGCGCAGTGCTCATTGAGCGCACCGGGCTGCCCGAAGTACTCGAGGTCGGCAGTGTGGCTGATGACCCCGTGGCTGAGTTCGTGGCCGATGATCGACAGCGACCCGGTGAAGCCGGTGAAGACCTCATCATCGCCGTCGCCGAAGACCATGAGGCGTCCGTCGAAGAAGGCGTTGTCGTAGTCCTGGCCGTAGTGGACGCTGGCGATGAGCGGCATCCCATTGCCGTCGAGCGACTTGCGTTCGAAGGCCTCTGCGAAGAGCGAATAGGAGGCCCCGAGCCCGTCATAGGCCTCATTGACCGCCTCGTCGGAGACCGGCTCCTCGCCCTCGCTGCGGACGAGGACGCCGGGCAGTGTCTCTGTGCCCCGAGCATCGTGGATGAGGCGATCCACCCCGGCGCTCGCGTGTGCAGCCACGGATCGCTTCGCACTCGACGGCCCCGCGGTCGATTCACCCGAACCATCTTCGGCCCTCCCCAGCGGCGTGTAGCGCAGCCCCTCGGCGCGCAGGCTGCGGCTGGACTCATCGGACATCCGAGCACCGCGTGCGGCCCGGGCCGCACGTGGGAACCGCTCACCCCCGCGTTCGGCGAGGCTGTCGAGAAGGTAGGGCGGGACAACGTGAAGGCAAGTCATGTGACCAGCGTCTCATCCTCGACTGTGAAACGACCAGGAACGCTGCGAAACGAACGGCAGATTTCACGCAAAGTTTCTATTGCAAAACTTCCTTTGCAACTGTATCTTTGCACTATGCCCGCTTCGCAGTCAGACCCTCAGCCCCGCACACAGACCGATCACACCCGCAGAATCGAGTCCTCAGCGCTCAAGGGACTCGCCCACCCGCTGCGGATGGCGATCTATGATGCACTGGCGAAATACGGTCCGCAGACGGCGACGACGCTGGCCAGCAGGCTCGGCGAGTCCTCCGGATCGACCAGCTACCATCTGCGTCAGCTCGCGCGACACGACTTCATCCGACAGGTCGAGGGCAGCACCGGAGGCAGGGAGAAGTGGTGGGAGCGGATCCCCGGAGCGGTCACCGTCCCGTCACGGAACGAGAGCCGAGATTCCGCGGCCCATGCTGCTGCCGACTTCGTCATCCGCGAGTTCAACCGCAGCAGCGCACGAGCACTCGAGGACTTCGTCATCGGGTTCACCGATGAGGGACGACTGTCCACCGAATGGTTGGATGCCGCGGACATCACCACCAGCAACGTCCACCTGACCTCGGCCCAGCTGGCCGAGATCTCGCAGCGCTACCACGACATGACCCAGACCCTCATCGACGAGTTCCGAGGCCGCAACGACCCCGGATCCCGACCAGTGCAGATCCAGTTCAACGCCTTCCCCCTGATCGATGGAGAGGAAACCCCATCATGAGCACGGCAATCACCTCCGCCCGGCCACCGACAGCGGCAGCGAAATCGGCAGCGCCGAGTGCATCCGGCCGGATCGTCGAACGCACGACAACCATCACCCGTGAGATCTTCCTCGACGACCCGATACCCGCACAGTCCGACACGACACCGCCTGCACGCCCTGATGCCGAGTCCTCGGGCCAAGCGACGCCGGCCCCGTCGAGGTCTGACACACATCTCCGCGGAGTCGACCGCGCGCTCGTGCGCATCGGGGTATGGCTGATCGAACTGGGACGTCGGCACTCGCTGCGCTCCACCCGCAGCGCAGCATCCCGGCCTGCAGCCAGCGCGGACGAGATCGCCCGCAGGGTCGACGCCGCGAAGGCCCACGACCTCCGGCACTTCATCAGCCTGCCCCACTGACGACCGATCAGCCCTACTGACAATCGGCCTGCCCTGCTGAGGACCGGCCCACCGATCGCTTCAGCGATCCTCCGGGACCGCCTCGGCGAGGGAAGGACCACCGCCCTTCGGCGAAGCCACGATGAGGGTGATGACGATGACGATCATGAAGAAGGTCGTGAGGAAGGTCGGGATCGGGATGATCGGGTCGAAGAGCACGAGCACCGCACAGACCGGGACGACCGTGTTGACGACCCCGCCTGCGTTGGCCCTGATCGCCAGCACCCAGACGCCGAGGACGAAGACCGTGATCGGGACCGAGATCATGAAGGCACCAAGCAGCGGAGAGATCTCACTGTGGCTCAGCTGCGAGTCGACTTCTACGCCCACTCCGGCAGAGAACGCACCAGCGGCGGCGAAGACGAAGTAGCGGCCGTAACCGTAGGTGAGGGTTTTGCGGATGGAGGAAACCGCCCGGTGATGGGGCGGCCAGAAGTAGATCCACCACATGGATGCGGTGACGACGAGGCAGAGCGCGCCCAGGGTCACGAGGGGAATCACTTCACCGTTGTCCGCGAAGGCTCCGAAGATGGCGTTGGCGGAGGCGAGCAGGCTTTCACCGAGGAGGATGATCGTGAACAGCCCGTAGCGCTCCGTGATGTGATGCGGATGCCAAGGCGTCGAGCCGCGGATCTCGGCGATGACAGGAACGCTGAGCTCGACGAGCGCCAGGAGTGCGAAGCAGACCAGCGCCATCCCCTGCGGCTCAATGGCGAGCCAAGCGATCCACAGCACTTGGGCGAGACCGATTCCGCATGCGTAGAAGATCGTCGCTCGCCGCGCGGGACCTGCCCGCCGTGATGCGCGTAGCCATTGGGCGATCATGACGATGCGCATCAGGACGTAGCCGAGAACGACGACGGTGAACTCGCCGTCGACGAATGCGGGCTCGATGCCTGCAGCCAGGATAAGCACTCCACCCATCTGCACGACTGTCATCACCCGGTAGAGCCAGTCGTCATTGTCGAACGACGTGCCGAACCAGGTGAAGTTCATCCATGCCCACCAGATCGCATAGAAGATCATGAGGTAGGCGACCAAGCCATCGCCGAGGTGCCCCTCGGCGACACTGTGATGGAGCTGGGTCGCGGCGATGGACACCGCGATGACGAACACGAGGTCGAAGAAGAGCTCGAGCGAACTCGCAGCGCGACCGTTCTCACCAGGGTCGCGGGGGCGCATCGGCTCGAGTCGGAATCTGCTCGACCGCGCCGCCGCGCTGTTCACATCGCTCTCCTCCGCGTAGTGCCATGTGGGACGGATTCTCGCTGGGAACAGTGTAGGCTCGTCGGCCATCGGTGCACCATGGTGTCCGTTCGCCGCAGAGCTTCGTAGACTGAAGCCATGACCGATGCCGCTGTGGACCCTGATCTCGCCGACCGTCGTCTGCTCCTCGTCGAGGATGATCCCACGGTCGCCGAGGTGGCCCGCAATTATCTGCAAGCCTCCGGTTTCCTCGTCGATGAGGTCACCGACGGCTTCCAGGCCCTCGAGACGCTGTCCGAGGCGGTCCCCGATCTCGTCGTCCTCGACCGGAAGCTGCCTGGCATCGACGGCACCGAGGTGTGCCGTCGGATGCGGGCCTTCACCTCGGTTCCTGTGCTCATGCTCACGGCGCTGTCCGCGACCGAAGACCGCATCGACGGTCTCGAGGCCGGTGCCGATGACTACCTCACGAAGCCCTTCTCTCCCCGGGAGCTGGTGCTGCGGGTGCAGTCGATCCTGCGGCGCACAGTCAGCGACTCCACGCCCGAGGCGCCCTTCGGCCTGGGGCCGTTCCACCTCGATGTCTCAGCCCGCCGAGTCCGTCGCAATGGGATCTCGTTGGACCTGACCGCCCGAGAATTCGATCTGCTCGCCTTCTTTCTCAAACACCCGCACCAGGTCTTCGATCGTGCGGCGCTGCTGCGCTCGGTGTGGGGGTGGGAGGTCGGTGATCTGTCGACGATCACCGTCACGGTGCGCAGACTGCGGGCAAAGATCGAAGATGATCCCTCGCATGCACGTTTCCTGTCCACGGTCTGGGGTGCCGGGTACCGCTTCGACGTCCCCGACGACGGACATGCACCACATGACGGCGACGTCGAACACGCTGCAGACGGATCATTCTGATGCTGCTGCCGCTGCCGGAGATGGTGAGGATCTTCGTCGTCGCCTGCCTCTGTTCGGCCACGATCGGCCTCCTCGGCGTGGGTGGACTGTGGCTGGCCCGGCGGCGGTCGCTGACGGTGCGGGTGGCGATCATCGTGGCTGCGACGCTGGTGTCCGTGCTCACCGGGATGGTCGCGATCTCCGCGGCTATGTACCTGTCTGAGCATGACCTCTACGTGTTCCTCACCGTGGCCTTCGCCTCGCTGCTGTCGACGATCGTGGTGACCTGGTTCCTGGGCCGCGGCATCGCCGCCGAGTACAGGGATCTGCGGGCCCTGACCGCCGAGCTCGGCGACGGCGCCCGACTCGGTGACGGTGCCCGACTCGGCGACCTCGGCGACCCGAAGGATGTGTCGGAGACCGCCCTGCTGCGTTCCGAACTCGTCGCCACGAGTCGCAGGCTCGCAGATTCCCGGGACGAGGTGGCCAGCCTGGACCGTTCCCGGCGCGAGCTCATCGCCTGGATCGCCCATGACCTGCGCACCCCGATGGCCGGCCTCAAGGCCATGTCCGAGGCCCTCGAGGACGGGATGGTCGATGACCCGCAGCGCTATTACGAGACGATTCGGGTCCAGGTCGACCGGCTCTCACACATGGTCGACGATCTCTTCGCCCTGTCACGGATCCAGTCGGGGGATCTGGAGCTCGCGAGCATCGAGGTCAGCCTCTATGACCTCGCCTCGGATGCGGTGTCCGAACTGCGACCGGTCGCCGCGGCCAAGACTGTCGCGGTGCACGCGCGCGGCAGCGACGTCGTCGTGGCCGGAGACCCCCGAGAGCTCACCCGAGTGATCGAGAACCTGCTCATGAATGCCCTGCAGCACACGCCGGCGCACACCGAGGTGGTCCTGGAGACGAGCAGAAGCTCCGAAGGGCAGGCCATCCTCACCGTCACCGACGCTGGAGGCGGAGTCCCGGCCGAGGCTCTCACCGAGGTCTTCACCACCGGCTGGCGCGGCACACCGGCCCGCACTCCCGCCGATGGCACCCTCGCCGGCGGCGAAGTCATCACCGGCGGTGCCGGTCTCGGCCTGGCCATCGTCCGCGGCATCGTCGAAGCCCACTCGGGCACCGTGGGCGTGACGAACGCCGAGTCAGGTGCCCGGTTCGAGGTGCGCCTGCCCGCAATCTCCCCTGCCGGCTGAGCTCGACCGGCAGAGCGCCTGACTGGGAAAATGCGCGCAGGCTCTCGCATCTAGACTGGTCAGGTGCTCAAACCCATCGTGTGGCCGGTCCTCGCACCGTCACTCCTCTTCGCCGTCGGCCTGGGCGCGGTCCTTCCGGTCATGGTCCTGGGTGCGCTCGACCTGGGCTCGAGCTCGTCCTTCGCCGCCGCCGTCGTCGGCATCATGGGAGCAGTGTCCCTTGTCGCGACGGTGCCGGCGGGGATCCTCGTCGACCGCCTCGGCGATTTCCGGGCCATGCTTGCGGCCACGATCGCTGCGGTCATCATCCTCGGTGGGATCGTCGTGGCCTTCGTCTGGGATTCGGCGGCTTCACTCGCCCTCTACACGGTGGCGCTCATGCTCTTCGCGCCGGTCTCCGATGTGTGGAATCTGGCCCGGCAGGCCGTCGTTGCCGAGGTGATGCCGCCGCAGGATCTCTCGAAGGCGATGACCGCGCTGGGCGGCACCCAGCGAGTGGGCAATCTCATCGGACCGATCGTCGGCGCCGGTCTCATGCTCGTCTTTCCGCTCTGGTCGGTCTTCGTCTTCTCCGCCGTCGCCTCTGTCGCGGCCATCGTCATCATGGCCCTGCCCATCGCCCAGATCCCCGGGTATTCGAACCGCGGGACTCCCCGCGCTGGTTCGCCTGGTGCGAATGCTGCCGATGCCGGGGCCACGACGAGCCCCTCCCCCGCCGAGGCTGTTGCACCCAAATCGGGACAGCCGCCTCGGCCGCGTCTCGAGGTGAGGTGGAAAGCGGTGATCCTCGTCGGGATCTCGATGATCGCTCTGACAGTGGCCCGGTCAGCTCAACCTGTGGTGATCCAGCTGTGGGGCGTCGAGATCGGACTGCAGGAGTCCTCGATCTCCCTGCTCATCGCCTTCGGAGCCGGCCTCGAGCTCATATTCATGCTCCTCGGCGCCTACATCAAGGACCACCTCGGTCGGACCACGACCCTGGTGGCGTGCCTGACGATCTTCGGCTCCGGCTTCGTGGTCATGGTGCTGCGTCCGGACCTGGCCGGAATGGTCGCGGCCGCTGCCATCATGGCCGTGGGCAACGGCCTGGGTGCTGGAATCAACATGACCATCGGCGCCGACCTGTCTCCGGCCATCGGACGCGCCCGATTCCTCGGGATCTGGGCGATCTTCTCCAACGGCGGCAAGCTGGCGGGCCCGACCGTCGTGTCGCTGGTCATCAGCATCGCATCGCTGCGCTTCGGGATCCTGTTCCCGGGACTCTTCGCCATCCTCGGCGCCGTGTGGATCATCATCTGGTCCACGCAGATAGGACTGCCCAGCAGACGACGGCGCTGATCCGGTGTGAACCGTCTAGGCTGGTGATGCCAGTTCTCGAAGTTCGGACTCCCCTCTGTGTGGAAGGAGAGACGCTCATGGCCGCCCTCGATTTCGGAGCCTTCGTGCTGCTGAGCATCGCCGCCCTGCTGTTTCTCCTCCTGCAGTCGTGGCTGGCGGCCACGGTGGTCCGACGCGTCGTCGGAGTCCCGACGGGCTGGCCGCGGACCATCGGTGTGGGGCTGGTGATGAGCGCCGTCATGGCGCTGACGGTGCAGTATCTCTACCGCGCCGGGACGGGTCAGAACGCCGGTGGTCTCGAGGTGGCCCCCGGTGTCGCGCTGCTGCTGCTGCTGTTGGCGACCGGGTGGATCTTCGCTCTGGGCGTCGGAGCCCTCGTCGTCATCGAAGCCGCGTTCCCGACCGGATCGCTGCCCGGACCGCAGGCACTCTTCTTCGGCTGGAAGGCACGCAGACGACGCGGCCGACGCTACGCCGAGGTGGTGTCGATCGCCGTTCGCCACGGACTGGGCTCACAGATCCGCGGCTTCGGCCGGGGGACAGCCCCGGGGCGTGAGGCGAAGACGGCTCGCGCGCTCAAGGACTCCCTGGCCGAAGCCGGAGTCACCTTCGTCAAGCTCGGGCAGATGCTCTCGACGCGCCGCGATGTGTTGCCGCCTACCTACATCCACGAACTGGAGACCCTGCAGACACAGGTCACCCCCGAACCCTGGTCTGTCATCGAACCCGCAATCGAAGAGCGTCTGGGCCAGGCCCTGGACAACGTCTTCTCCCGCATCGACGCAACTCCTCTGGCCGCGGCATCCGTGGCCCAGGTCCACGAGGCGACTCTGCTCGACGGCACCGATGTCATCGTCAAGGTCCAGCGTCCAAAGGCCCTCACCCAGGTCAATCAGGACCTCGACATCATTCTGCGTCTGGCCGGTTGGCTGAACAAGACGACCGTGTGGGGACAGAATCTGGGAATCGAGAACCTGGCCAAGGGATTCGCCGATTCCCTCGAGGAGGAGCTCGACTACCGGATCGAGCTCGACAATATGCGCACCATCGAACAGACCCTGACGCGGTCGGGGAAGTTCTCCGTCACCGTGCCACACGGCTACCCGGAGCTTTCGGGCGAGCGGCTCCTCATCATGGACAAACTGCCCGGGCGACCGGTCTCCTCGGCAGGAAAGACCCTGGCCGAACTCTCGGCTCAGGAGCGGAAGGGCTTGGCCACCACGCTGCTCGGGGCGACACTCGAACAGATCATCACCGACGGCGTCTTCCACGCCGACCTGCACTCGGGCAACATCTTCATCACACCCGACGGTGGCCTGGGACTGTTGGGCTTCGGCGCGGTCGGCAGGCTCGACCCGGGAACGCAGACGGCCCTGGGTCTCATGCTCTACTCGATCGACCAGAACGACAGTGCTGGAGCCACGGATTCTCTCATCGAACTCCTCGGGCGCCCCGAGAATCTCGACGATCGAGCGGTCGAACGTGCGGTCGGCGAACTCCTCACCCGCTACGGCGGTGGGTCTCGGTCGGCCGACGGGCAGAAGCTCTTCGACGACCTGTTCAACCTGGTCCTGGCTCACCGCTTCTCTGTCCCGGCCCCGATCAGTGCGGCCTTTCGGGCTCTGGCCTCGGTCGAGGGAGCACTCCTCGTCATCGATCCGAGCTTCGACGTCGTCGCCGTTGCCCGCCACGAGGGCAACCGCCTCATGCGCAGCAAGTTGAAGTCCACGAAGATCACCGACGAACTCCAGCGACGTGCGATGCAGATCCTGCCGATGATCGACCGCCTGCCTCGGCGACTCAACAAGATCACCGAGGACCTCGAACAGGGTCGCTTCTCGATGAATATGCGTGTGCTCGAGAACACCTCGGATCGGAGGTTCCTCACGAGCCTGTTCCAACAGCTCATCGTCGCGGTCCTGGCCGGTGCCGCCGTCCTGGGATCGATCATGCTCATCACCAGTGAAGACGGACCGCTCCTGACCGAGGGCATCCACCTCTATGCGTTCTTCGGATTCGTCCTGCTCTTCGGCGGCTTCGTCCTGAGCATGCGATCGCTGATGCTCGTGTTCAAACGCGGCGTCGACGGCTAGGCCACCTGGATGGAATCAGGTGGCACGAGAAGGCCCCGCGTTCTGCACTACGCTGCAGAACGCGGGGCCTGTCTCAATGGGAGCCACTGTCAGACTCGGTGGGAGCCATCCGTCAGACTCAAGAGGCGGGAACCTCGAACTCAGACGTGAACTCCGGCACCTTCTTGTCCTCCCCGATCACCTTCGCCTCAGGACGAATGTAGGACCCCTTGAGCTCGGCTGCTGTCTCACTCACGTAGATCGGAATGTCGCCCGTGTGCTCGCCTTCGCGGCGAGGAGCGCGCTCGAAATACTCGTAGCCCGCATCTTCGAGTTCATCTGCCGCGCTCGCTGCGTAATCGGCTTCTTCACCGGCGCTGTCGAGATAGAAATCCCCTGCGCTGATGGTGCCGCCATCGCTCTTCCCGGGCACAACCTTCACTTCTCTATCGACCTTTTCCCCATCAGGATTGTCGCTGGCAGCCTCAGTGCTGTCCGGCTCTGCAGACTCCTCCGCAGTCTCTTCTGCTTCCAGGGCTGCATCCTGCCCTTGGCTGGAGGCGGCATCGCTGGGACCTGCATCATCAGGTGCTTCTTTCGCCGCCGAGTCTTCTGTGCCGCAGGCTGACAATGTCAGTACGGCGGCAATGGCCAAGGCTGAGGACTGGATGAGGATTCGGGCTGAGTGTCGTCCGGTGCGGAAATGCCCTATGGGCGACGGCCCCGAATGCAGGTGAGGATCACAGCACACTGCGTAGCAGATGTGCCACAACTGCGCAGTGGACCTGCGAACGAATAAGTGGCGAGGCCAGAGCATGGCGAACACGCGCCAGCGCACAAAAACCGGGCCAGACAATTCACTGTCTGGCCCGGTCAGGTGGAGCCCCCCATCGGACTCGAACCGATGACCTTCGCTTTACAAGAGCGGTGCTCTACCAACTGAGCTAGGGAGGCGTGGCGGCGAAACGATGTCGTTGGCGCCTAGACGATAGTAGTCCATTCCCCTTCGCGGCCACAAAACGGAGAAGGCCAGGGCTCCGCCCTCCGGCATCGGTCGGCCACCACCTCGACGATGGTCGACCGATGCCGATGACATTGCTCAGCCCTTGAACTCGCCGGTGGCCTTGAGGATCTCGGTGGCCAGAGCCTGCGGATCGCTGGTCTTTTCTGTGTGCTCACCGTTGATGAGCACCCATGGGGTGGCCTCCACTCCGTTGTCCAGCGCGTCCTGCGAAGACTTCGAGACGAAGTCCTTGAACGACTGGTCGGTGACGCAGCTCTTGACGGTCTGCTCCGGGTCGGACTGAAGCTTCTTCGAGGTGTCGGCACCGGCACTCTCGGCAACCTTGAGGAGTTCTTCGTCGGTGCGTCCGTTGCCCTGCTCTTCGGGCTGCTGCTTGTACAAAGCGGCGAAGACGTCCTCGGTCACCTCGGGCTGAGAGTCGATGACGCAGGCGGCCAGGTTGGCCGATCTGGTCGAGTACTCGTTGCCGCCTGACATGCGATCGAGGAATGAGACCGGCTTGTATTCCAGCACGATCGACCCCTCGTCGGCGAGCTTCTTCAGGGTCGGAGCATTGGCCTCTTCGAACGCCTTGCAGCCCGGGCACTGGAAGTCGAGGAAGACGGTCACGGTCGCGGCGTCGTCCTTGGCGCCGGCATCGGCAGGAGTCGGCAGATCCGACTCCTCGCCCTCGGGCATCTGCTTCGGCTGCACCACGGTGGAATCCTTGGCCAGACTGACCCCGCCGGCGACGTAGTTGGCCGGAGCCATCCCCGGCTTGCCCTGCTGAAAGATGAGAACGCCGACGATCGCGGCCACGACGACCACGACAACGCCGATCCCCACATAGAGGATGGTCTTGGCGGTCTTCTCCTTCTTGTCCTGAGCCGCTGCGATCTGGCGCGCGTTCTCACGTGCTTGGTTCCGCCGATTGTCACCGGAGTTGTTCTTCGCCATTGTTCCTCACGTTGCGATCGTCTGACGTCGGCCCGGCCTCGGACCGTGGGGAATCGGGACGACATCCGACGCCCGACCGTCCCACCTTACCCAAACAGGTGCTGCCTCGATTCCCAGTGAAAATTCAAGGATCAATCACACCGGGAACGGCAGACAACTACACCGGGCTTGGCAGATAGGTGAATGGGTTGGTCGACAGCGGCCACCAGGACATCCCGACACCGGACTGGATGACCATGAGCCCGACGATGATCACCAGCGCGATCGTCGACAGGGCGATGAGCCTGCCCAGCTGGTTGCGCGTGACCCCGGAGACCATCAGCCGCGATCCGAATCGCAGGCTGCTCGCGCCCGGCCCCAGCCACAGCACGAGGCCGCCGGCGGCACCGGCTGCCCACACCGACCACTGCTCCGAGTATCCGCTCGGCACGATTCCCGCGATATCGAGCCGGGTCAGCACGAGCATCGCGACCCCGGCGATGGTCGGCAGGATGAAGGTCGCGAGCGAGGTCAGCACCGATGCCAGGATCGCGCCCGGCGCCGAGGCGAGCGAGCGCAGGAACCCCCCGCCGTTCGGTCCGCGTTCGAACCGATGCTTCTGTGCCTTGCGGTCCAACCGTGTGCCGGTGCGCGCCAGGATCGACCACAGGAACGCGATGAGGGTGACGAGCAGCGGACCCAGCGGCATGATCGCGACGGCCAGCAGGATGAGGCCGAACACCACCCACCCACCGGTCCGGATCGTCCGGTATGTCATCGGCCCCCAACCGTATCCCTGCTGGATCGGGTGACCCTGCTGGCCCGACTGCCCCTGCTGGACTCCGGCGCCGTTGGGGTTCGGTCGGACAGTGCCCGGCCCCACCGGCTGTCCGGCCGGTTGCCCCACCGGAGCTCCGGTCTGTCCGTAGCCTGCCCCGCCGAGGTTGGTCCCGGCCATCGCTGTTCCTGGAGCGGCCTGGATGCCGCCGTTGGGATTGCGCACCGACGGTGCGTTGCCCCGCTGTGACTGTGCAAGATCCTGCTGTGCAAATCCCTGAGCGCTCGCCTGGCCGGGCCCATACCTCATCGGTCCACCGTGATTCGGTCCACCGTGATTCGGGCCGCCTGGATACGCGGTGCCCGGGTTCGCCCCACCCGGATTGGGCACGTTCGGATTCGGACCCGAGCCGGGGTAGTTTCCGCGTGGCGAGCCGTGGCCGGCGGCGCCGTAGCCCGAAGCGCCATAGGCAGCCGCACCTCCAGCGGCAGCCGCACCTCCAGCGGCAGC
>JAKDSA010000127.1 GCA_030457025.1 Brevibacterium sp. | reverse complement strand
CCAGGGGCTCGGGGCGGGGTGTGCGTGCGCGGAGGCTGCGTGGCACGCCCCCCGGGCTGTCAGGGCGGATTCTGGCGACTGGCTTCGCCTATGTCGGCGACAGCCGCGGGCCGCAGCTGGCGAAGCTGTTGACTCTCATGGACGGCTACGACGACATCCGCCGCTGCGGATCGGCGGCCATCGACCTGTGCATGCTCGCCGAGGGCAAGGTCAATAGCTATGCCGAGCGCGGCATCGGAATCTATGACTACGCCGGTGGCGCCGTCGTCGCCGAAGAGGCCGGCGCCCATGTGCACCGAGGCGGGTCCGGTGGCCCCACAGCCGCCGCGGCGTCCGAGCAGGAAGTTCGTCGGCTCATCGCCTCGATCTGACGGGCCGTTCACTGCTTCTGCGGTCAATGTGAGATGAATAACGCTAGACTACTGTCACGTATTGTGTGAAGCTTAGGCTAAGCTAATTCTCGGTTCGTGCTCATCTGACATCAATGACTTTTGCAGGAAGTAGATCACTATGGTTTCGTCTCGCCTCCGTTTCACCGCCCTGGCCGGCGTGGTCGCACTCGCCCTGGCCGGCTGTGGCCAAGCAGCCGCCGATGACACTGGCGCCGACGCCAAAGCGGGCAGCACCATCGACATCGAAGACAACAACGGTGCCCAGAGCGTGGCGAGCCCTCCCGCCTCGGTGGTGGCCACAGACAACCGCACTTTCGAGACCCTCGACGCCTGGGACATCGAACTCAGCGCTGCTGCTGTCTCCTTGATGTCCGAGGATCTCAGCTACACGAAGGACGACTCGGTCTTGGACCTCGGTTCGCACCGAGAGCCCGATCTGGAGAAGATCGTGGAGGCAAAGCCCGATCTTGTCATCAACGGCCAGCGGTTCGCCCAGTTCCACGACGATCTCGCGAAGCTGGCACCCGAGGCCACCGTGCTCGAACTCGATCCCCGCGACGGCGAGGACTTCGGCTCCGAGCTCAAGCGCCAGACGACCGTCCTGGGTGAGATCTTCGGCAAGCAGGACGATGCGCAGAAGATCATCGACGACTATGACGCCTCGGTGAAACGAGCCAAGGCCGCATATGACAGCAAGGACACTGCTATGGGCCTCATCACCTCGGCAGGCGACATCGGCTATTCCGCACCGTCGGTCGGACGCACGGTCGGACCGGTCTTCGACATCCTCGGTCTCAATCCGGCACTTGACGTCGAGGCGAGCAGCGAGGACCACCAGGGCGATGACATCTCCGTCGAAGCGATTGCCGATTCCAAGCCCGAGCTCATGGTCGTCCTGGACCGTGACGCTTCGTTCGCGCCCGAGGATCGCGACGAAGGCTCGGCACCTGCCGCCGAAGTCCTCGAAGACTCCGAGGCGCTCACGGACGTTCCTGCGATCAAGGACGATAAGATCGTCTACTTCCCGCAGGACACCTACCTCAACGAAGGCATCCAGACCTACACCGAGTTCTTCAACTCCTTCGCAGACCAGCTCGAAGAGCAGAAGTGACGATTCCCAGCCGTAATTGAGATCGAGAGAATGACGAGTACACGCAGCAATCCCGGTGCCATGGCAGCGGACGGTGCTACGGCAACGGACGGTGCTGCGGCAACGGACGCCGCCACCTCGGCGAGGAGGGGCTCTGCCGGAGCGAGGGGCTCTGCCGGGACGAAGGGCCCGTTGCTGAACTGGAAGCTGGTGGCCGGCGTCCTCGGCGTCCTGCTCCTCCTCGTGCTCTCCCTGTTCACCGGCGTCTACGACATCTTCGGCGGCGACGGGGGAGCCGAGATGTTCCAGATCACCCGCGTGCCGCGCACCATCGCACTCGTCCTCTCCGGCGCGGCGATGGCCATGTGCGGCCTGGTCATGCAGCTGCTGACGCAGAACCGGTTCGTCGAACCGACGACGACGGGCACCACGGAATGGGCCGGGCTGGGCCTCATGCTCACCGTCATCGTCTACCCGGACGCCTCGATCCTGGCCCGGATGGTCGGTGCCATCATCGCGGCCTTCATCGGCACCCTCGTCTTCTTCCTGTTCCTGCGCCGAGTCTCGCTCAAGTCATCGCTCATCGTGCCCATCATCGGCATCATGCTCGGCGCGGTGGTCGGGGCGATCTCGACATTCATCGCAGTCCAGACCGATATGCTCCAGAGCCTGGGCATCTGGTTCGCCGGCAGCTTCACCTCGATCCTGCGCGGCCAGTACGAGATCCTGTGGGTCGTCGTCATCGTCGTCATCGCGGTCTTCATCACCGCCGACCGCTTCACCGTCGCCGGTCTGGGCAAAGAGGTCGCGACGAACGTCGGGCTCAACTACAACCAGGTCATCCTCATCGGCACCATCCTCGTGGCCATCGCCACGGGCGTCGTCACGGTGGTGGTCGGCAGCCTGCCGTTCCTGGGCCTCATCGTCCCCAACATCGTCTCGATGCTCCGCGGCGACGACCTGCGAAGCAATCTGCCCTGGGTGTGTCTGCTGGGCATCGCGATCGTCACGATCTGCGACCTCATCGGCCGAGTCATCATCATGCCCTTCGAACTGCCGGTCTCCGTCATCCTCGGAGTCGTCGGCGCCGCGGTGTTCGTCGGGCTCCTCCTACGACAGCGGAAGCGGGGATGAGGCGCGCCATGAGCGCGAAGACGACAGAGTCCACGACATACCCGAACACAGGGCGACAATCGACCACCGGGCGACAATCGACCACGGGGCGACAATCGACCACGGGGCGACAATCGACCACGGGGCGACGCTCGATCACGGGGCGAGCCAAAGCAGCTCAGGACCAGCTGGAGCCGAGGTCAAAACGGGACCCAGCGCCACCTCGGCGGTCGTCGAAGTCATTGGCGACGTCGAAGTCCAGGTGGCGGTACTGGTCGATCATGATCGGCCTCATCGTCGCCTCGGCGGCCATCGCTCTTGGGCTCCTGGCCTGGGACAACCCGATGCCGATCACTGACGAGGGGTTCTGGCTCATTGCGCAGCTGCGGATGAAGAACCTCGTCGTCATCGCGATCGTCGCACTGTGCCAGGCGTTTGCGACCGTGGCGTTCCAGACGGTGACGAACAACCGCATCATCACGCCCTCGATCATGGGTTTCGAGTCGCTGTACGTGGCCATCCAAACCGGGGCCATGTACTTCTTCGGGGTCACCGCGATCGTCGACCTCAAGGGACTGGTGCCCTTCACCGTGCAGCTGCTGCTCATGGTGGGACTCTCGCTCGCGCTCTACGGGTGGCTGCTCTCAGGCAGATACGGCAACATCGCGATCATGCTGCTCATCGGCGTCGTCATCGGCGGTGGACTCGGCTCGATCGCGACGTTCATGCAGCGGACCCTGACACCCAGCGAATTCGATGTGCTCGCTGCCCGACTCTTCGGCTCGGTCTCGAACTCGGACTCCAGCTACTTGCCGGTGTCGATCCCGCTGTGCCTGTTCGCCTGTGCCGCGATCTACTTGAGCTCTGCGCGTCTGAACGTCCTCGCGCTCGGCAGGGAGACGACCAGCAACTTGGGGCTGGGGCACCGTTTCGAGATGATGAAGATCCTGTTCTTCGTTTCGATCCTCATGGCGGTGTCCGTGTCGATGATCGGACCGATGATCTTCCTCGGCTTCCTCGTCGCGATGCTCGCCTACCAGTTCTCGGACACCTACGACCACAAATACGTGCTGCCGATGGCGGCCCTCCTCGGGTTCGTCGTCCTGGGCGGGGCGTACTTCATCATGAAGAACCTGTTCTACGCCGAAGGCGTCGTGTCGATCATCATCGAGGTCATCGGCGGCGGCGCATTCCTCTTCGTCATCATGAGAAAGGGACGCTTGTGATCACCCTGAATCAAGTCCGCAAGGCCTACGGCAACGACGTCGAGATCGGACCGGTCGACCTGCAGATCCCCGCCGGGGGAGTCACCGCGCTGGTGGGGCCCAACGGCGCCGGAAAGTCGACGCTGCTGACGATGATCGGGCGGCTGCTGGGCATCGACGACGGGGCGATCGAGGTCGCCGGATACGACGTGTCCTCCACGAAGTCGAAGGACCTGGCGAAGATCGTGTCCATCCTGCGCCAAGAGAACCACTTCATCACCAGGCTGACGATCCGACAGCTCGTGGGCTTCGGCCGCTTTCCCTATTCCAAGGGGCGTCTGACGTCTGCTGATGAGGAGATCATCTCGCAGGCCATCGACTTCCTCGAGCTGAACGATCTCGAGGACCGGTTCATCGACGAACTCTCCGGCGGCCAACGTCAGCGAGCCTACGTAGCGATGGTGCTGGCCCAGGACACCGACTACGTGCTGCTGGACGAACCCCTGAACAACCTGGACATGAAGCACTCCGTGCAGATGATGGCGCACCTGCGTCGGGCCGCGGTTGAAATGGGACGCACGATCGTCATCGTCCTCCACGACATCAACTTCGCCGGACACTACGCCGATCACATCTGCGCGGTGAAGAAAGGCAGCGTCGTCGAGTTCGGAACGCCGACCGAGATCATGACCGACGAGGTGCTCTCGCGCGTCTTCGACACTCCCGTCGAGGTCATCGACGGACCCCGCGGCCGGCTGGCTGTGTACTACTGAGCCGCGCGGCGGTGGCTGTGCGAGGGCGGGCGGAGCGTCGCGGGTGTCGCTGTGTGAGGTAGTGGCGCCGCGGGTGCCCCTCGGTTCACGGACGCCTGCCCCTCGGGATACGGGCGCCTGCCCCTCGGTTTACGGACGCCTGCCCCTCGGTTTACGGACGACGTGCCTGTTTGCAGACAGGTTTCTCGTCCGCAAAGCGAGGCGGCACTGCGGGGCAAGGCGCGGCGCGGCGGAACATGATGCGGCGGCCTAGCGGCCTAGCGGTTTGGCGGCCTAGCAGCTTAGCGGTTTGGCGGGGCGCGGCGGTTTGGTGGGGGCGCCGTGGCGGCGAGGCAGGGTGCCGCGAGGTTCTGTATGAAGCCATTGAGAGTTGGTGGGCACTGGTTGCGCTGGGTCTAGATTGCCACCTCGCTGCCACCGGTCTACCGGGCGGGCTCCGCAGCCTATGAGGACTCGACCGCAGGTACTTGTGGACACTGGTGTCACTCGTGTGCGAATCGGCTGTGCACGGTGAGGTGATATCCACAAGCGTGAGATCTCTCCTGGCGGAACCGACCCACCGTGGTGCACCGTCAAGGAATGTACAACATCGTCTTCTACCGGGAACTCGAGTCGGCGGGTGTGTCGACGCGGTTGATCAGGCAAGCGCAGGAATGTTGCCTTCTGAAACTGTGCAACGGCGTCTATACCGTCACGTTGGTCTGTGGGATCGACTCGCATCGACGTATTGCGAGATTCGTCGAAGACACTGCGTGGACGGATCGTCATTGGGCAACTCCGCCACAGGAGCTTCGGAATGACTATCACTACCAGGAGCTGCTGCGCAGGCTGCGCATCCTCCACTATCGGAGGTACCGTGCGGATGACACCATCTGGGGGACTTCTGCCGCTATGCTCCAGAACATCCCGCTGCTCGGCATCGACGCGGGTCCGATCTCCGTCGCCCATCCCCGGAGCAGTTCGAAGACTCGCGAAATCCACCGGTCCAATCGCCTAGTCGGCCGAGCCGACCGCATCAGACACTTGCACCTTGAACTGACCCCGCCAGTCAGAACGAGTCTGGACCTCATCCATATTCGCGGCCAACAGGCCGGGTTCGCTGCAATGGAGACCGTTCTTCGGCAGGTCCTTCTCACCCGGTATGGGGCGATCGAGCCGAAGTTCGGCTACCCACCCGACTTTCTCAGACTCGCACGTGGAGAACTTGTGGACAACTGGTACTCGGTGATTGAAAGGCTGACGACCGGGCAGGCCACAGCTCGGAGAATGTGTGACGCACTCAACCCGAAGTCCGAGAGCATCGCCGAGAGTTACTGCTCCTTTGACCTCAAGGCTCTGGATATCGATGGGTTCGACCAGCAGGTGAAGATCTACGACGATGCCGGGTTCGTCTCGCGCACTGACTTCGTGCATCGAGAGACCATGACCATCCTTGAAGCCGACGGCGTAGGCAAGTACATCAAGGTCGGACGAGAGCTGATGAACCGAGAGAGCGACCAGCACAATCGACTCTTGGCGCTGGGCTATACCGTGGTGCGATTCAGATTCAAAGAACTTCTCAACCTCAGTGTCTTCGCCACCAAGCTGTTCTCTCAGACGCCCGAACTCCGGAAACATGTCCACGGCGGCAGATGACGTCCACCGCGGGTGCGCTGTGCGCGCAGATCACTCGCCTTACGTGCATCATCGACTCGGTTTACAGACGAGCAGCCTGTCTGCAAACAGGCTGCTCGTCTGCAAACCGAAGGGGGCGGTTACGATGCCGCAGTGCCGGTCCCGCACAGCGTGGCATCTTTGCCGGCAGGCTGCATCGTCACTCAGTTCGGCGTGGCGTCCTGGCTGGCAGGCTGCACTGTCACCCACCGGCGAACCGCAACGATGAGCATGGTGATGAGGCCGAGGATGAGAATCCCGTCGGCGGCGATGTAGAGCAGATGCAGGCTGGATCCGCCGTCGTTGACTCCAGCGAGCACAGCATCTGTGCGCTTGTTGAGCAGCGGCCGGATCACAGTGATCTTGATGATGAGGACAGCGATCATGCCGCAGGCCAGCCCCCGGTAAAGTCTTCCCACGTGCTCCTTGAGCACCGCCCACAGCAGGATCACGGCAATGACGATCTCGACCCAGTTCATGGCGGTGAAAACCAGACGGCCGATGCCCAAGCCCAAGGGGATCGTGATGCCCGGAGCGGTGAACTTCAACGGGGCCTCGATGAGCGAGATGCCGATGATGAGACCGAGCCAGATGGCCGGAAGAACGACGCGGGCTCCCGCGTAGAGGCGGGTGTCCTGAGAACTGAGAATTTTCGCCATGCCTCGGATTCTACTCCCGGTAGAACATGCTTGCCTCAACCGCTGAGAAACCAGACGGCTCCCCTGTCGGGAACACATGACCTTGAGCTCTAGACTGGTGCTCATGCGTCTGTTCTCCAACGCCGTCGTGCGAACTTTTGCTCCCTCCTCCTCGGGGTCGGATGCCGCCACATCGAATGCCGCCACATCGGCCGCCGTCTCTGACGCGGCACCTGACTCGATCCT
>JAKDSA010000126.1 GCA_030457025.1 Brevibacterium sp. | reverse complement strand
GCCGAAGGGAGACCTGGGCACTTCCGCGGTCACCGGTGCACAGAAGGCTGGACAGAACTGAGCTGCCAGCAGATTTGATCCGCTAGAAGAGACATTGCCGGCAAACGTCGAAAGGACTGACAAATTGGTGACGATGAAGCAGGTCCGCAACGCCACAATGGTGCTGCAGTACGAGGGGGCCACAGTCCTCATCGACCCGATGCTCGGAGCACAGGGGTCAATGCCACCATTTCCCTCCGAGACCGGGAACACAGACCGCAATCCCCTGGTCGACCTGAGCAGCCCGCTCGACGAGCTCCTCGCACCTGACGTCATCGTCGTCACGCACACCCACCCCGACCACTGGGATCCTGCGGCCGCGTCGCTTCTGCCGCGCAGTACACCGATCCTCGTCCAACATGACGAGGATGCCGTACTGATCTCCGGCCAGGGCTTCACCGATGTGCGGGTCCTCGAGTCCACCGCTACGATCGCCGGCGTCGAATTCACGCGCACCGGCGGTCAGCACGGTTCAGACGAGAGCCTTGCAGCACAGCCCGAACTGGGCCAGGTCATGGGCGTCGTGTTGCGGCACGAAGACGACCCCGTCATCTACATCGCCGGCGACACCATCATGACCGACGAGGTACGACAGAATCTGGTCGACATTGCCGCCGATGTCATCGTCCTCAATACCGGGGAAGCCATCCCGTCCGCGCTGGGCCCCATCATCATGGGACCTGAAGACGTTGTGGAGGTGGCCGGCCTTGCCCCGCATGCGAGGATCATCGCCGTCCATATGGAGGCGCTCAATCACTGCCCGGTAGCACGCGAGGATGTGCGCACAGCGGCGGCTTCGCACGCGATCTCCGACCGAGTGTCAGCGCCCGAGGACGGGGAAGCTTTGTCCTTCTGAACGCAGTTGGAAGCGGTTTCAGTCTGATGTTCGCCCTGCGGCTCGACCATGCGTCAATCCGGTGGGAATCCCGATAGTGACGGGTTCATCGGGCGCGCAACATTCAGTGGGTGTCGGCTCGCAGCATCCGATCGTTTCCTCAGAGACAGCGGATTCGGGTGCCGCACACGACGAACCGATGTCAGACGAGCAGACCCCGGTCTCCGGAAGCACGAGCTCGACCGCGTCGGCGGCGGCCTGATCGCCGGCGATCGCGGCGACGATCGAACGAACCTGCTCGTAGCCGGTGGCCATGAGGAACGTCGGCGCGCGACCGTAGGACTTCATTCCGGCAATGTAGAAGTCTGTCTCCGGGTGGGCCAGGAGGCGAGCGCCGTGTGGTGCGACGGTTCCGCAGCTGTGGTATTCCGGGTCGATGAGTGGGCCCAGGCCGGTGGGCGCCTCGACGATCGGGTCGAGGTCGACTCGGATTTCGCGGAGGAAGCTGAGGTCGGGCCGGAATCCTGTTGTCGGTACGACTCGGTCAACGTCGACAGAGACTGCGCCCGCGGGGGTGGTCCCGGTGACGGTCAGTGCGTTTGTGATGCCCGCCGCCGAGGTGGGAGCCGGGCTGGCGATGCTCAACTCAGCAATGGTCATCGAGGTGTGGACCTCGATGTGTCCGGCTTCGACGAGGTGACGCAAACGGGCGCCCAGTGCTCCGCGGGCGGGAAGACCGTCCTGGTCACCGCCGCCATAGACGCTGGCAGGATCCGAACCGCGAATGGCCCAGCTGATCCGGGTGGACGGTTCGGCCTCACGGAGTTCTCCCAGGGCCAGCAGAGTGTTCGCCGCCGAGTGTCCGGCGCCGACGACGAGGGTGTGGTGGCCCGCGAACTGTGCGCGGTCGCGGCCGAGAACATCGGGCAGCGGCGACGTGACAAGTCCAGCCTCCCGAGCTGCAGGCTCTCCGATGGCTGGCAGTCCAGCGTGCCCCAGAGGATTCGGGGTCTCCCAGGTGCCGGAGGTGTCGATGACGGCGCGAACCACGTGGTCTTCGACCTGACCCTGTGCGCCCTGGGTGCGGACGAGGAATGGAGTGTCGCCACGGCCCGGGGTGCGTGTGCGGTCTTTGCCGAGGCGGCTGACGGCGATGACGCGAGTCTGCATCCGAATGGCGTTGCGCAGCTGTGGGGTCGTGGCCAGTGGAGTCAGATACTGCGCCACAAGCTCGGCTCCGGTGGGCAGGTAGTCGCCTTCAGGCTCGACCCAGTCTGTTGACCCGAGCAGCGTGCGCGCAGCTTCGTCGATGTTGTATTTCCATGGGGAGAAGAGTCCGATGTGACCCCACGCGCTCACCGCTGCTCCCGGCATCGCTCCGGTTTCGAAGACGAGTGGCTCGATCTCACGTGTGATCAGATGCGCAGCAGCTGCCAGACCAACCGGGCCCGCACCGATGATGGCAACCGGAAGTTCGGACAGTGGCGTGGGCTCGGTCATGAGGCGTCCTTTGGCGAGATCGTGGAAGCGTTGGAATCGAAAGGAATGGACAGGCTGGTCAGCAGGGTCTCAATGCGGGCGCGGATATCGTCGCGGATGATGCGCACCGTCTCGATCCCCTGACCTGCGGGGTCATCGAGGTCCCAGTCTTCGTAGCGCTTGCCGGGGAAGATGGGGCAGGCGTCGCCGCAGCCCATGGTGATCACCACGTCCGAGGTCTTCACCGTGTCGGGGGTGAGAACCTTCGGGTGTTGGTCGGTGATGTCGATGCCTACCTCAGCCATCGCCTCGGCGGCGGTCGGGTTGATCTGGTGACCCGGCGCACTGCCGGCGGAGCGGACCTCGACTCGCTCGCCTGCGAGCTCATGGAGGAAACCGGCAGCCATCTGCGATCGGCCGGCGTTGTGGACGCAGACGAAGAGGACGGTGGGTTTCGGTGCGGTCGTAGTCATGGGCGCGGATCCTGTCGGTTCGAGGTCACTTGGCCTGGGGTGTGTTCGGGGAAGAATCGCCTACGTGACCACAGGGCCACATAGACGAGGGCGACGAGAATGGGGACTTCGATGAGTGGGCCGACGACTCCGGCCAGGGCCTGTCCTGAGGCGACTCCGTAGGTGCCGATGGCCACGGCGATGGCGAGTTCGAAGTTGTTGCCCGCGGCGGTGAAGGCCAGCGTGGTCGTCTTCTGATATCCGAGTTTCAGGGCCCGCCCGACGACCATGCCGGCGGCGAAGACGATGGTGAAGTAGATGAGCAGCGGCAGGGCGATGCGTGCGACGTCCAAGGGGTTCGAAATGATCTCATCACCTTGGAAGGCGAAGAGCAAGACGATGGTGAACAGCAGTCCGTAGAGTGCGAATGGTCCGATCTTCGGCAGGAACCGGTCTTCGTACCAGGTCCGGCCCTTGGTCTTCTCGCCGATGGTGCGGGTCAGGAAGCCGGCCAGCAGTGGAATGCCGAGGAAGACGAGGACGCTCAGCGTGATTGCCCAGAAGGAGAAGTCGCCGCTCGTCGTCGGCAGCCCGAGAAGGTTCGGCAGCCACTGCAGGTAGAACCAGCCGAGGAGGCCGAAGGCGAGGACCTGGAACACCGAGTTGATGGCAACGAGGACGGCTGCGGCCTCGCGGTCTCCGCAGGCGAGGTCGTTCCAGATGAAGACCATCGCAATGCAGCGGGCGAGGCCGACGATGATCAGTCCCGTCCGATACTCGGGAAGATCGGGCAGGAAAATCCAGGCGAGGACGAACATGAAAGCGGGGGCGGCCAACCAGTTGATGACCAAAGACGTGATCATCAGCTTCTTGTCGGTCAGCACCCGACCGGTCTCGTTGTAGCGGACCTTGGCCAGCACCGGGTACATCATCACCAACAGCCCCAGAGCGATCGGCAGTGACACATCGGCGACCTTCACCGCATCGAGTGCGGCTGCGAGTCCGGGCACCAGGCGGCCGAGCAGCAACCCGAGAAGCATCGCGGCGATGATCCACACCGGCAGGAAACGGTCGAGAGTTGATAGCTTGACCTGTGCCGGTTCGCTGGTCGTGGCGGTCGCTGGGGTGCTCATCTGACTCCTCGAACGAATCCAGCCGTGGCGGAGTTCGCTCAGTCGTATACATCGAAGGTGATCGATATGAATCTAAACACCACATATCGACAACTGTCAATGTATGGGCATAATGGAGATGTGACCACTGAACAGACATTGCCAGCACCCGCCTCGGCAGCCTGCTGCGCTCCCCTGACTGCTGAGCCTCTGGGGTTGGACGAGGCACAGGACTTCGCCCGGATCCTCAAAGCTCTCGCCGACCCGACCCGGCTGCGCTTGGTCTCCCTGGTCGCCGCCCACGAAGGCAATGAGGCCTGCGCATGCGATCTCATCGATCCGGTGGGGCTGGGCCAGCCCACTGTCTCACACCACCTGAAGATCCTCGTCGATGCCGGCGTTCTCCACCGCGAGAAGCGCGGAATCTGGTCGTATTACTCACTGGCGGCCGAGACCCTCGAGCGCATCACAGCGTTTCTCTCCCCTGCGTAAGACAGTGGGTCGGCCTGCGCAAGACCGCGAGTCGGCCTGCGCAAGACAGTGGGCCGGCCTGCACCGGATCGGGGTACGCTCCGAATTGGGCCCGATTCGGCCCTCGGCGTCGCCGAACTGTCGACGCCCCGCACCACTCCCCTGACGAAAGCAGAGAGGTCAATGACCAAGACTGTCCTTCAGGCCAGCCTGGACGTCTTCCGCAGCCACGGAATGACGACGATATTCGGCAATCCGGGATCGAACGAGCTGCCGTTCCTCGCGGGACTCGGCGATGACTTCCGATTCGTCCTCGGCCTGCATGAGCAGGTCGTGGTCGGCATGGCCGAAGGCTTCTCTCGGGTGACAGGACGTCCGGTTGTGGTGAATCTGCATGCCGCGTCCGGTTCCGGCAACGGGATGGGCGCGTTGACCAATGCTCATTACGGCCACGTTCCGCTGGTCATCCTCGCCGGTCAGCAGGTCCGTCGCACCGTCGGGCAGGAAGCGATGTTGGCCAGTGCGGATGCTGCCACACTGCCGACGCCTTTGGTGAAGTATTCCCATGAGCCGCTGTCGGCCGCCGACGTCCCCCGCACCCTGTCACAGGCCGCATTCGAGGCAGCCACCCAGCCCAGCGGACCTGTCTACGTGTCGGTCCCCCTGGACGACTGGGACGAAGAAGCACTCGCAGATGATGATCTGCTGCCGACACGGTCGGTGTCGAACGGGCGCGGCCTTGACCCGCAGCTGCAAAGAGAACTGCTCGCCTCCCTCGACGGGGCACAGCGACCTGCCCTCGTGGTCGGGCCTCAGGTCGATGCCGCCGCTGTTGCTGATCCGAGCGTGATGGAAGACGTGACATTGCTGGCGGAGAAGCTCGACGCCTCCGTCTTTATCGCCCCGTCGCCTACCCGGTGCCCCTTCCCGACGACCCACCCGAACTTCGAAGGTGTCTTAGTCCCCGGCATCCAGTCCGTGCGTGACCAGCTGGCCGACCATGACGTGGTCCTGGTGTTGGGTGCGGCCGTATTCAGGTATCACCGGTGGGAGCCGTCGAACTATCTGACTCCCGGCACCGAGGTCATCCAGATCACTCAGGACCCGCGTGAGGCCACTCGGGCACCATTCGGCAAGGCTGTCATCACCGACGTCGCCAGCACCACCGCGACGTTAGCGGCACAGATCGCCGATCGTGGCACGCGGCGCGGCGAGCGGGGCTCGCGGATCATGAACCCGGCCCCCACCTCGGCGGAGGGAATGACCGGTCAGGAGATCCTCGAGGTGCTCAACGAGCATGTCGATGACTCCGTGTCCTACGTCAATGAGACCACCACCTTGGACCTCGACTATCTCGAGCGGATCGCCATCGACCGGCCCGGAATGTACAGTTTCCCGGCCTCTGGCGGACTGGGATTCGGGCTGCCTGTGGCCGTGGGAATGTCGATCGGGGCACCGGAGAAGACCATCGTCGCCACCGTCGGTGACGGCTCAGCCAACTACGGCATCACCGCACTGTACACCGCAGCCCAGCTGCACACGCGCACGGTCTTCGTCATCGTCAACAACTCCGGCTACGGTGCCCTGGCCGGCTTTGCGCAGCGTATGGGCGTGCCCAAGGTTCCCGGGCTGGCACTGGGCGGCATCGACTTCGTCTCACTGGCCCAGGGTTACGGGGTCCCCGCGAAACGCACGTCCACCCGCGCCGAGTTCGCCGCCGCCTACCGGGAAGCACTCGACGCATCGGGACCGGTGCTCATCGACGCCTCGATCGTGTCGTGACTGCTTCGTCCCGCAGCTAAGGGTGAGCGGCCCTGCCCGTGGGACCCGGCCGGAGGCGGGGCCAGGGAGCAAGGTTCGCGGCTCTCGTGCGGGCAGGGCGCGACAGAGCGGTGTGATCGCACATGAGCTTTGTCTGCCCGCGCCGATCTCGATACGCTGAGGACTGAGCACCAGCAGCAAGAAACGGTCGGGACGACCCGAGCGCAATCAGTCACGATGAGGACGGCCTCGAAGAACAGGAATGCCCGTCATGACTGCCGCCATTCGCAGCATTCTCACTCCCATTGCCATCGTTCGCCTCGTCCTCGGCTGGGGTGCCTTCGCCGCCCTCCTCTTCGCAGGCCCCTTGCTGGCTCCGCCCGTTCCGGGACCACTTCTCGTCACCGCCTTGGCCATCATCGTCGGCGTCATCCTCATCTGCGCCTTCGGCGTCGTGAACGAGGCCGAGCACCTGGCCCGCCGCCTCGGCGACCCCTATGGTTCCCTCGTCCTCACACTCTCGATCGTGCTCATCGAAGTCGTGCTCATCGCCGCAGTCCTCTTAGGCCCTGGCGAGCACGCGACGATCGGCCGAGACTCGGTCATGGCCGTATCGATGATCATCCTCAATGCCGTCATCGGACTGTGCCTGCTGGTGGCGGGCCTCAGGCACGGCGGCCTCGCCCACAATCGCACGGGCGTCTCTACGTACCTGTCACTCATCATCGTGCTCGCCGCCCTCGCCTTCGCCCTTCCTGCACTCATCGGTTCGAACGGCAGCTACGAGGAGTGGCAGGAGATCCCGATCATCGTCATCACGATCGGCATCTACGCCTTCTTCCTGTTTCGTCAGATGGGCGCTCAGGCCGCGGACTTCTATGAGGTCGATCCGCGATCGACTCAGTCCGCCGAGGTGGCCGCTGAGTCTGCTTCGACCACCGTCGAGACTGCACCGCAGCAGAGCATCGTCGAGATCATCTCCACCCACCGCACCGAGATCA
>JAKDSA010000125.1 GCA_030457025.1 Brevibacterium sp. | reverse complement strand
ATGACATCAGCCTAGCGAAAGACGTGAGCCTAGCGATTCAACGGGTAGACGAGAACGCCTTCGTCGGCGAAGGCGGGTTCGCCGAGACAGGCGTTGAGGAAATCCTCGTATTCTCCGGGACCGCCAGGCAGCAGCGGCGCATCCGGAGCCAGCACGATGAAGTCCACGCCGTCTTCACGCAGATCGTCGAATGCTGCTCCGGCCTCGTCGCTGTCGGGTTCGGGAAGCGGCGCACCGGTGAACACCGAGTCGTGCAGAATCTCGTCGAGAGCGTCTTCGGGCGCCGCATAGGTGACAGTCGCATCCGGGCTCGAGCCGATGAAGTAGCCGCCGGTCTCCCGGTAGTGGAAACCGCTCACGGCCTGCCACACCATGGCTTCGTCGGCATGTGGCTCGGCCCACGCCAGGGGGCGCGGAATTGTCTTGACCACGGAACCGGCAGGGATCACCTCGGCGAGGGAGTTCGTGTAGAACTCGGGCGCATAGACCTCTCGTGAGGTCTGGACTCCGGGAATCACACACACCGCGGCGATCACGAGCAGACCCAAGAGAGCGTGGGCCGAGCGCATTCGACGATGATCAAGGGCCCATTGCAGTCCGCAGCCGAGGATCGCGAACAGTGCGATCGTCGAGTGCAGGACCAGACGCATGGGCAGGATGTTGTTGAGCACGGGCACCGCTTCGATCAGCGCGAAGGGTCCGGGGTCGAGGAGGATCCTTCCGCCAAGCAGCACCGGCGAACCGAGAGAGAGGACGAAGACCAGGAGCCCCGCCGCCGAGGCGATGCGCAGGATCGTTCCATACTTGGGGTTGCGGATCAGGCAGATGACGATGATGGCAGCGGCGATGAGCGCGGGCACTCCGACATAGGCGCCGAGTTCTGCGGAGTCGATGTCCATGATTCGTGGGATCGGTGAGGAGCCCGGCCCGAGGAGTGTCGGGCTCGCGGGCACGATGGGATCGAGCAGGTCGGTGTTCCACACCCCGTGGGGTCTGATCGCGCCCTCGGGCGCGTTCGGGCCCCGCATCATGAGCAGAAGAGGCAGGGCGATCAGAGCTGCGATCGTCGAGCCGATGACCCCACCTACAGCCAGTCGCAGCCACCCGGCGACGGTGCTGACCTTCCGACCGAACACGGCGAGGGCCAACAGCAGGCACAGTGCGGCGATGAAGGTGCCGGCGAGCACCTCGGTGGAGACGTAGAACTGGAATCCGAGGACAACCCCCAACCCGAGGCTCAGCGTCCAGAACTCACGGCTCGCGAACCCGATCCGGGGGCCTCGAAGGAGCAGCCGGAGGATGATCACGGCCACGAGCGGCGGGGTGAGCGCGAACGCGAGGTTGGGGTGGCCGGATGCCTGGGCGATCACGTAGCTGGAGAAGCCGACGCCACCGGCTGCCACGAAGGCCGGGATCCGGGTGAGGAAGCGAGTGAACAGCACCGCGGTCGCCAGGCTGACCAGCACCGGTGTGGAGATGATGAGCAGGTTGTAGCTGACGATGGGACCCGCCACCCAGGTGACGGGGGCCAGAAGCAGTGCCAGTCCGGCCAGCGAGGTATTCCACGCCCCGTTGACTCCCCCGTTCAGGGTGTTCATCGCCTCCGTGTAGAGGTACCCGTCTGCGGTTGCTGAAGTGCCACTGGTGCCGAAGCCCAGCTGCGAGGCGAGGAGATCCGCCGCATGTCCGAGCCACCAGATGAAAAGCGATGAGTCGTCGTTATCGGCGACAACCTGCCCCCCGGGATCGGCGGCAACCTGTCCGAACACGCAGATGCTGGCGACAGCGAGCAACAGCGCGTACCACAGCCATGGGCGCGCTCGCCGCCGGAGAGTGGGTGCATACACAAAGGGCTCCCGATCATCAGATGACCGGGAGCCCTTGTGAGTGCTGTTATCAGCTGCCTGCAAGCTTCTCACGCAGTGCTGCGAGAGCTTCGTCGCTGGCCAGTGTTCCTTCGTCGTCAGCCTCTTCCGAGGAGAACGATCCGGTGGCCGGAGCGGCTTCGGCGGGGGCGCCGGCTTCGGCGGAGCCTGCTTCGGCATCCGCAGCGATGGCCTTGGCGACCTGCTTCTTGTGCTCTTCCCAGCGTTCCTGAGCGGCGGCGTACTGCTGCTCCCAGGTCTCGCGCTGTGACTCGTAGCCCTCGACCCATTCGTTGGTCTCGGGGTCGAAGCCCTCTGGGTACTTGTAGTTGCCGTCTTCGTCGTATTCCTGCGGCATGCCGTAGAGGGCAGGGTCGAGGAATTCCTCGGCCTCGGGGTCGACGCCCTCATTCGCCTGCTTCAGCGACAGCGAGATGCGGCGACGTTCGAGGTCGATGTCGATGACCTTGACGAAGATGGTCTCTTCGACGGACACGACCTGTTCCGGCAGGTCCACGTGGCGAACTGCGAGTTCGGAGATGTGGACGAGGCCCTCGATGCCGTCTTCGACGCGCACGAACGCACCGAAGGGAACCAGCTTGGTGACCTTGCCGGGAACGATCTGACCGATGACGTGGGTGCGAGCGAAATGCTGCCATGGGTCTTCCTGAGTCGCCTTGAGCGACAGGGACACGCGTTCGCGATCCATATCGACGTCGAGCACCTCGACGGTGACCTCGTCACCGACGGTGACGACCTCACCTGGGTGATCGATGTGCTTCCAGGACAGTTCGGAGACGTGCACGAGCCCGTCGACACCACCGAGGTCGACGAATGCACCGAAGTTGACGATCGAGGAGACGACGCCGGGACGAACCTGGCCCTTCTGCAGTGTCTGCAGGAAGTCGTGGCGGACCGCGGACTGAGTCTGTTCGAGCCAGGCGCGACGGGACAGAACGACGTTGTTGCGGTTCTTGTCCAGTTCGATGATCTTGGCTTCGACCTGCTGGCCGATGTAAGGAGCAAGATCGCGGACGCGACGCATCTCGACCAGCGATGCCGGCAGGAAGCCGCGCAGACCGATGTCGACGATCAGGCCGCCCTTGACGACCTCGATGACGGTACCGGTGACAACACCGTCGTCTTCCTTGATCTTTTCGATGTCGCCCCAGGCACGCTCGTACTGAGCGCGCTTCTTGGACAACATGAGTCGGCCTTCTTTGTCTTCCTTCTGAAGAACGAGGGCTTCGATCTCGTCCCCGACCTCGACGACTTCGCCGGGCTCGACATCATGCTTGATGGAGAGTTCTCGCGAAAGGACGACGCCTTCCGTCTTGTATCCGATGTCGACGAGCACTTCGTCGCGGTCGACCTTGACGACGGTGCCTTCGACGATGTCGCCATCGTTGAAGTACTTGATCGTCTCGTCGACGGCGGCGAGAAAGTCCTCAGCGGTTCCGATGTCATTGACAGCGATCTGCTTCGGCTGCACCGATTCCGGCGTGGTGGTGGTCATATAGGTTGGGACTCCGATGGAATTATGGTCCAGATCCGATACCCTGAGGCAATGCTGTGCAACAGCCCGAGGACTGGATCCGGTCTCGATTACGATTTTGGACACGTATGCATACGCGCATACGGTTGTCAATACTAGCATCATCTATGGCGTGAATGCACGCCGCAGTCGGAAATGAAGCACGGCGATCACCACGGAGGAATGATGAGCGACGGAAGTTATCGAACCGAGGTCATCAGCGGTGGCTATCTGCCCATCGATGAAGAGGCGTCAGTACGCGCCAACAGAGGCTATTGGGACAACTCCGCGGAGGAATATCTCGCCGAGCACGGCAGTTTCCTGGGTGCCTCCGAGTTCATGTGGTGTCCCGAGGGTATTCATGAATCCGATGTGAATCTGCTTGGCGATGTGAGCCGGCGACAGATCCTCGAGGTCGGCTGCGGTGCAGGTCAGTGCTCGCGGTGGCTGGCCGAAGAGGGTGCCATTGCCACAGGCGTCGATGTTTCCGCCGGAATGCTCGAGCAGGCATCGCGCCTTCAGCGTGAGCATCCGCTCAGCGACGATGCCACTCCCCCGACATTCCTGCATGCCGATGCCCGTCAGCTGCCGTTCGCGTCGAACAGCTTCGACGTTGCGTTCTCCTCGTATGGTGCGCTGCCCTTCGTCAAGGACGCCGAGGTGGTTCTCGCCGAGGTCGCACGTGTGGTTCGCCCGGGAGGACGGTGGGCGTTCTCCACGACGCACCCGATGCGGTGGCTGTTTCCCGATGTGCCCGGCGAAGCCGGCCTGACCGTCGAGTACTCGTACTTCGACCGCACTCCCTATGTGGAGATCTCCTCTGACGGACAGCCGGTCTACGCCGAGCACCACCGCACGATGGGCGACTGGGTCAACCTGCTCGTGACCGCCGGTTTCACGATCGATTCGGTGACCGAACCGGAATGGCCCGAATCCAATCAGACCGCTTGGGGTGGCTGGTCGCCCCTGCGCGGTGCTCTCATGCCGGGCACCGTCATCTTCAACACGACGCTGAACAAGGACTGACACTGCTCTACAAGGACTGACACTGCTCAACAAAGTCTGACACACGACTCGGGGAGCGCCTCAACGCCTACCGGCACGGGACGCCTGCACATCCTCAGCGGTGATTCGCCGTTCATTGTGCAGTTGCGATCGCTTCCGCCAGGATTTTCGACCGCGGGCCCACAATGAACTTCGGTTCACCCTGACCGCCGGTCTGCCGGTCGGCCTCAGCTGTGAACGCTGTAGGTGTCAATCCGCTTCAGTCAGGCGACGGGACATCAGTGGGCGGCTGCGTGCCAGGAGATGCCGGTGCCGACGTTGACGTCGAGGGGCACGTCGAGTTCGAAGGCCGACCCCATCTCCTCGGTCACGATCGCTGCCACGGACTCGATCTCCTCGGGGTGGACATCGACGATGATCTCGTCATGGACCTGCAGCAGCACTCTCGACTTCACATCACCGAGGCGGTCACTGACTTTGAGCATCGCGATCTTCATGATGTCTGCCGCCGATCCCTGGATGGGGGCGTTGAGCGCCGCACGCTCGGCCATGTCGCGCAGCTGCCTGCGGTCGCTGTGCAGTGCCGGCAGATAGCGCCTGCGGCCCATGATGGTCTCCGTATAGCCGTTGGCCCGAGCCTGTTCGACGATCTCATCGAGGTAGCTCTTGACCGCGCCGAAGCGTTCGAAGTATTGGTCCATGAGGTTCTTCGCCTCGTCCACGCCGATCGTCAGCTGGCGGGAGAGACCATACGCGGACAGGCCGTAGACCAAACCGTAGGACATGGCCTTGACCTTCGAACGCATGGCCGAGTCCACCTCGTCGATGCCGACGCCGAAGACCTTCGAACCCACGTAGGAGTGCAGGTCTTCGCCGTCCTTGAACGCCTGGATCAGTGCGGCATCGCCCGAGAGGTGGGCCATGATCCGCATCTCGATCTGCGAGTAGTCCGCTGTCAGCAGCAGGCCGCCTTCGACCTTGGGGTCGGCGATGAAGATCTCACGGATCCGACGTCCCGACTCGGTGCGCACCGGAATGTTCTGCAGGTTCGGGTCGAGCGAGGACAGTCGTCCTGTCGCGGCGACGGTCTGCTGATAGGTGGTGTGGATGCGCCCGTCTTCGGCCACAGTCTTGAGCAGTCCGACGACGGTCTGCTTGAGCTTCGTCGAGTCGCGGTAGGCCAGCAGGTGCTGCAGGAACGGGTGCTCGGTCTTGATGAACAGCTCCGCCAGCGCGTCGGCGTCGGTCGTGTATCCGGTCTTCGTGCGTTTGGTCTTGGGCATGTCGAGTTCATCGAAGAGCACCGTCTGCAGCTGCTTGGGCGAACCGAGGTTGACCTCGTGCCCGATCGCCGCGTGCGCGAGTTCGGCGCTGGCATCGGCCTGCTTCGTGAATTGCTCGATGAGCCCGGACAGACCAGCCTCGTCGACGGCGATGCCTGCGAGCTCCATCTTGGCCAGCACCGGGACCAGGGGCAGTTCGATATCGCGATAGACCTGGTTCATGTTCGCCGCGGCGATCGCCTCGGCCAGCACCTCGTGGACCTCGAGCAGAGCGGCGGCTCGCTGCCCGTGGGTCTGCGACGTCTGGTCGGAGCCGAGATCGAGCGGGAGCTGACCCGACTCGGCCTCGGGCTCAGTCAGATCGATGCCAGCCCTGTCCATAGCGATCTGGCCGAGCTCGTAGGTTCGTGCATCCGGCACCAGAAGGTAGGCGGCCAGCGCGGTATCACCCGAGACGTCATCGAGGACGAGGCCCTGCGAGGTCCAGGCCTTCAGCTGGAGTTTCGCACTGTGGAGGATGAGCGATCTCCTCCGCAGCGCCGCAGTGAGAGCCTCGAGCTCGGACTCCCCCGCCTCTGCGAAATCGACGACCCAGGAATGCCCGGGCTCGGCGGAGACGGCAAGGACGCTCACGTCACCGTGCCCGAGTTCGAAGCCAGCATCGGAGTCGAGGGCGAGCACATCGGCATCAGCGATTCTGTCCAGCAGCTGCTCCACGTCGAGAGTCTCGACGACGGTTTCGCGTGCGGGTCGACTCGCCTCGGACGGCACGGCCTCTTCACCGAAGATCGCACTCAGCCGTTTGCCCAGCGCCTGGAATTCGAGCTGGTCGAAGAGACTGGAGAGTTCGGTCGGGTCACCATCGCCCCATTTGAGGTCCGCGTAGCTCAGGTCGAGGTCGACATCGTCGAGAAGGCGGTTGAGCTTGAAATTGCGTTCGACCTCAGGGATGTGGTCGCGCAGCTTCTCTCCCACCTTGCCCTTGATCGCTTCCGCGTTCTCGAGCACACCGGGCAGGTCGCCGTAGGTCGTCAGCCATTTGGCAGCAGTCTTGTCTCCGACTCCGGGCACACCGGGAAGGTTGTCGGCCTTCTCCCCCACCAGGGCTGCGAGTCCACGATAGTTCGCGGGGGCGACCGCGTACTTCTCTTCGATCGCTGCCGGGGTCATCCGATTGAGGTCGCTGACTCCGCGTTTGGGATAGAGGATCGTCACGGTCTCGTTCGAGAGCTGGAACGAGTCCTTGTCACCGCTCATCACTTCGACCTGTGCACCCGCCTCGGTGCCCATGCGGGCCATGGTCGCCAGCGCATCGTCGGCTTCGAAGCCCTCCTTGGTCACGACCGTGATCCCCATGGCCACGACGATGTCTTTGATCAGATCGATCTGAGGATGGAACTCGGGCGGCGTCTTCGCTCGTCCGGCCTTGTACTCGGGGTACTCCTCCAGGCGGAAGGTCTGCCGACCCTTGTCGAAGGCCACGGCCACATGGCTGGG
>JAKDSA010000042.1 GCA_030457025.1 Brevibacterium sp. | reverse complement strand
CCCTGATACCCGGCGAACCAGGAGTGGGTGCGCGGTGGGGTCTCGTCACCGTATTCGGCGGTACCGGTCTTCCCGTGGACCGGTTCGCCGGGGACATCCTTCAGCGCGCTGGCGGTGCCCTCGGTCACTGCGCGGCGCATGAGCTTCTGCATCGTCTTCGCGGCATCGGCGTCAAGGACCTGTTCGCGATTGTCGTCGCGCTGGTCGGGGAGGACGAGGAGTGGGCTGACGGTGTCACCATCGGCCACCGAGGCCGCCATCACTGCCACCGACAGCGGGCTGGCGAGGACCTTTCCCTGACCGATCATCTGAGCCCCATGGTTGACGGGATCGTCGTCATGGGGGACGGTGGCCATCTTCGAACCGGCGCCCAGGTCGATGTCGTCCATCCCAAGGTTCGATGCCGCATTCGCCACCTCGGAGGCTGAGACCTTCTTCGCGGCGTCGACGAATGCGGTGTTGCATGATTGGGCGAAGTCGTCTTCGAAGGCGACGTCACCCAGAACCTCGTCCTCGGCGTTCTTGAAGGCCTTTCCCTCGACGGTCGTGGTCTTCGGGCACCCGAGAGTCGTCTTCGCGTCCATTCCCGATTCCAGCAGTGCCATGCCGGAAGCGACCTTGAACACCGATCCGGGAGCGTACTGCCCGGTCAGCGCCCGATCCCAGGCCGCGCCGTCGGGATCCTGGTTGGCCACGGCCAGGACATGACCGTCGCTGGGGCGGATCGCCACGAGCGCAGTCGGCTTCTTGCCTGTTGCGGCCGCGGTGTCCGCGGCCTCCTGCACGGCGACGTCGAGCGTCGTCGTGATGTCTTCACCATCGCGTTTGGGGAACTCGTGCACGAGAACAGGCTCGAAATCGTCCTCGGCGGCGTCCTCGGCGGCGGCGATGAAGATCTCTTCATTGGCGGGCCCGGTCAGCTGCTCGTTGAAGGCCTTCTGGAGCCCGCTCTTGCCCACCACGGACTCACCGGTGAGTTCTCCGGCTGAGGCCTCGACCTCCTCGGCATTGGCGGCTCCGGCGGTGCCCAGCGTCGCTGCCGCAAACCCCTTCTTGATGCTCAGGGGTTGTGTCCGGGTCTTGAACACGGTTCCGGGCAGAGAATGGATGGCCTCCTTCACCGCAGAGTAGTCGCTCTCGCGCAGAGTGATGACGGGGACGAACTGATCGGGATCCGCCGCGTCGATTCGCTTCTTCAAGGAGGAGAGATCGATGTCGAGTTCGTCCTCAAGCGTGGTGAGAGTGTTCTCGCCGTCCGCGCTCGTCACCTCGTCGTCATTGCCTGCCTCGCCCTTGGCGGCGTCGAGTTTGGCCGGGTGGATGCCCACGTCGATGACGGTGCCCTCCGCCATCAGCTCCTCATCGTCTTCGCCGATGATCGAGCCCCGCTGCCCGGGGTCCTTCTTCGAAACGAGGATTCGGCCCTCATCGAGGTCGGGGTGGATCGACTGTGCGGTGAGATCTGCCGCCCACAGCAGGCCCTCCTTATGGAGTGGCAGCTCCGAGGAGTACTCCCAGACTTCGTCGTCCTGGTTCGTCCATGTCCAGTTCAGCTTCGCAACCGCACCACCATCACGCTTCTTCGTGCCGTGGAGATCGACGGAGCGCTCCTTCATGCCGTCATCGAGTGCCTCGAGCACCTCATCGTGCAGCTTCTTCGATGCATCAGTGTCTGACCAGGCTGTGGAGTCGATGGTTCCGCTGCTCAGGTCGGCAACAGCCTCGCCGGCTGCAGCATCCGCGCGCATCGGCAGGGAGAGGAATGCAAAGACACCTGCCCCGATCAGCAGCACGACAACGACGGTGATGGCCAGCCAGATCCGGAACGTCTTCGTCATGAATCAATCATCGATGCAGTCCGCCGGGATGTCCATTTCTCGGGTCCTGTGGGGGCGTGTCGGATCCTGTGGGGATGGGGTCCGGGCAGCGAGGGGTGGTTCAGGCGTCTTCGGTCACGACGGTGTATTCGAGGACCGGCCTGCCGGCCGATCCGTATCGGGGTCGGCGGGCGAGCAAGCCCGCGTCGGCCATGGCCTCCAAGTACCGGCGCGCGGTCACTCGGGAGACTCCGAGGCCAACGGCGACCTCGGCGGCGGACTGTCCGGGATTGTCGCCGAGGACGGACTTCACTTCCGTCTGCACGGCATTGGGGACGCCCTTGGCGGTCGCGGTCACCGTGTGGGTGCGCAGGGCGGCGATCGCGGTGTCGACGTCTGTCTGGGTGACCTCGCCCTCGGTGCTGTCCCCGCCGAGGCTGTTGCGGAAGGAGGAGTAGGCCTCGAGCTTGGATCTGAAGACGGGGAACGTGAACGGTTTGATGATGTACTGGGCGACGCCGTAGGACAGTGCCTCCTGCACGATCTGCATGTCCCGGGCGGCGGTGACGGCGATGATGTCGACGTCGACGCGGTGACCGCGGATGGCACGGCAGACCTGCAGTCCGTGCCCGTCGGGGAGGTTCATGTCGAGGAGGACGAGGTTGATGCAGTCCGCGTTGAGACCGTAGATCTTTCCGGTCAGAGCAGCCATCGCCTGAGTGGCGTTCTTCGCCACTCCGGCGAGGTGATAGCCGTCGATGCGGTCGATGTACTTCGCGTGGGCCCGGGCAGCGACTGCCTCGTCCTCGACCACGAGCACCCCGATGCTCGACTCAGGCGTAGTTGTTTCTGACATGCCGCCAGTCTAACCAACGACTTTGCGGGCCGGTCGTGGTTCGTGTTACAGCCTCGGCACATCCGTGACACAGGACTGGAACGACGCCTGAATGGCCCGGAGAAGCAGTGGAACAGGCAGAGTGAAGTCTCAATCGGCTCTTCAGTGAACAGTCGGTGCATGGTGGTCGAATCATGGCCGTTCGGCGACCACCATCTACCGACTGCTGACTGTGCCGTCACCGCCGGGGGCAGCGGAGCCAGCGGTGCGAAGACTCAGGCACGCTCGAAGATTGCGGCGATGCCCTGGCCTCCGCCGATGCACATGGTCTCGAGTCCGTAGCGGGAGTCGCGGCGATCCATTTCGCGCAGGAGGGTCGCGAGGATCCGGCCGCCGGTCGCACCAACGGGGTGGCCCAGGGAGATTCCGGAGCCGTTGACGTTGAGGCGGTCGAAATCGTCCTTGCCGAAGCCCCACTCGCGGGTCACGGACAGCGCCTGGGCGGCGAAGGCCTCATTGAGTTCGATGAGGTCGATGTCGGCCAGACTCAGGCCGGCCTTCGCGAGCGCCTTCGCAGTGGCCGGGACGGGGCCGATGCCCATGGTCTTCGGCGGCACTCCGGCCACGGCCCAGCTGACCAGGCGGGCGAGTGGCTTGAGTCCCTGTGCTTCGGCCGCGGCGCGAGTGGTGACGATACTTGCGGCAGCACCGTCGTTCTGTCCTGAAGCGTTGCCGGCGGTGACTGTTGCCTGCTCATCGTTCTTGCCCAGAATCGCACGCAGCTTGGCGAGCTTGTCGATGCTGGTGTCGGGGCGGATGTGCTCGTCGGCGTCGATCTGGTATTCGGCGACCTTACGGGTGGCCGGGATCGTCACCGGCACGATCTCTTCGGCGAAGCGCCCGTCCTTGGCCGCTGCGGCCGCACGCTGATGTGAGCTGAAGGCCAGTTCGTCCTGCTCTTCGCGGCCGATCGAGTACTCGCGGCGCAGGTTCTCTGCCGTCTCGAGCATCCCGCCTTCGACGGGGAAGTTCTTCCCGCCCGGGGTGATCCGGCCACGGCCCAGGGAGTCGGTGAACTCGGCGCTTCCGCCGCGGACTCCCCAGCGGATGGTGTCGTTGTAGAAGGGCGCGTGGGACATCGATTCGGCACCGCCGGCGATGACGAAGTCGCCATTGCCGGACCCGACCATCATGGCGGCGTCGATGACGGCCTGCAGCCCTGAACCGCAGCGACGGTCGACCTGGCGGCCGGGAACGGTCACGGGCAGGCCCGCATCGAGTGCCGTGACACGGCCGATGGCGGGCGCCTCGGAGGTGGAGTAGCCCTGTCCCATGATGACGTCGGCGACGAGTTCGGGGTCGAGGCCGGTCCTGGCCATGAGCTCACGGACAACCGTGGCGGAGAGCTCGTGGGCGGGGATATCGCGGAACTGCCCTCCGAATCCTCCGATCGCGGTGCGCAGCGGTTCACAAACGACGATGTCCTGGTCCATAGGTCCTCCACTCGATTTCACTTCAGCCGATGGCACGCGGCCACCAGCCCGGCTTGCCTGCACAGCCTAAGCCGGATTCATACGATGGAGCGGAAATGTTTCATTCATCGGGACGTCCCCAACACACCGGGCCGCCTGTCGAGCAGGTCAGTTGCCGACGTCGCGGACGATCCGGATCGGGCCAGTGGGCGGGTTGCCGGACGGCGGTTGACGCGATGAGTGCGTACCCGACGAAGGATGCCCGGAACCCTGATCGCGACCACCGGGGTCAACGTGTTCATTGTCGGGCAGCCACACCGTGAGCACAGCTCCCTTGAATTCGTCACAGTCCTCACCGCGGCCCTGCACATCGATGGCCCCGCCGAGGCGGCGGATCGCCTGGACGACAAGGGACAGCCCGACCCCACGGGTGCCGGTCTCCTGCCGGCCGAGTCCCTTGTCGATCTCGACACCATCGTGCTTGGTCGACCATCCGCGTTCGAAGATCGCGTCGACGTACTCCTCGTCGATGCCCGGGCCGTCGTCGCTGACTTCGAGCGTGAAGCCACCGGCGCCACCGGCGCCGCTCAGGTGCACATGCACACGCTTATCCTCGGGCAGAACATCCTGCCTGCTCAAGACGTCGAACGCGTTGTCGATCAGGTTGCCGAGGATGGTCGCCAGATCACGGTCATCCCCGCCGAGGCTGCCCGAGAGTCCCGCCGTGTCGACCATCATATCGATGCCCACCTCGGCGGCTTGGGCGATCTTCGACAGCAGCAGCGCCGAGAGCACCGGGTGATCGAAGCTCATCTGGCCGTCGCCGGTGACTCTGTTGAGGTCATCGAGGTCTTTGGCGGCGAAGTCGATCGCTTCGTCGACATGCCCGGTTTCGAGGAGGGAGACGACCATGTGGAGTCGGTTCGCGTACTCATGGGTCTGTGCACGCAGGGAGTCGGAGAACGATCGCACGGAGACGAGTTCGCCGGAGAGTTCGGCGAGTTCGGTGTGGTCGCGCATCGTCACGACCCATGTGTCGCTGCCGGCGTCGGTGGGCTGCTGGTTGACGACGAGCACCCGATCGTCGGTGTAGTGGATTTCGTCACGCGCCCACCGTCCGGAGGAGAGGAGATCGATGAGCGCCTCGGGCAGATTGAGGTCGCGCAGTGCGATGCCGCCGATCGGTGAGGTCGCCCGGACGGGGTCATCGGTGGCAGCGATCTGCTCACCCGTCGAGTCGTCGTTCGCTGCGGGCAGTCCCAGAAGCTCGCGGGCATCGGCGTTGATGAGCACGATGCCTGTCGAACGGTCGACGAGCAGGAGGCCTTCCGACACGGCTTTGAGCACCGAGGAGTAGAACTCGAGCATGCTGCCCAGCTCAGTGGCGCCGTAGTCGCCGGTGACTCGGCGCAGGCCCCGGGAGGTCACCCAGGAAGCGGCGATGCCCAGGACCAGAGTGGTGATGGCGATGCCGATGAGCCATTTGCTCTGAGCCGTGAAGCCCTCCCGCACCGAATCGGCTGAGTTGCCGACGATGACGGCACCGACAACGGTGTCGGGGCCGATGTCATCGACGCCCAGGTGCTTCGCGAAGACCGGACTGATGACATACAGCGTGCCGCCGCCGGGGCCGCCGTCGTCGAGGAAGCGGACGATGGACTCACCGTCGGTGACCTGCGATCCGTCGACTGCCATGGCGAGCTGGTCGGTGGAATCATCGGGCACATCTCCCGAGGTCGACGCCACGATCTTCGACTCGTTGCGCTCCTGCCGGTTCGACGAGCCCAATGACGGAGGGGTGACAAGGTAGTCGATGGGGACGACTGCGGCCACATCGAAATCGTATTCGCTGACGACATTGTCGAGCATCGTCTCGACGTCGTCCTGCGATCCCGAACCGATGAAGTCGGCGGTGTCGCTCTCACCGGTCCCGACGAGGCTGAGCGAGATCGACATGTTGTCTGCCGCGGAGCGCAGCAGGTCCCGTTCGCGCTTCTGGTTCAGCTGCGAGAGTTGGATGTAGAGGAGGCTCGTGGTCAGCACCATGATGCCCACGAGCATGATCGAGTTTGCGAACATGATGCGTCCGGCGACACCGAACTTCAATCGTCGGCTCATGCGTGCCGTTGGTCCTGTCAGTCCTCCTGACATTTTGGCACGCTGATCTTTGGGCATGGGCCCATTCTGCCACCCGCCGCGCCCGGGCTCGGAGCAACCAGGTGCAGGAGTCTCGGACTCGGGCGGGTCAGAGTCCGAGGCTGATGGGCCCGGAGGGGACGGCGGAGCACACGAGCACCTCATCGGCGGCGGTCCGTGCAGCCGGCTCCACCGGGTAGATGACCGACCCGGCAGCCAAGGACACGGCGCAGGTGCCGCATGAGCCGCCGCGGCAGGAGCTGTCGGCCCGCAGTCCGCGCGCCTCCAGGGCATCGAGGAGGGTTCCCTGCTGTGGTTCCCAGAGGAAGCTGGTGCCCGAATTCTCCAGGGTCACCTCGGCGGGCGAGCACCGGGCGATGGCCTCGCTCATGCCGGTGTTCGGGGAGGCGAAGGTCTCCTGGTGCACGGCCGGAACCCCGGCCTCATCGCTGGCTTCGAGCACGGCGCGGGTGAAGTCTGCGGGCCCGCAGACCATGACGTTGTCGCACCCTGCCAGCCACTCGACAAGGTCGGCGTGGCTCGGGCGCCCCTGGCTCGCGGTGTCCCGGTGGTGGGTCTCGACCGGGGTCTGCCGGCCGTGGGCGCGCTTCTGCAAGCGATCCCACAGGCAGGCCGTCCGGTGGTCGCGGTCGACGTGGAAGAGTTTGATCTTCTCGGTGCCGGACAACTCGGCCCCGCGCATCAGTCCGAGGCTCGGTGTGATGCCGATGCCCGCTGTGACCAGCGCGGTCGTCCCTCCGAAGACGCGGTTCGCGGTCATCGTCCCGTGCGGTCCGGAGGCGAGGATGGATTGCCCGGCCGCGAGTTCGGCGACGGCTCTGGACCCCTTGCCCTGGGTGCGCACGGCGATCGACACGATGTCATCGGTCACATCCGTGATCGTATAGGTTCGCCAGAATGGTTCGCCGAGGTCGAGGTGGACGCGCAGGTTGGTGCCGGGTTCGTCGAACTCGCGGATCCAGCCCTGGTCATCGCGCAGTGAGACCTCGACGATGTCATTGCAGATCTGCTGACTGCCCAGCACCGTCATGAAGCGCGGGGTCCGCGCGGTCTTGACGAGTTCTCGTGGGGCCTCGCCTTCGATCTCGATCTGATCGCCGGTGCTGACCAGGCCGGATTCGAGGATGCGGCCGTAGACGCCGCAGTGCAGGTGTCCGCATGCCGATGCCAGGACCCGGGGGACGTTGACGTCGACCTCGGTGGTGGTCGGGTTGACCGTGGTCGCCGGGCAGCGTTCGATGGCCTGGGTGATGGCCAGGCGCACCCCACCGAGACGGACGACCTTGCCGATGAGCGCGAACTCCGCGAAGGGCTCGAGCCCATCGACGAGCACATTGCCGCGGAAGCGCAGCGGATCGAGTTCGGTGTCACCGGGCGCCAGCGCCGCCGTGCCCTCAGCAGTCTGGGAGATCGCGGAGACCGTGGCCGGGTTGATGATCGAGATCCCCGACGTCTGGGAGTCGAACATCCCCTGATCCGCGACACTCAGCGCGCGCGGGAAGTCACCCTGCGATGGTATGCGTCGAGAGAGGAACTCCGCCGAGGCGGCCCTGGAGTCCCGACCGTCGGTGCGGAAAGTCGTCGACTCCTTCGTCGGGGACGTCAGAGTCACGGTCGCCGGCGAATCGATGACGGTCGCCGAGGGATCGGCCACAGTCGCGGAAGAGGATTCAGCCGTCTCGGCGAGGTCGATGGACACCTGCCATTTCTGCAGCTCGGTGTCATTCTTGAGCACGGTGAAGGCGGAGTATCTGTGCCAGCTGTCGTCGGGGACGTCGAGGCTGCCGTTGGTGAACGCTGCGACGCGATCGCCGAGGATGCCTCGGTCGGTGCCCACCTTCGCTTCGGAGATCTCTTCAGCGGGGAATCCCTTGACGGGGAATCGGAACAGTCTGGCAACACGCATGATTCGATTGTAGGAGCTCGGCGACGCGGGGCGCCCACCGTGAGACCAATTCCACATTCGTCGGGGCACAGCACCAGCCTTGACCTATACCCTCAGGGGGTATAGAGTATCGTCATGACTGAGCAACATGGATACACCCCGCAGAAGGACGCCCTTGCCAAGCGGATGAAACGGATCGAAGGTCAGGTCCGTGGGGTCGGAAAGATGATCGATGACGACAAGTACTGCATCGACATCCTGACCCAGGTCTCCGCAGCAACGGCCGCGCTGCACGCGGTCTCCATCAACCTCTTAGAAGAGCACATCGCTCATTGCGTGGTCGACGCCGCAGCCTCAGGGGATGACGACGCCGCCCGCAAGAAGATCGAAGAGGCTTCAGCCGCTATTGCCCGGCTCATCAAGAGCTGAGGGCAGCATCATCGGTGCACCTGCCGATGATGACGTGCGAAGACAGGAGACACATCATGACGACCACCACCATCACCGTCACCGGAATGACCTGCGGCCACTGCGTGGCCGCGGTGAAGGAAGAGCTCGGGGCACTGCCCGGAGTCACCGAGGTCGCCGTGGAGCTCAATGCCGGCGGATCCTCCCCTGTGACCATCACCTCCGAGAACGACCTCGATGATACCGCGATCGGCGCCGCCGTCGATGAAGCCGGCTATGAGGTGAAGTGATGTCACGCGAGGTCGATCTCGACATCACGGGAATGACCTGCGCGTCCTGCTCGGCTCGCATCGAGAAGAAACTCACCCGCCTGGACGGAGTCAGCGCCGAGGTCAATCTGCCGCTGAACTCAGCCCATGTGATCGTCGAGTCCGAACTCTCCGACGCCGATCTCATGACCGCCGTCGAGAAGGCCGGCTACGGTGCCACCGTCAAGACCGCCTCGGCGAGCGGGCCCGAGATCGTCGACTATGACCCCCGGCATCTGCGCCCTCGCTTCATCGGGTCGCTGATCCTGGCCGTGCCGATCGTGGCCGTCTCCATGGTCATGAGCTGGCATTTCCCCGGCTGGCAGTGGATCGTCGCGATCCTCGCCCTGCCGGTCGTGACCTGGGGCGCGTGGCCCTTCCACTCCGCGGCGTTCAAGGCCGCACGCGGACGGTCGACGACCATGGATACCCTGGTCAGCGTCGGAATCATCGTCGCCAGCGTCTACTCCTACATCACCTTGGGCCGTGCCGTCGTCGACGGCTACGGTTGGCAGATTCCCGGCGATTATCACGTGTGGTTCGAGGCTGCGGCCGCGATCACGGTGTTCCTGCTCATCGGCAGGCTCACCGAGGACCGCGCGAAGAATCGGGCCACCGCCGCACTCAAGGCACTGCTGGGCCTGGGAGCGAAGTCCGCGAGCGTGCTGCGCGAGACGGATTCCGGCGACTCGGATTCCGCTGGCACGGACACCGACACTCGGGTGGAGGTCCAGGTCCCGATCGATGAACTCACGGTCGGCGACGTCTTCATCGCCCGTCCGGGTGAGAAGATCGCCACCGACGGTGAGGTGGTCGCCGGGCATTCCGCGATCGACGAGGCGATGCTCACCGGCGAATCGGTGCCCGTCGAGGTCAGCCTCGGCGACACGGTCACCGGCGCCACGATCAATGCATCGGGCGTGCTCGAAGTCCGAGCCACCCGGGTGGGATCCGATACGACCCTGGCCACCATGGCCGATCTGGTCAGCCGCGCGCAGACCGGGAAACCTGCCGCCCAGCGCCTGGCCGACCGGATCTCCGCCGTGTTCGTGCCCGTCGTCTTCGCGATCAGCGCCCTCACGCTCCTGGCCTGGGGACTGATCACCGGCGACTGGGCGATGGGCCTGCACGCCGCACTCACTGTCCTCATCATCGCCTGCCCCTGTGCGCTGGGCCTGGCCACACCGACTGCCCTGGCGGTCTCGTCCGGACGCGGTTCGCAGCTGGGCATCCTCGTCTCCGGGCCCGAGGCGCTCGAGTCGACGCGTTCGATCGACACGGTCATCCTCGACAAGACCGGCACCCTGACCACTGGCGTCATGACCCTGCTGGAGACTCAGCTCAGCGATGGCGACTTCGCGATCCTGGCCCGGCTGGAAGCACAGAGTGAGCACCCGGTGGCCCGCGCGATCGTCGATGCCGGAGCGGCCGACATGAAGGCCGCAGCGGGGACGACCGAGACCGCAAGGACCGTCGGCCGAAACGGCAGTGCCGGCATCGACCGATCCGGCATCGAGGGCTTCGACAACATTCCCGGCGGCGGCCTGCAGGCCACGATCGACGGCGCCGAGGTGCTCGCCGGTCGTCCGGATCTGCTCCGTGAACGCGGGATCGACGTCTCGTTTCCGCTCGATTCCGTGCCTCCCGGTGCCACGATCGTCGCCCTGGCCATCGACTCTCAGTTCCGGGGCCTGACCTTCGTCGCCGACGAGATCAAGACCGGTGCCGACGAGGCGATCGCCGAGCTGCACTCGCTGGGCATCGATACAGTCCTCCTCACCGGGGACAATGCCCAAGCCGCCGAGGTGGTCGCGGGCAAACTCGGCATCGCCGAGATCCGCGCCGACGTCCGACCCGAAGGCAAGATCGCCGTCGTCAATGAGCTGCAGGCTGAGGGGCAGGCCGTGGCCATGGTCGGCGACGGCATCAACGATGCCGCGGCCTTGGCAGGTGCCGATCTGGGCATCGCGATGGGTTCGGGCACCGATGCGGCGATGGCCGCCTCCGACATCACCATGGTCCGTTCGGACCCCCGGCAGATTCCGCAGGCGATCCGGCTGTCCCGAAGGACCCTCGGGCTGATCAAGGGCAACCTGTTCTGGGCCTTCGCCTACAACACGGCAGCCGTCCCGATCGCCGCGTTCGGTCTGCTCAACCCGATGATCGCCGGTGCCGCGATGGCGTTCTCCTCGGTCTTCGTCGTCCTCAACAGTCTGCGGCTGCTGAGGTTCAGGTAAGGCGCGTGGGGTCTCAGCCCTGGATACGTGACTGCCGGTCGCCCCACTCCTGATTGCGGAGTTCGAACTTCTGGATCTTGCCTGTCGAAGTCTTGGGCAGAGCCTCGACGATCTCGACCTCGCGCGGGGCCTTGTACTTCGCGATCTGGGTGCGCACATGGTCGATGACCTCGGTCTCGGTGACCGCTGAGCCCTCGCGGACGATGATGAATGCCTTCGGCCGCTCGCCCCATTTGTCGTCGGGCACTCCGATGACGGCGACTTCGAGGACTGCCGGGTGAGAGGAGATCGCCTGCTCGATCTCGACGGTCGAGATGTTCTCTCCGCCGGAGACGATGATGTCCTTCGACCGATCACGCAGTTCGATGTAGCCGTCCTCGTGCATCACGCCGAGGTCGCCTGTGTGGTACCAGCCGCCCTGGAACGCCTTCTCGGTGGCTTCGGCATCGCGGAAGTACCCCTTCATCACGTTGTTTCCGCGCATCACGATCTCTCCGATCGTCTGTCCGTCGGCCGCAACGTCGACAAGGTCATCCCCTGAGTCGAGGGTGACGATGCGGGCCGGATCGGCCTGGACCATGCCCACACCCTGCCGCGCCCGAAGCCTGGCTCGGGACTTGTCATCGAGCGAATCCCAGGAATCCTGCCACTCGCACACCGTATAGGGACCATAGGATTCCGTGAGCCCGTATACGTGCACGATCTCGAAGTTCAGCGCCTCCATCTGCCAGATGAGGGTTGGGCTCGGCGCGGCGCCTGCCATCGTCGCGGTCACTGCCCGATCGAGGGAATGCGCCGGTGCGGCGTTGATGACCGTGCTCATCACTGTCGGGGCGCCGTTGAGGTGCGTGACTGTGTGACGATCGATGAGATCCCAGATCACGTCTCCGCGCACCTCGCGCAGGCACACCTGTGTGCCGCCGGCAGCAGCCAGCGCCCAGCCGGTGCACCAGCCGTTGCAGTGGAACATGGGCAGAGTCCACAGATACACGCTCTTCTCATCGTGGCCCGAGTGGATGATCTCGCCGAGCGCATTGAGGTAGGCGCCGCGGTGCGAATACATCACGCCCTTGGGTCGTCCTGTCGTGCCGGAGGTGTAGTTGATCGACAGCGTCGCCCGCTCGTCCTCGACGCGCCAGGTGAATTCCTCGGTGTTAGCCGAGGCGTCGGCCAGGAACTCGTCCAGGCTGGTCACCGTTGGTGCTCCGGATTCCGGACGCACCGCCTCGGCGGAGGCTTCGATGGTTGCGTCCTCAACGTCAACGATGCGCTCAACCGTGTCGAGGCCATCGATGACAGGGGCGACGCTGGGCCACAGCCGCGTGTCCACGACCAGCAGCTTCGCCTGGCTGTGGTTGCAGATGTAGCGGACCTCTTCGGGGGCCAGACGAGTGTTGATCGGCACGAGGACAGCTCCGGCCAAGGGTACGGCGAATTGGGCCATCAGCGCCTCGGGGAGGTTGGGCATGAGGTAGGCGACTCGATCGCCGGGCTCGATGCCGGCGGCGCGTAGAGCATGCGCCCGGGTCTCCACCGCTGCGGCGAACTCGCGGTAGGTCATCTCCTGGTCGCTGTAGACTACGGCGCGCTTGTCGGGGAAGACGTCCGCGGAGCGGCGCAGAAAGGACAGTGGCGTGAGTTCTGTGTTCCATGTCTCCATGGAAAAAGCCTACGTCACCGAGGTGGAGCCTCAGCTGACGGGGTGAGGTGAGGATCGCTCAGTTCACTTGAGGATCGGGTAGGTCTGATCGTCATTCTGGGTGTCATTGCGCATCACCCAATTGAGAACGCAGGCGCAGGCGCTGACCAGGACGAACGCGGCACCGGCATAGACGAAGGCGAATCCGAACGCGGTTCCGTCCTGCCAGGCGCGGGTGACGATGATCGACAGGATCAGAACGGCGACGCCGCAGATGAGCCCGGCTTTGAACGCGTCCTTGTAGGACACGGTGCTGGTGGACTTCTTCTCAGACTTCGATGCTGCCATGCCCCCAGCGTACCGACCTCACCTGAGAATCGGCGCACCGAGGTGGGCCGGCAGGATAGAGGCGAAGGGCGGAAACAACCGTTCCTGGCTCGACGGAATCGGACCGCGGGTGGACTACCCGGCCAGAACACGCAAAAATGTCTGTGTGCCCATCCCCATTCGGCGCACCTCTGACGAGGTGTCGCGCGCTCTCAGCTCGAACCAGGTCGTCCCTGGTCAGAAGTCGCGCCCGCGCACAGTTCTCAGAAACGTGATCGCAACTGTCCTTGCAACGATAACGCTGGCGGGCATGAGCGCTTGCGGTCCGGACAAAGGCCTGCGGGTGGAGCCGGAAGGTGAGACATCTCCCACCCAGTTCGAGTCTGCGAGTGCGGACTCCGGGCCACCCGACAAGCCGTTCTCCCTCAAGGAGATCCGCAAGGCCATCGTCGACGCCTCGGGCATCGCAGTGACCGGGAAAGCGACAGAGTCGGCGAAGGTCGTCGCCGACTGCAGGGAATGCCTCAAATTCTCGACGCCCTTCCTCAGCGACGACAGGAAATTCCAGCTCGTCACAGTCGCCAACCCGAAGCAGAAGAGCGAGATCGTTGCGGGTGCGGTCATCAGTGAGGAGAACGGCGATCCCCGACTTGAGCTGATCGCCACCGGCAATCAGCTCAAACTCAGCCCAGGGAAGAATGGGACACTGGTGGTGCAGGAGGCGATGTATGCCGACGGAGACGATGCCTGCTGCCCTTCGGGATGGTCGGTGCAGGTGTTCCGCCTGCATGAAGGTAGATTTGAACCGGGTCAACGCTTCACGCGGCTTAATGGAGAAACGTAATGCATATTGTTCTGGTTGAGGATGACGAGGTCATCCGTGAGACAACCCAGATCGGCCTGGAACGGTTCGATTACACGGTGTCGGCATTCGCCGATGGCCGTGAGGGGTACGAGTTCGTCGCTGCGCATGGTGCCGATGTTCTGCTTCTCGACCTCATGCTGCCCACCATGAACGGTGCCTCGATCTGCCGGGCAGTGCGTGAGCGCTCCACCATTCCCATCATCATCATCTCCGCACGCTCCGACGCGATCGACATCGTCCAGGCGCTCGAAGCCGGTGCCGACGACTACCTCACCAAGCCCTTCGACATGCAGGTGCTCAATGCCCGCATCCGCGCCGTCGTCCGGCGCTTCATCACCACCGGCACCGACAAGCTCGGCTACTCTCCCGGCACGGAAGTGGACGAGGAGTACGAAACCGTGATCGGCCCCGGTGGCATGATCACCGGGGACGGCATCCCCGAGGTTCTCGGCGCCAGTCCCGGCATGGATACACGCGAGCGTCTCAAGGCTCAGCTCGAATCCGACAACACGTTCCTGGGTGCGGGTGGGAAATTCACCTCCTCGGACGTGGGCGGAGACGAGCAGATGATCGGCGCCGACGTCACCGTCCCGCCCCGCCCGAACAGCTCCCCGTCCATGCAGTCGGGATCCGGCCAGGGCAGCTACTCGGACACCGGCGAGACTCGCGACGCGAACGCCGACTCAGACGGTGGCCTCGGCCCGTTCCGGACACGGCTGGGCTCACTCGTCCTCGACACCGGGCGGCTGACCGTGGAGATCGACGGCGAGGAAGTCCACCTCACCCCCACCGAGCTGCGCGTCCTCCTGCTGCTGACCGAACAGCCCGAACACGTGTATTCCCGTGAGAAGATCGCCTTCACCGTCTGGGGCTACGAATGGGCCGGCGACTCCCGTGTCGTCGACGTCCACATCCAGCGCCTGCGCAAGAAGATCGGCGCCAACATGATCGAGACAGTCCGCGGATTCGGATACCGCTTCGCGGGCTGATCGCATGTCACTGCGCTGGAAGATCTCCCTTCTCATCGTTGCCTCGGTCATCATCGCCGTGCTCTCCTGCTCCATCGTGCTGCGTCAGTCCGCGGCACGGGCTGAGGATGACCGGATGCGTTCGACCGTGACCGAGCAGCTCTCGAACTCCGTTGCCATCTATTCCGAGACCGGAGTGCTCACCCTCAACGCCCGCATCGACGACCCCGACCTGCCCAAGGATGCGCGCGCCCAGGCGCTCAAGGGCCAGAGCGTGACGATGCGCTCCGAGGTCGACGGTGAGGAGATCGTGTGGGCGGCCGCCCCGATGGAGGTCGGCACCCACACCGTGGTGATCTCCGTGCGTGCCTCAACCAAGGACAGCCAGGAGCTCATCGGCCGCATCGACCAGGCTCTGCTGGTGGGAATGATCGGCTCCGCGCTGGTTGTCGGCGGAGTCGGCTCCATCGTGGCCGGTCGCATCTCTCGCAGGCTGACTCTGGGCGCTCAAGCCGCACGGAAGATCGCGGCCGGGGACACCAGCATCAGGATCGCCGATGTCGTCGACAACACGGATCAGGAGGTCGCGGCCTTCGCCTCGGCGGTCGACACAGCTGTGACGCGACTGACCGAGCGCATCGACTCCGAGCAGCGTTTCACCGCGGACCTGGCGCATGAGATGCGGACCCCGCTGACCGGGCTGGTCAACGCGGCCAACCTGCTTGAGGAGGATTCGCGTCCAGCCGAACTCGTCAAGGACCGGGTGCAGCGCATGCAGGTCCTCGTCGAAGACCTGCTCGAAGTCTCACGCCTCGACGCGGGGCGAGCGAATCCCGAGTTCGCCCGCGTCAACATCGATCAGGCCGTCCGGTCGCTGCTGGGAACAATGACCGCCTCCGGTGCCCTGTCCGGCCATGAGATCGACACTCACCTGGCGGCACTCAACTCGACGCTCGTCACCGATGTCCGACGCTTCGAACGCATCATCTCGAACCTGCTGGTCAATGCGATCAAGCACGGCGGAGACCCGATCCATCTGGAGACGAGCACCCGCAGCATCACGATCACCGACTCGGGCTCCGGCTACCCGCCCGACATCGTCAACACCGGTCCGACTCGCTTCGTCTCTGCGGGTGGTGGCGGCATGGGGCTGGGACTTGTGATCGCACAGGGGCAGGCTCGCCTGTTGGGCATCCGCCTGATCTTCAGCAACGACCCGATCACCGGCGGTGCTCGCACCGAAGCGATCTTCCCTGATCCCGAGGCTCAGGACCAGGCGCTCAAGCAGTATCTCGAGTCCGTCTGAGGGGTCGGCTGCGCATCTGCGCAACGCGTGGGGCCCTGATCGGCCTCCGCTGGATGCCAGACAGAGTGTGAATGTGGAGTTGCATGCGATTTCCCGGGATTTCTCGAACGCGGGTCCACAATGACGGAGCGTGCCACGGCCAGCAGAGCCCGGTCACCCACCCCGGCACGCGGTTCGGTCTTCTCACTCGTGCAGAGCGCGGGAGTATCGCCTGCGGTAGATGATCTGGGCGAGGCGGACGAAGGGCTCGCCGAGGCGCCAGATCCCCATTCCTGCTCGTGAGAGCGAGCGCAGCACGAGGAAGACTCGGTCATCGGGAGTGTGGATGAGGATGAATGACTCTTCGCCGGTGATCGGATGCCCGGGCTTCGTGCCATAGGTGAAGCCACGACGTGTTTCGGATTCGAAGACCTCGATCACGCGGGCCGGCTCGGGCAGACGAAACGGCCCGAGCCGCACGAAGATCGTCGGCTCCTGTCCGGCCCGAACCCGCGGAGCGCCTGAGCCAGTGTTCGATCCAGTCCCTGAGCCAGTGTTCGCGCCAGTCCCTGCGTCGGCCCCCGAACCAGCGCCTGTGCCAGGCTCCGCAACAGGCTTGGCGCCAGGCTCCGAACCAGCGCCTTCGCTAGCCCGCTGGCCGGTGCCCGGTGGATCCGCTTCATCGCGCTGGGCCTGCACTCCGATGTCGAATCCGCTGCGGATCTTCACCTGCCAGTGCAGGAGTTCTTCCGCGCAGCGGTCGAAGGTGGCGCGACCATGACCGACGAAGAAGGCCGATTCGAAGTCCCGGTAGCCTGCCGGTCGGTCGAGCCACCTGGGTGAGAGCGGCTGAGTCAGTGGTTCGTCCAGGGATCGTGACATAGTGGCCATGCATCCAACCTAGCCGAATCCCGGACACACCGACGCCAAGTCCGATGCGAACAAGTAAGGTGCCAAGTACCGGCATTGACTCAATCGAATGTCCGCTAAGAACACGCTTGACTCGCCACGTACGACAATCACGGATCAAAGGAGAACCAGAATGCGCACACTCAATGGAATCGATGAGATCACCTCGCTCGTCGGCACCGAGTTGGGCTCGTCCGAGTGGACGACGATCGACCAGGAGGCGATCAACACCTTCGCCGATGTCACCGACGATCACCAGTGGATCCACGTCGACGAGCAGCGCGCCGCAGACGGCCCCTACGGCTCGACGATCGTCCACGGCTTCTTCACTCTGTCTCTGATCCCGAAGTTCTCAAGCGAGATCTTCACCATCGAAGGCGTGTCCATCCGCGTCAACTACGGGCTGAACAAGGTCCGCTTCGCCCAGCCGGTACTGGTGGGCTCTCGCCTGCGCGGCACAGTCAGTGTCAATGAGGTCATCCCCGGAGACAAGGGCACCCAGGTCATCCTCAAGCACGTCATCGAGATCGAGGGCGAAGAGCGTCCCGCCTGCATCGCCGAGGTGGTCACCCTCCTCGTCGAGTGACCTGAGAGCCACGTGGGCTTCTGCCGAGACACGGGGTGAGTGTCGACGCACGGGCGTGTACCGGCGTTCCTCGACACTTACCCCGTTTGTCGAGGCTCTGCCGGACCCGGCAGGGACCCGGCAGGGACCCGGGAGGGGCCCTGCAGGGGCTCAGGACGGGCGGTAGGCGTCGAGCAGCTGTGCGACGCGGATGTAGCCCAGGTGCGAATAGGCCTGCGGGTGGTTGCCCAGGTGCATCTCCGCCACGGGATCGTATTCCTCGGCCAGCAGGCCGGTGGGGCCGAGCAGATTGCTCATCTGCCGGAACAGGTCCCAGGCATCATCGATGCGGCCGACCTTGATGAAGGCTTCGATGAGCCACGTCGTGCAGATGTGGAAGCCGCCTTCAAGACCGGGCAGGCCATCGTCGTAACGGTAGCGGAAGACCGTCGGCCCGACCCGCAGCTCGCGCTCGATCGCATCCACGGTCGAGACGAAGCGCGGGTCAGCTGCCGGCAGCAGGCCAGACAGCCCGACGAACAGGCACGCCGAGTCGAGGTCGGTCTCACCGTAGGCAACGGTGAAGGCACCGACATCTTCGTTGTACCCGTTCTCGAGCACATCGTGGGCAATCTCCTCGCGCAGCTGCCGCCAAGCACCGGGGAGTTCACGACCGAAGCGCTCGGCGATCCGCAGCGCCCGGTCAACCGTCACCCAGCACATCACCCGCGTGTAGACGTTGTGCTTCGGGGCCCGCCTGGCCTCCCAGATGCCATGATCGGCTTCGAACCACCGTTTGCTCACGGCTTCGACCATCTGGCAGGTCAGCCACCAATACGCGTCCGGCAGTTCGCCGAGGTGCTCACTGAGTTCGTCGAGGAGCTCGGTGACCGGCCCGAAAACGTCGAGCTGGACCTGGTGTTCGGCCGCGTTTCCCACCCGTACCGGACGGGACCCCGCATATCCGGGCAGATGCGCCAGCACCGCCTCGGTGGTCAGTGCGGAGCCGTCGACGGCGTACAGAGGGTGGAGCTGTTCCGGTGACACGGTGCGGGCGAGGATCCCCGTCAGCCACGACAGGAATCCTTCGGCTTCACCGGAGGATCCGAGCGAGAGCAGGGCGCGCACGGTCATCGACCCGTCGCGCAGCCACGTGTAGCGGTAGTCCCAGTTGCGCACACCCCCGATGCCTTCGGGCAGGGAGGTCGTCGGTGCTGCGAGCACCCCTCCGGTCGGTTCGTGGCAGAGGGCACGCAAGGTCACCGCTGAACGGATGACCTCTTCACGGTGGTGGCTGGGGATGTCGAGGGTGTCGACCCAGTTGGTCCAGAAGTTCAGGGCGCGCTCGCGCACATGGTGCTCGCCGCCGGTGGCCATGTAGCGCGCGTCGCCGGTGCCGGTGCCACACGCCAGGACGAGCACGACGACTCCTCCCGGCTGCTGTGCGGGCACGACGACCGCCTCGGCGGTATGGGACTGTCCGACTTCACTGATCTCGAAGTCGAGGCCGGGCGCGATCAGGGAGATGGGCTCCGAGGTCCCGAGGACCTGCACGCCGTCGTGGGTGCGGACCATCCGCGTCGGCACGGTCGCGTAGTCGAGGCGCGGGGCGAAGCGGATCCGGGCCGCGGTGTCGCCGGTGAGCACGCGCACGACGATGGTGTCGTCGCTGTTCGCGTCGACCGGGGCAAGGTAGTCGAGGCAGTTGAGGCCCGGCCACCGGGTCTCCAGCAGCGTCGAGTGAGTGATGTAGCGCTGTGTCAGCGGGGCAGTGCCGGATTCGGTGTCGACAGCGAAGAACCCGGCGGCCTCGGCGCCGAGGATCTCGGAGAACATCGACGAGGAGTGCGGCAGCGGGTGCGGCATCCAGCAGATGCTGCCGAAGGGGTCGACCAGTGCCGTCGACTGGCCGTTGCCCAACAGGCTGTGCCGGTGGATCGGGGTCGCGCGTCTGCCGAACAGCCAGGATTTGCGCAGCTCGTAGATCGCGGCGAGGACGACGGAGACCTCGGCCGGTGTGCTGATGCGGTAGTCCGCGTGCGTTTCGGCAGGTTCGCGGCCGACCTTGAGCCCCAGATCCTGCTCGCCCAGGGTCTCGAGGGCGAATTCGTCCGCGGTGTCGTCGCCGATGAACACGACCACCTCTGCCCCGGTCTGCTGCCGCAGGCGCGTCAGGGCTTCTGCCTTCGAGGAGGGGACGACGGAGAGGTCGATGACCTGCTTTCCCCGGGTGGGGAAGATCGCGTGGGCGTCGATGAGTTCTTCAACAGCGGCTTCGACCCGGTGGCGCTGTGCCTCGTCGAGTCCCCGCAGGTGAACGGCGGCGCCGGTGGTCTTGTGTTCGATGATCTCGGTCGGCAGCGTGCGAAAGGCATCCTGGCGGAGACCGTCGAGGGCCATGCGCTGCTCCACGTCGAGGGTGTCGATGGCGACCGTGTCGGTCTCGCCGCCGTGGGAGCCGAAGAGGTGGACCTCCCGCGGCAGCCGTGACATCGCCGCGAGATCGCGGAGGCTGCGACCGGAGATCACCCCCGCCGAGGTGGACGGAAGCAGGGCGAGCGCGCGCAGCGAGTCGACCGAGGAATCCAGTGGGAAGGCTTGGCCCGGGAGGTCGACGATCGGTGCAATGGTGCCGTCATAGTCGGTGGCGATGAGCAGTGATGGTGAGCGAGAGACTTCGAAGAGCCGACGGAAGAGCTCCGGGGAGAGTTCGCGACTGGCCTCGGCCAAGTCGCCCAGGAGCCCCGAAGAGCTGACGGAGGCGGCGATCGGAGTCAGTGGGGAAAGATTCTCGTAGTCGTGCTCGACGGTGCTCATTTCACCTCTGGTGGTGGTCGGGAGTGTCGGGTTCGTCATCCTCGGCGTCCGAGGTCTCCGCGGTGCCCGCCTCGGCGGGGGACGAGTCCTTGGCGGCGACGACCTGCTTGGCCCTGCTGATGCGCGAGTAGCCGCCGATGATGAAGATGACTCCGGCGATGAGCGTGGCGACACCGGTGAAGCCGAGGATCCACAGCGCGCCGAAGCCGTCGCCGAACATGAGGATCACACCCAGCAGCACGTGGCAGGCCGCCGCAATGAGGAAGTCCGATGCCATCGGGTGGGACTTGAGCTGACGGTAGTTCCACAGCTCGATGAGTCCGTGCAGCAGTGCCCAGATGCTCAAGGCTGCACGCAGTTCCACCGGCTGCTCGGCAAGGAACAGGAACACGATCGCGGGGATCGTGATGACCGCCTGACCGAAGACCGCGGTGCGCACGTTCAGCGGCGAACGCAGACCCTGATAGACGAGGGTGAGCGCGAAGAGCACAAGATAGCTGATGGAGAGGATGTCGACGATGTCAACGCCCATGGACAGGTGCTTGGGGCTCGCCGCATCGCGGGGCCAGAAGACCGTCGCGAACCCGAAGGCGACGCCGAGGATTCCGCGGACGATCATGGGAGAGCCGAGTGCCTTCGCCTCGGCGATGACTTGGGGCGGCGCCTCGGGTCGTGGTTGCGTGGGCTCGGTGCGCGGTTCGTCGGTACTCATCACGACACCAGTTTAGGTCTCTCACCCCAGTCTGTCCGGTGTTGGGCTGGACACAACTCATTCATGTCTTTACGTAGTTACGTACTTTATGTAATCTCAAGGTATGAGCACCCCGTCACAGAGTGAATCCACGAGCGCGCTCGAGTCCCGCCTCGCGGAGCTCGAGCGCAAGGTCGCCGCCGTGGAGAGCGCCTCGGCCGTGCCTCTGGATCCGGCCGAGGCCAACCCAGGCTCTGCGCACTCTGCCCGCCCGGCCGATGACGACACCTTCTGGGCGCTCAACGGTCTCATCGACCATGCGGGTGACGCAGGTGGGGTCGTCTACACCGGTCACACCACTCCCCCGGGCGCCGAGTCCCCGGTGTCCTGGCAGATGGGTCTGCACTCGGCAGCACTCGAGGACCTCAGCTTCGCCGAGGCGGCTCCGGCCCTGGCCGCGCTGGGACATCCTGTCCGACTCGAGCTCCTTCAGGCGATCTACGAGGGCACCTCCACTGTGGCGCAGCTCGGCGACGACGACCGGTTCGGCACGACCGGTCAGATCTATCACCACATCCACGCTCTCGCCGGAGCCGGCTGGCTCGAGAACTCGCGGCGCGGCCAGTGGCGGGTCCCCGGCCAGAAGATCATCCCCTTACTCACGCTCATTCTCATCGGCACCCACTAGACGCGACCCCGCTGACACTCGAACAGGACGGATTCATGGACTCCGACGACGCGTCCACCGACACCATCGATGCGAACGCTCCACGGCCTCATTCGCAATCGACGACAGCCTCACCTCGGCGAGGGGTCGCTGCGATCATCACTGCCGTGGTCATCGCGACTCTGCTCCTGCTCATCACCCCGTTCCCGCGCGGGTTCCAGGGCGAGACCACGGGCAGCGACGGATTCGTCGAGGAGCTCGAGGACACCCTCGGCAGCAAGCACTGGCACCATGTTGCCGCGGCGAAGATCGACGGTGATGAGGTCACCTGGGGCGGGGTCGGCGCGGACGAGGATGTCGAGTTCGAGATCGGGTCGATCACGAAAACCTTCACGGCCGCGCTCTTCGCCGACGCGATCACACGTGGGGAGATCGACGAGGACACCCGCCTCGGCGATGTGTGGCCCGATCTCGACGGTGACGTCGCCGAGGTGACGCTGGCCTCGATCGCGATGCAGCGTTCAGGATTGCCTGCGCAGGAACCGGCTCCCAGCTTCGATCACGGCCTCGCGACCTTCGTCTCGAGGTACATCCACACCGACCCGTATCGGGCGAGCGGGGGCGAGCTCGTGGGTTCACTCGATGGTGTCGACGTGGAAGAGAAAGAGCCGGAGTACTCGAACTTCGGGTTCGCAGTCCTCGGGCAGGCTATCGCCGCGGTCACGGGCACCCGCTACGGCGATCTCGTCCGGGACCGCATCACTGAGCCGCTGGGGATGACCAGCACATATGTTCCCGAATCCGCCGAGGGCCTCGTCCATGGCTACACGGCATCGGGGCTGCCGGCCGCGCCCTGGACCTTGGGCGGGGCCGCACCGGCCGGTGCCATCCGATCGACGGCCCATGATCTGAGCATCTGGCTGCGGGCGACGATGGCTTGGTCGGCTCCCGGTGCCGAGGCCTCCGAACCGCGCGCCGACTTCGACGAGTCGGACCGCATCGGCTGGGCCTGGTTCACAACGACGAATCGCAGCCCGAATCTCACCTGGCACAACGGCGGCACCGGCGGGTACCGGTCCTACCTCGGATTCGATCCGGAGTCCCAGCAGGGGATCATCGTCCTCGCCGACTCCGCGAACTCGGTCGACGATGCTGCCGATCTGGTTTCGTCTACAGGAGACCCCTCATGAGTCCCGAACTCTTCTCTCAGATCGCCAGCGCAATGGTCGTCGCGTGGGGATCCTTCGCGGCCATCCGGGCATCACGATCGACAACCCGGTGTGCCCTGCTGAGCAACCTTCTCGTTGCTTTCGCCATGATGCTGCTTGTCCGGCTCATCGCCGACTTCGGCGGTTGGAGCTCTTGGTTCATCTACGTCTGGGTGCTCTGCGTCGGCGGCTATGTCATCGCGGTGTATCTGGCAGCAGCGGCCTTGCCGAACCTTCCCTGGCGGGCAGAGACCGCGAAGACCCGTCGGTCGGAGATGACCAACCTCAGTGTCTCGAGCGTCCTGACGTTTGCCGTCTCCGGTGCTCTAGTGATTCCCGGGCTCTTGCTCGGGTGAACACGCGCTCCACGGAGAAACCTGAATCCACCGACGACTTCGTCGACAGGGGTTGAGGTCCCCAGTTCAGGAGCCGCCGGAGACTGTCAACTTCCCGCCCGTTTCAGACACCGAATATTCAGGGAGGGGCTCGGTAGCCGGACCACCGATCACCTCACCTGTGGTCGTCGAGAACATCGAGGAATGACACGGGCACACAATCTCCTTTTCGGTGACCGTGCGAACCTGGCAGCCCTGGTGCGTGCAGACGGAAGAGAAGGCGTGGAACTCGCCCTGCTTCGGCTGGGTCACGACGTAGGTTTCGTCGACGACGGCTCCGGATCCGACAGGAACCTCGCTCGTCGGAACGCTGGCATCCCCGCCGGATCCTGCCTGTGAATCCTCCGATTCCGCCGAAGAGCACGCCGAGGTGAGCGCCGCCGAGGACCCAACTACTGCGACGCTGCCCACCACGCTCGCTGACTTGATGATCGTGCGTCTGTTCGCTTCCACTGTGCTCCTCGGTCTTCTGCTCATCGAACAACAGCTCGGGCTTTGTTCGACTGTTAGGTTTCCAGGGTAACGCGAAGCACTGACTCAGAAACATTCATGGACGAAGGCTCGGTGTGACGCCGACATCGATGCCGGCACCAGCACGCACGATACCTATGAATGCAAAAAAAGTGGTGGCGTGAAGAACAACCCTGAAAGGGTCGAACTCCACACCACCACTCTAAGAATATTGCGGCGGTCACCTACTCTCCCACAACCACCAAGTTGCAGTA
>JAKDSA010000124.1 GCA_030457025.1 Brevibacterium sp. | reverse complement strand
ATGCCACATGGCCGTCGGCTCCAAGGCGCTTCCCCGTTTTGCTCCAGCCGCCGAGTTCAGTCTCCGTCTCCGCGTCTGTGGAACCCGAACACTCCGGTCATGAAGAAGGCTGAGAAGTTCACCAGTGCTTTCACCCTCCGAGGGAACGTGAACCCCTGACCGCGGAGGGAGAGACCGTTCCCGAGCACATTGTGCGGGTGCAGCACAAGACGAGTCCTGATCGATCTGCTCGGGTCGCTCTCGCTGTGGAGGATGAGCTGCGCGCTCGTGAGACTTCGATACCGGGCGAGGGGGCCGCTTCCTCGTTGGGACTTGAGGCCCTCCCCGATCCACGCCTGCCCGTCCTGGTCCGTGAACCGAAGGTCGTATCCCATGAGGTGGCGCCCATGGCGTGGAAACATGTGCAGCTCACCTGTCACATGGTGAGTTCCGGGGAGCCCAGCGAGAGTGATCGTGCCATCGACTGAGAGTCGGTGCTCAGGGTCGGCACGGAAGCGATCCAGGCTGGAGGCCTCGAGCCGTACCTGCAGCTCTCCCCCTGGTGCGCCGTCAGGGGCGCGTTCGTGCATATGCTCGTCGAAGACGATCCCGTCACCGGCGGTATCGCGTCGACGGCGGGCTATCCATTCGTAGGCCTCGTCCTCGGGCGCCGGAACAGGCTGGACGCGGTCCCACTCCGGGGCTCGCCACGAGCTGTCTCCGGTGAGCGTGCGGATGAGTCCTTCGATCGCGTGTTCCGCGCCGGCGAGGATGGTCGCCGAGGGATTTGCACCCGTGGATGCCGGGAGCACAGCCCCGTCCATCACATAGAGCCCCGGGTATCCGTGCACCTGCAGGTCCGGTCCCACGACGCCGGTATCGCTGTCGCGGCCGGTCGGGACTCCACCCAGCGGATGCACCGTCACCGGCTTCTTGAAGATCGACCAGGGGATCACGGAGCGCACGCGCGATCCGGTGACTCGGGCGATGAGGGGACCCACGCGTTCCTCGGCGCGATAGAGGCGCGACTGCCACCGGTTCGCCCAGCGCAGTCGTGCCTCTCCGTGGTGGTCGAGCTCCAAGCGGCCAGTTCCTGAATCGTGTCCCATGGACAGCAGCGCAATGGTTCGCGCGGGATCGTTTCGGCGCAGCTTGGTCCACCAGGAGCGCAGTCGCGGCAGAGGCAGCAGCTGATCAAGCATGTCGGAGATGACTGCTGGGACGGCCCCGTCCTGCACCTGGAACCATACCGACTTCGACCGCTCCCAGACGTCGAGGACGGTCGTCGTGGTGATCGTCGGGCCGGTCGTGAGGTCACCGTCGCCTCGGCGAAAATTTGCGAGTGCGAGCTGGTCCCCGTTGCCGGAGAAGCCACGCCCCAGAGTGGGAGAAAGGTTGGGCAGCGTGTGGTCGACGTCGCGGGAACGCAGCAGGAGTTCGGTCGTCGCAACGGAACCGGTGGCGAGGATCAGTCTCGTGGCGGTGCGACGAACCAGATGCTCATCGCCCCCCCCGCCCTCCTTCGACCACACGGACCACCCGGACTCGTCCGGTGCGATGCGTGTGACTTCGGCACCGGTGACCGCAGCTGCCCCGTGCTGTTCTGCGACGGCGAGGTAGTTGAGGTCGAGGGAGTTCTTCGCTGACCTGTTGCAGCCCAGGACACATTCTCCGAGAAAGGCGCATCCTCTCTGAGGCACGCCATGGAGGTTGCGCGACCAGGCCTCCGATGCACCGAAGCGGACCGCAAGGTTCGGGCGAATCATCGCCGGTCTGATCTGCGTCTGCTCGACGATGTCTTCGACGAAGGTCGTGCGAGTCGGCACCACACCGGTCAGCAGATCGGGTTGAACAGGACTGACTCCGAGCATGGTGCCGGCCAGATCGTAATATGGGTCGAGAGCCTGACGACGCAGGGGCAACGGCCAGCGATCATCTTGTGTCTCAGCGGCGGGCCTCGCGAAGACATTCGCATAGACGAGGGAACCGCCGCCCCACCCGGCGGCCTGCAGTGAGAGCATCGACTTCAGCCAGCGGAGATCGTACAGCCCCTGCCCGACTTGCCACAGCCAGCCTTCCTCAAGATCAGTGGATCGCGGGAACTGCCCGGGGCGCCATCGCCTGCCGCGCTCGAGGACAGTGACGGAAAAGCCCGCCTGAGCCAACCGGGCGGCCGCCACTGCGCCCCCGAAGCCACTGCCGACGACGATGGCATCAACGTGTTCACCGTCGGATGAGGTCTCCGCGGTCTCACTGGGTTCCGCGCTTCTTCTGCTGTGCATGAGGCTCCTGACCGCCCGGCTCTGGTGGTTGGATGATGTCGAGTCTACGGGGTGAACAACTCAGCCGCTCGGCCACGATGTAGATTGACGTTGTGGCAGCACCGGCAAAACGTCCGGTCCGAGGGCAGAGGAGATGCGATGAAGGATCTGTCGCTGAGTACGCTGATCTGGCTGCGCATGGTGCGCTTCGTCCAGAACAGCAACCAGATGTCCAACACCCATCTGCGTCGCTTCGACCTCACCATTGCCCAGTTCGAGATGCTCAGCCACATTCGCGCCGATGAACCGGTCACCCAATCGGGTCTCGCAAAGGGGCTGACGGTCAGCGGCGGAGGTGTGTCCCGTATGGTCTCCCGGCTCGAGCGCGATGGCCTGATCTCACGCGAGCAGGACTGGAAGACGAAGTTCATCTCCCTGACAGCCGCCGGCAGGCTGCGGCTCGCACAGGCCTATCCGGCGCAGGTGGAGTTCCAATCCGCCCTGTTCGACGAGGCCCTCGACGAGGAGGAGAAGACGCAGCTGCATGCACTGATGAAGAAGCTCTACGAACACAGCATGACGCGGCGCGAAGACGAAGAGCAGGCTTAGGGAATTTTCCCCCACCCTCATCAGTTGACATGGCAAACGATACTTTTCGGTGCCGCCCCCACCTGGTCGGCAGCCCGTCACTGAGGAGAGAAATTGAACGAATCTGGCAACCACCAGACCGAGCCGACGAACATGATGGAGCACCTCGGATTCGCGTCCGGTCAGGGACTGCAGTTCGGGATGTACAGCCTCGGCGACCATCTGCCGAATCCCGCCGACGGGTCTCGGGTGGGCGCGGGCGAGCGCATCCGCGAATTCATCGGCTACGCCCAGGCGGCCGAGGACGCCGGCTTCGACTTCGTCAGCGTCGGTGAGAGCCATCAGGAGTATTTCGCCTCACAGGCCCATGCGGTCATCCTCGGTGCGATCGCCCAGGCGACGAGCACGATCCGCATCGGCAGCACCTCGACGATCCTGAGCACCTCGGACCCGGTCCGCGTGTTCGAGAACTTCTCCACGATCGATCACATCTCCGCAGGCCGTGCCGAACTCGTCGCCGGCCGGGCCTCACGGATCGGACTGTTCGAACTCCTCGGCTATGACCTGCGCGACTACGAGGAACTCTTCGAGGAGAAGTTCGAGCTGCTCAACCGGATCAACCGGGAGGAGTCGGTCACCTGGAGCGGGCAATTCCGTGCACCCTTGAACAACGCCGAGGTGCTCCCCCGCCCGGCACAGGACCCGCTGCCGATCTGGCGGGCCGTGGGCGGTGCCCCGACGAGTGCGATCAAGGCCGGCCTGGCCGGAGTGCCCATGGTCATGGCGCACCTGGGCGGGACCACCTCGTCGTTTCGGCCCACGGTGGATGCCTACCGGGAGGCCGCGCGTCGCCGGGGATTCGATCCGGCCACTCTGCCGATTGCGACCGCAGGCTTCCTCCACGTTGCCGAAACCTCACAGGAGGCGCTGCGCGGCCTCTACCCTCACATCAACGAAGGGATGAAGCGCACGAATGGCCAGGGGATGCCCAAGCAGCTCTTCGCCCAGGCCGTGGATCCCCACAGCATCGTCAACCTCGGCAGCCCGCAGCAGATCGTCGAGAAGATCCTCCATCAGCACGAGGTCTTCGGCCATCAGCGCTACATCGGTCAGATCGACTTCGGCGGAATGCCCTACGACAAGGTGATGAAGCAGATCGAGACCCTCGGCTCGGAGGTCATCCCCGCCGTGAAGAAGTACACCGCGTCAAGCGAGAACTCGCACCAGTCCAGCGCCTCAAGCCAGTCCGCCGAGGAGGTCTCCCGATGAAGCTCGTCGTCATCTCCGGCTCGAACGTCGGCACGAAGACACGGACCGTCATGGAGCACGTCACCCAGACAGTGATGGCCCAGAACCCGGACATCGAGGCCACGCTCATCGACCTCGCCGAGGTCGACATGGTCTTCGCCGATGGCCGCAACTTCACCGAGTACACCGGTGACACCGGCCGCGTGACCAGGGCTCTCATGGACGCGGATGCGATCATCATCGGCACCCCGATCTTCCAGGCCTCGATTCCGGCAACGCTGAAGAACATCTTCGACCTGCTGCCGACAGGCGCCTTCCGCGACAAGGTCATCGCCATGGTGGCGACCGCAGGTTCGGCCAAGCACTACCTCATTCCCCAACAGCAGCTGCAGCCGATTCTGAGCTACATGAAGGCCCAGGTCGTCCAGCCGTATGTGTTCGTCGAGGAGAAGGACCTGCTGCGCAATCAGATCGTCAACGACGATGTCATTGCGCGTCTCGACAGGCTGGTCGAGGACACTCTCGTCCTCACGCAGACCTACGCCTCGATCCGGGAGGCCAAGGACGCAGCCTACGGGTTCTGAGCGCCGGTCCGGATCGAGGACGAGGTCGGAGGCGAGACGGGCCGTTGAGACCGCCCTGCCCTTGCTCGACAGGACACGAGGCGTTCACGGAGGCACCTCCACTGCTGCCGTCTATGGTGCGAAAGCTTCTCATGCATCATGATTGACCTACACGCATCACCACTGCCCACGAGCCCACTGTGATTGCGGCAGGTGCGTGTGACTTGGGAGGAACTGTCGATGGGGCTTCTGACGTTCAGCATCAACATCACCCTCGACGGCTGCGTCGACCACCGGGAGGGTATCGCCGATGACGAAACGCACGCGTGGTTCACTCGCCTGATGGATGAGAGTGGCGCAATGCTCTGGGGCCGCACCACCTACGAGATGATGGAGGCCTACTGGCCCGCGGTCGCTCGCGGCGAGGTCGCTGCCCCATCGGCGCTGCGCGAGTGGGCGCTCAAGCTGGAGGCGAAACCGAAGCATGTCGTGTCGTCGACACGCAGCGACTTTCCCTGGACCAACAGCCACCACCTTGTCGGTGACCTGCCCATGTCAGTGCGGACACTCAAGGAGCGAACTCCCAGCGGGGTGCTGGTCGGCAGCGGCAAGCTTGCGACTGATTTGGACCGCCTGGGGCTGATCGACGAGTACACGTTCCTCGTCCATCCGATGATTGCCGGCCATGGCCCCACTCTCTACCAAGGCGGCTTGGCCAGCACACGGCATCTTGAGCTGATGTCGGTGGAGCCGCTCAGCAACGGAGCAGTCGCCATGCACTTCCGACGAGCAGCGTGAGATTGATCGCGCCTCGGCTCCGAAGCAGTGCGATACTTTCTCTCAGCGTACAGTTGCCGCGGATTCCTTCGACTGACGGGGAGATTCGCGCGCCTCAAAGCGGCGTCGATACTCCGACGGCGTGATCCTGAAGGCCGCGGCGAAGTTCTGCCGCAGGGTGACCACACTGCCGAAGCCGCAGTCGGCAGCGATCTGATCGATTGACCGGTTCGTCGTCTCCAAGGCTCGCCTGGCTTCGTCCAGGCGGCGCATTCGCACCCATGATGCAGGTGTGGCGCCCGTCGAGGAGCGAAAGGTGCGGATGAAGGTCCGCACACTCATATGCGCGACCGCGGCCAGCCGTTCGACCGACAGCGATTCGTCGAGGTGGTTCACGGCCCAATCGAGCACCGCCGAGATCGGATCGTCGCCGGCACTCTCCGGAAGCGGCCGTTGAATGTACTGTGCCTGGCCGCCGTCGCGGTGGGGCGCGATGACGAGGCTGCGCGCCACCTGGTTGGCGGACGCGGCCCCCAGTCGCGTGCGCACCATGTGCAGGCAGGCATCCAGCGCCGAGGCGGTCCCTGCCGAGGTGATGACATCGCCGTGATCGAGGTAGAGGACGGAGTCATCGATCTCCAGATCCGGGTGTCGCTGGGTGAGCTGGTCGAAGCCCTGCCAGTGCGTGACTGCCTTGCGGCCGGCGAGCAGTCCTGAATCTGCGATGGGGAACGTGCCCAGACAGAGGCCTGCGATGCTCGCACCTCGCTCATGGCTCTCAACGAGCAGCTGCTGCAGGGGCTGCCCGGCCGGGCGGCCATCGTCGTACCAGGACGGGACGACGACCACCTCGGCGTCGGCTGCGGCTGCCGGTCCGCTCACTCCGGTGATCTGATACCCCTCCGCCGTCGTGATCGGGTCGGTATCGTCGGAGAACAGGATGGTCTCCCACTCAGCAAGGCCTTGGCGGGTGACCTCGTCGAAGACCATCTGCGGCACGGACAGGTGGAACATGGTGATGCCGGTGAAGGCGTAGATGGCGATGCGCACAGCGGGCTCCTCCGGATTACTGATGATCTGGATTCAGATTGGCGTAATTCCATCGTAGATGAGCATTCGTGCTGCTGGTAGCCCTCGATCGACTCCCGCACACTTGAGGTGTGCCGCAGATACGCGCCACACCCTCACTTACGACACCTTGGAGATTCGATATGTCTACCGCTCGCCGTGCCCTTGTCATCGTCGATGTGCAGCAGCAGTACTTCGACGGCCCGCTGGAGATCCAGTACCCGAGCCATGAGCAGTCGCTGCCGAAGATCACTGCGGCCATCGACGCTGCGGTTGCCGCCGACATCCCGGTCGCCGTCATCCAGCACACGATGGGCACCGACGCCCCGGTCTTCAACCCGAACGAGCCCGGCTTCGCCCTCCGCCCCGAGGTCGCACAGCGCCAGGCCGAGTCGTGGAAGTCAGTGGTCAAGGAATACGGCTCCGTCTACGCGGACACTGACCTGGAAGCATGGCTGCGCGACAAGGACGTCGACACCGTCACCCTCGTGGGCTACATGACCAATAACTGCATCCTCGCCTCGGCAGCCGAGGCCGAAGTTCTCGGCTTCACCACGGAGGTGCTCTCGGATGCGACCGGGGCCATCAACATCGCCAACGATGCCGGCTTCGCCGATGCGAAGACCGTGCACACGACTGTGATGGCCGTTCTCCATTCGAACTGGGCGGCTGTCGCTTCGACCGAGGCCTGGTCCCAAGCGCTGGCATCGCAGGAAGAGCTGCCGAAGGGAGACCTGGGCACTTCCGCGGTCACCGGTGCACAGAAGGCTGGACAG
>JAKDSA010000041.1 GCA_030457025.1 Brevibacterium sp. | reverse complement strand
TCATCAGATCAGGACGAATCGTCGAATCCGGTGCCCTGTCGGACCTGCGCCACCTGTCCCGGACGACAGTCGCGGTGCAGGTGGAGACCGACATTCCTCAGTTGACGACCATGCCCGGCATCCACGACCTGGTTCGCGAGGGGACACGGCTGCACTTCAGCGCCGACACCGCCGAACTCCCCGCCATCATGCGAGCCCTCGGCGAGCACGACATCCAATCGCTGACGGCGACTCCCCCGACACTCGAACAGCTGCTGCTGCGCCACTACGGCGACACTGCCGACGACTCTGCCGAGGGAGCCCCATCCGCGGGCAACGATGCAGGCCCCGCCGAGGGCAACGACTCCGCGAGCGCCGACTCCGCGAGCACCCGCACCAGGCCCCGCAAGGGGATCCTCACCAGGGAGAAACCATGACTCTGCTGACCAGCGCCGACGACACCCCGAACCACCACAAGGCACGGCTGAACCGCACCCACCGCGGCCGGCATGTCGAGGACAGCGCCGGCTCCGAAATCACAGGACTGTGGACCCTGCTGCGGCTCATGGGCAGACGAGACCGGTGGCGAGCGCCCATCTGGATCCTCAGCCTTGCCGCGCTCACCGCCTACTTCGCGAATGCGATCGCCGTTGTCATGGACGACGACACCCTGGCCTCGATGGTGGTCTTCGCGAAGAATCCGGTGATGGGCCTGATCACCGGTCCGGGCTACGGAATGGACGAGATCACAATCGCTCGCTTCGTCGTGGGCATGTACGGGGTCTTCCTCATGCTCGGCATCGCGATGATGTCGATCACAACGATGACCCGGCACACTCGGGCCGAGGAGCAGACCGGCCGCGCGGAGCTGATTCGGGCGAACGTGACCGGCCGCCACACTCAGCTTCTCGCCGCGCTCACTCTCACGCTGGTGATGAACCTCGTGGCCGGGTTCCTCATGTCCCTGGCGTTCTTCTTCTCCGAAGCGAAGCCAGAGCCCTTCTTCTCTGCTCTTCTCTTCGGCGCGAGCATCGCCGCGGCCGGCTGCGTGTTCGCGGCGATCACCGGTGTCACCGCGCAGCTGACCTCGTTCGCCCGCGCAGCATCGGGCATCGCCGGCGCGGTGCTGGCGGCGGCGTTCGTCGTCCGCGGACTCGGCGACATGTCTGCCGTCTCCGGAGGCGACCTGGACTGGCTGTCCTGGCTCTCCCCTCTGGGGTGGTCCCAGCAGACGGCTCCGTACACTCTCGACCGATGGACTCCGCTGCTGCTGTCGGTGATGACCGTCGCCGTCCTCATCCCTGTGAGCCTGTTCCTCCAGTCTCGCCGTGACCTGTCGGCCGGGATCTTCGCCGACCGCCTCGGCCGGGCTCACGCCTCATCCGGTCTGTCCACGAGCACGGGACTGGCGCTGCGTCTGCAGCGTTCGAGCCTGACCTGGTGGTCGGTCGGAGTCTTCACCATGGCAGTGGTGTTCGGATCATTCACCGGAGCCATGGAAGATGGGGCGGCAGGGATGCCGAAGGAGATCCTCGATCTCATGGGCGGTTCACGCGGAATCGTCGACGGCTACATCGGCTACATGGCCCTCTACTTCGCCATGATCGTCGCCGCCTACGCGATCATCGCCACCTCTGGCCTGCGGGCTGAGGAGGCAGGGTTCCGCACGGAACCCGTCCTCGCCACAGCGGTGGGTCGCGGCCGGTGGGTGCTGTCGTGGACACTCGTGACCCTGCTCGGATCACTTTGGCTGATGGCCCTGGCAGGCGTGGGCGAGGGCCTGGGTGCTGCCGCTTCGACCGGTGACTGGTCCCTAATGTGGCCGGCGGTCGTCGGTCATGTCGCACAGACCGCATCCGTGTGGGTTCTCCTCGGGCTCGCCCTCGCACTCTACGGATTTGCGCCGAGGCTGCAGGGCCTGGTTTGGATCGTCTTCATCGTCGGGGCCGGCATGGCCCTGTTCGGGCAGATGATGCGGCTCGATGACGCGGTGCTCGACACCTCCGTGTTCGTCCACATCGGGCAGTATCCGGCCCAAGACCTGTCCGCCGAGGCGGTCGTGGCCCTGACCGTTGCCGCTGTCGTGCTCATCGGGGTGGGGATGCTCGGGTTCCGGCGGCGGGACCTCGTCACGGCGTGAGGAGCGGATCACGATATCGGCCCCAGCTCAGATGATGCCGACGCTGCCTGAGAACGAGGCCTCGGGTTCGAAACAAGCTGAAATGAGATGGATTCGTCACCATAGATGGCCTCCATACGATCTATCCTGAGAACATCGTGTGCCGTTTCGACGAAAGCGTTCCCAATGACGAGTGACCCTTCAACACATGACGTGGACATTGCAATCCTCGGCTCAGGAGCCTCGGGAACACATGGGCTGCTGCAGATCCTCTCACTGCTGACCGACCGGACGTCATCATTCGATGACCCGGTCCGCATCACTGTGATCGATCGCGACCAGCAGTTTCATTCCGGCATCCCCTATGGTCACCGATCGGGTCGTTCCTCTCTGCTGATCTCAGCTATGGAAAGTTTCCTCCCCGACCGAGAGCGCGGCGATTTCATCAGCTGGCTGGAGGAGAGGCGGGAGGAGATGCTCGCCTGGGCGGCAGACGGCCGAACCCCCGATTCGCCCCTGGCCGAGGCGATGGATCGGGACTGGATCCTCCGCCATGAGGACGAGGTGCGGGCCGGCCGGTGGGACGATCTCTATCTTCCACGCAGGCTCTACGGCCAGTATCTGTCGGAGCTGGTCGAGCGGGCCGTTGACGAGGCCCGGGGAGTCGCCGAGGTCGACTTCGTCCACGCCGATGTCAATGAGGTGATCAGCGATGGCCACGGTGGTGCCCGCCTTCGCGAACGCAGCAGCGATGACGGGGTTCAATTCGAGCTCCACGCGCATTCCCTGCTGCTGGCCATCGGCTCACCCCCTGTGCGACATCTCGCCGTTTCCGATGCCGCAGTCAACGCCGGGCCGAACACAGGCGCTGCCGGGCAGCCGAGCATCGACGAACGTCTCGGCACGGGGCTGGTTGCCGATATCCACAATCCTGAGATCGAGCACGTAGTCGGGAAGATCAGGGTTCGGCTTGAGTCCCTGCCGGTCGAGAAGCGGACAATCCTGCTCATCGGCGGCAATGCCGATGCCCTTGAGTTTCTGCTCGCCTCGCACAGGCTCAGGCAGGACACCGGCACCCGACTCCACATCCTCTCTTCACGGGGGCGACCTCATTATTGGCACCATGACAGGCCGGGCGAGCAGGCTTCGACCCCGACCCTCGACCGACTCTTCGCGACCGCCGAGGCAGGAACTCCCCTGCGCGCCCGAGACCTGCATGCCGCAGTCCGCGCAGAACTCGCGGCGGCGATGGACCAGGGAAACGTCAACTCGACGATCGCGGCGCTCATCACAGCGGTCAGCTCATCCCTGCGGTATATGGACGATTTCGAGCTGTACTCCATGGCCACCGACCACGGAGTCGCCATCTCCGATCTGCTGCGCCGAGCCGGTGGCGATTCGCTCGACTTCCTCACCGACGGCATCGCAGACGGGACCATCACCTGCATTCCCGGACGCTTTCGCGAAGCGGACGTTCGCGATGGCATGCTGTTCGCCACTGTGGATCAGCTTCCAGGGTCGACACTCAACTCGAGCGACGATGCCGCGGGCAACGACGCTCGGAACGATCCGGACCACGGCTACGCTGTGATCGTCAATGGGACCGGCTTCGAGCGGGTGACGGACACTCGCTCCCCTCTGCTGCGGCAGATGCTCGGCTCGGGAACCGTCCGCGCCTCAGCATCGAGGGCCGGACTCGCTCTCGACGAAAGGTTCCGGGCCGCACCGGGCATCTTCGTCCTCGGGCCGCTGATGGCCGGTCACCATCACGGGAGCTCGGCCTACTGGCATATCGAGAGCGTGGCCCGGATCATCGGCCTCGCGGACGCGGTGGCTGACAGCCTCGTCACCGAAACCATCGCCAAACACCCGAGGAGGCAGCGCCTGCTCACCCCCTGAGTCCGCCGTCACCGCAGTCACCGTGCAGTTCTCGGAATTCTCCCGAGGTGCATCCGACGCTGCAGGGTGATCCTGGCCCTGAGCTTCATCATCCGGAGCCTCGGCGACATGTCTGCGCTGCAGCACGGCGACCTCGACTGGCTGTTTTGGGCGTCTCCGCCTCAACAGCAAGCGATCAATCCGTCACCGGTGAGATCACAGCACCGGTTCACAGGTTCACCCACTGCTGACTTCCCAGTTGACGATGCTCACGATCGCGGAGGTGACCTGAGCATCCATCTGCTCATAGATCCGCATCGGTCGGGAGAAGGGGTCGACGACGTCGTCGTCGGCTGCCGAGCCGATCGGGGTATTCCGGTAGCGGGGGGCAAGCGCCGAGAGGGAATGCCATCGTCCGGCCGGTGCTGCCCCACGTTCGGGTGGCACTCCAGGCAGGATACGCGCGAACTCGCGCAGGGTGAACGTCGTCCGCAATGCCTTCGGTGCTTTCAGCACGACGTCCCTTCGGTGCCCTCGGTCCATGACAAGCACAAGATCAGCCTCCTGGATCATCGATTGCTCGAGGCTTCGTGCGGCGAACCCTTCCAAGTCGATCCCCCTTTGGGCGGCCAATCGAAGCACTTCGGGCTGCACCGGCGAGCCGTCGACCGCATGTGTACCTGCACTGCCGACGCTGAACTCGCCAGGTGCGAGGTAGTCGAATTCACGTTGCAGGAGCCGCTCGGCAAATGGGGAACGGCAGATGTTGCCGGTGCAGACCATGAGGATTCTGAATGCCGAGTTCATGACGTGCCAGCTTCCATTCATCGTCGGACCCCCGACATAGTGTGCTTCTGCTTCCCAGGCATCCTCGATGACCGGGTTGGTCTGAATCGTGCGTTCTCTCGATATTCCCGACCCTGCTCAGATAGACCCCGCGCGGTCCAGGCGAGTGCGAGTGCCAGAAGCACCCACAGAGATCGCGAGTTCTGCAGATTGAGACTAGCGGCCATGACCAGGACGCTGAGCAGAGAGCCCCCGAACAGTCGGGATCCGGTGCTGCGATCGCGAACCAGCGCGACGCCGACGTGGACGGGGACCAGCATAAAGAGCACGAAGCCCACCAACCCGGTCTCGGAGAGCATTGATAGGTAAGTGCTGTGGGCGATGACTCCTTCGGCACCGTGATCGATGAATCCTGCGGCACTGCCGACGAATTGGCCGAGACCCACCCCGAAGATCGGCGATGTCTTCCACAGTTCCCATGCCGCTTGCCAGAGCTGGAACCGGATATCAGTCTCGAATCCGGTCCCCCTGCTGTCCTCGAACAGGGCATCGACCGCACCACTGAGCAACAGGCACACGGCAGCAACGGCGACAACAGCTGAGAGTATGCGCAAGAGCCGCAGCGCTCGGTCTCCGAGCGAGAACACAAACAGGCCGACGAGCATGACGGTCAGCGCGATGATTGCTCCGCGCGAATAGGAGGTGTACACCCCCGCGAGGATCGGCAGCAGCTGCCACCCGAACAGATGGCGTCCGCTCAGATGCCGGGCCAAGAGGCAGATTGGGATGGAGAGAAGCAGATAAGACGCAAACGCATTGGGATCTTCGAACGTCGCGGTGGCACGGAAGTCGAAGGACATACCGATGTCGATTCCCAGTGGGTAGAGAATGCTGGCAACCGCCCCGAGGGCTCCGACCACCGCCGCAGTCATTGCCCATAGGGAGAGCACTCTCCGCAGCCCTTCTCGATCAAGTCGGCCGAAAGCGACGACACATACGAAGAAGAACACCATGACGATGACCAGTTTGAATGCGTTGCTCACGAACTCGACCCAATCGGTATCCAGCCCGAGCAAGGACCTCACCCAGATGGTTCCCCCACAGGTGATCACGAACAGCCCCGATACCGCCAGCGCTGTTGACAGAGGCCCCGAGAATTTGGAGACGACGCGTCTGATGTCCCTGTCGGCAAACAGTTGAACGGCGACTACTGCCAGCAGGAAATCGCTGACGGTCACGTTCACGACGAGTGGTCCGGCCCCCGCGTAGAAGCTCACAGGCATGGTGACGACGAGCAATTCCACAGCGGAGATGCGCAGGATGTGAATCAGGCAGAGGACCACTACCGCCGCGGTCGCCCCCAGAATCCACATGGTCCCCGCTGCCATCGCCGCTGCGCACAGTCCGGCGATGAGCGAGAGCGGCCAGTACCGCGCAAGTACTCCGCGTAGTTCTATGCCGGGTTCTCCTCGTGTCATGGTTGTTTGCGCTCTCGGGCCAGGAGCTGTCTGCGTGAGTGCTTGCCGGACTTCTCCCGGGTTTCATTCGCTCCGCGCTGCGGAGGTGCGCCGGCCAACTCGCTCCGGGAAAAATCGTCTGAACTCGCAACCGACCGGAATCGGCTGGTCTCTCCGACTCCGACATTGCAATGCTGCTGATGACTGGACTCGCTCGCGGCCGCCATGCCGAATGTATCGGTGACGACGGTCTGTATCGGCTGAGTATCCAATGAGGCGGTTTCAGCTTCGGCTGCCGCAGAGAGCCCCTGGCCGGCCATAGAAGGATGGATCGTCTCGTCGATGATGGGCGGGCGAGCTGTGTCGGCATATGACGTGTAGTATCCCGCCGTCTGCGTTGTGCTCGGCGAAACCTTGTTGAGTACGAGGGAGACCGGCACCCCGACCACATCGAGCGACTTCAAGGTCTCGGTCAGGTCCCTGTCGCGCAGCTCACCCAACCCCACGACGACGACGATTCGCCCTACTTGTCTGCCGATCACGAGACTGTCAGCGACCGGCAGAGTGGGTGGAGCATCGAGCACCACCGAATCGAACTCGTCTAGCAGTCGTGCGAGAACGCGAGCCATCGCACGGGAGTCCAGAATCTCCGTCGGGTTCGGCGGTCGATCACCTGCAGTCAGCACGTAGAGCTCATCCAGCCCCCACGGCTGCAGAAGGTCGGCCACGTCCGCCTCGCCGATGAGAGCCGATGTCAGGCCCATGGCATTTTCGAGGCCGAGTCTTTCGGCGACCGCGGGTGAGCGCAGGTCAACGTCGACAAGCGCAACCTTCTGTCCTTTCTGTGCCATTGCGATCGCCAGGTTGATGCTTGTCGTGGTCTTGCCCTCCCCCGCCTGGGCCGAGGTTACGAGAAGGGCCCGGTTACTGTCATCGATTCGAGCGAACTGCAGGTTGGTCCGGAGGCGGCGAAAGGATTCCCCAGCAATGCTGAAAGGATCCTTCCGCACATCAAGTGGCCCTCCTCGCAGATCGGAGTCTGACGGGATGGCCGCGAGAATGGGAACCTGAGTCAGCTCTTCGATGTCCTCCTTGCTCCGCAGTCGTGTGTCCAGGACGGAGAGTAGGATCGACACCCCCACGCCGAGGGCGAAACCGAGCAGCAATCCGAGGATGCCGCTCATCCACCAGCCCAATCCATCTGCAGACTGAGGAGGAACAGCAGGATTGGCAACCACGAGACGCAACGATCCGCTCTGCCCGTCGGCAGTGGTCTCAAGCCTCTCGATCGCGGTGACCAGGCTCTTCGACACGGCGTTACTCAGCTTCGCCGCCGAATCAGCACTGTCCGCACTCGCCTCGATCGAGATGAGCACGGTTCCCGTCTCGCTGGAGGCAGTCACCCGCTCGCCCAGTTCCTCAGGAGTCACCGTCAAGTTCAGATCTTCGATCACCGGTTCGAGAACTGCGCGATCGTCAACCATCCTCACATAGGTTTGCATGCGCTCCTGGATGAACGTCGAAGCAGACTGCATCTGCATCGGATCGCCGGTCGTCCTCACCGAGACGAACAGGTCGGACTGCGCCGTATAGGTAGATGGAACAAGCAGGCTCGCGCCTACCGTCGCCAGACCACCGAAAACAGCAGCGAGAGTGACGAGAATGGCATTGGCGCGGATGATCCGCAACAGGTCCTTGAGCTTCATGATCCGTCTTCCTCAACTTGTCCGCTAGTTCCAATGACCATCAGCTTCCCCTCCCGATGCAGTTGGGGGCGCGTGCGTGGAGTCTCAGTTCAGATTAGGGTGCCGCCGAGTGGTGAGGACAGGGTTCGGTCGAATGCCTACGGTAGCCCGCACCCGGACTGCGGCGAACCACACCTGCCGGTCGGGAATTGCCGCGTACCCGTGGGCGCAACGTCTGGGACCGGGTGCGGACAGCAACTCGTTCACAACTCCGATACGCATGCTGTTGCCACACCGCTGGCGAATTCGGCAGAATCTGCCGAACGCACCACCCGGGGCCCGATTCCTTTGGATACCCCGCCAAGCCGCGTTCTCTTCCCTGGCCTGCCTGACGCCGCCCTTCTCTGTACTCAGGCACGCTTGCCTAAGTCCCCACATTGCCCAGATAGCCCAGCACGCGAGCGCGCGTGACAGCTGCTTCCCGTCCGCTGACCCCGAGCTTGCGGTACAGGGAGGAGAGGTTGTTCTTCACCGTCCCCTGAACCAGCAGCAGATCGTGGGCGATCTCAGCAACGCTGGCCCCCTGATCGAGCTTTTCGAGCAGAGTCATCTCGCGGCGTCCGAGCATGGGGAAGTCGACCAATCCGACCACTGCCTCGCCGAGGCTGCCCAGCTGCCCCATGCAGACGGCGAGGGCTTCGCTGTCGAATGAGTCGCGCCTCGCTGAGTGGGCCAACGGAACGAGGGCCTCCGCAATCTTCTGCCAGATCGGCTCCGCGGCACTCATTCGCATGAGCTCCTGCCGCTCGACCAAAGGCAGTTGCACGATCGGCAGCACGGTTCCCACCAGGGCGGAGAGCTCCAACAGCTCCAGAAAGGTCAGGCGCGCAGCCTCCCGATCGCCGACGCGCAGCAATGCCGCCGCTTTGATCCCAGTCAGCTCGGCACGATCGCGGGTGTCGACGTGATTCTCGTAGTATTGCGCCTCAGCGATGCGGATCGCAGCATCATTGCGTCCGGCCACCAGCTCACTGCGCGCAAACAGCACCTGGCTCACCCCCGAGAGCCCGGGCAGCTTCTCCAACAGCATTTCAGCCCGATGCAGCTGACCAAGGCTGATGAGCATACTGATGCGCGAGGCCACGAGCCTCTCTGCCGCTCCGCCAGTCGCTCCGACTCCACGCGCATGCATGTCGATCGACTCCTCTGACCGCAGCAGCGTCGACCGCGAGTGTGCCATCAGCTGTGACAGCAGTCTTTCGATGATCGGCACGTGGTACCCCAGATCCCCCATCTCGGGATAGTCGCGCATTCTGTGCACCGCTTCCTCCGTTGTGCTCAGATCCAGCTTGTCGAGACTGCGATATGCCTCCGCTAAGAGTGCGGCCGGACGAAAGCTCTGTTCCTGCACGAACGGTGGGGAATCCAGACGAGCGAATTCGACGAGCTCTGTATCGGCACGTTCATGATCGCCGGCGAGGTACGAGGCCAGGGCTGTCCAGGCTGTGACGGCGGGACGGAGGAAATCCCCGTCGACGCTGTCTTCCTTCACCTCGTCCTCGATCGATCTCAGCAGCGCCAGTGCGCGTCCCGGCTCGCAGCCGAGCACACTGTGGATCGAAGCGTGCAAGCGGACGATTTGTCGAGGACGTCGCACCACTCCGCTGACAACCCAGCCGGCTCCTGCCTCGGCTGCAGCGCTGTGCGCACCGGCAGCGCCGAGGCGGGCCATTTCACTCATCACCGCGTGGAAACGCGACGGTGCCCCTGCGTCCCCGGACCGCTCCCGCCCAGTGGGCGCACCTTCCGGATCGCCTTCGGCTCCGAGTTCGCGACGCAGAGCTCCCGGTGCCGTCAGGCGAGCGACCTGTTCTCGAACCAGCTCCCGTGAGGCAGCCTCGGTGTGGGCCTCGGTGTCGAGCAGCGCTTCCTGCACCATGGTGGCTACCGTGGTGACCTCCTCGAGTTCCGGGACTGCGCGCAATGCGGGAGTGGGCAGCTGGGCGAATGCCGCCACGCTGGATCGATGGTAGCGATAGAACAGTGGATATCCGCAAGCGAGGAAGATGCGGTCGAGCAGCTCCCAAGCACGCACCCGCCGCGCCAACACGACGGCATTGCCCACCAACAGCGAGTCGGGGGAGCTGGCTTGTTCGAGCTGTGCAGTGAAGGCCTCTGCCAGGGATTTCTCGACTTCTGCGGAAACCCCTTCCAGCTCATCATGAACCAAGCTCTTCCGTGCCCAAGCAGCGATGAGCAGAGGTACGAACCAGCTCGATTCCTCCGACTCGGCCGTCACCGCACCGGAGATCTGCAGGCGCAGCAGCACAGTCGGAACATCTGCCCAGGCGGGGTCCATCCAGCGCTCGGCTGCTACTTCGAATGCGACCCGGGCGACGCTTTCATCGAATCTGTCGAGGAGCGAGAGGACCTCGAGCGCATGCTGATCGGACGGAGACAGTGGAAGGGAGAAGTCGTCCGTATGCGAGACGACGAAGTCCGCCAGCCCTGCTGAACCCAGCAACTCGTCCAGGCTGCGGCCGGTCGTCTGAACCGCTGCCACAGCTGCATCGGCAAATGGCGCCCAGCCCCCACTGGCGTTGTGGATGATCTGCGCTGCGTCTTCATCGAGATCGAACTTGGCCTGCAGCTCAGCAGATGTGAGTTTCTTCGCAACATGGTCGATCATCGGTGTCTGTCTTCTGCTTCGAAGGCGTAGTCGGAGACGGTGTCATCGGCAATCGCCTGCTGCAGCTTCTCAAGACCGCCGCGATCGGCGTGGAGACGCGCTCCGTCGTTGTCAGAGACGACGGGGTTCGCTGTCGGCGCGGTGATGAAGTCGAGATCGTCTTCGCTGAGCCCCTCGAGCTGAGACCAGAGAGTGACCAGAGTGCTGGCGTTGAGTTCGGAATCCACGGTGACGAAAGGACTGAGGACTCGAACCAGTTCAGACATCTTCAGCGGGTTGAACGCATAGTCTTCTGACACCATCTTGGAGCCGACAGCGCGGATGAGTTCCTGCTGGTTGCGGATTCGCTGCAGCTCGCCGCCGGGGAATGCGGTGTGCTCCTGGACGAACGCGAGCGCGGCTGCGCCATCGAGTGTGTTGGAGCCGACGTTGAAATCATGGCCGCCGGATTCGAACGCCGTCGACGAGATGACCTCAACCCCACCGACGAGGTCGGTCAGATCGCTGAGCGCGGCGAGGTCGATGACCGCGACATGGTCGACGTCGACAGTCAGGAGCTCAGAGACCGCCCGCACAGCCATCGAAAGACCCCCGTCTGAGACAGCCGACTCAATCGTGTTGTGCCCATGGGCGGGCACCCGCACCGAGGTGTCTTTCGGGATGGACACGAGTTGGAGTCCGCTGCGATCGGCGGGAACATGGACGACCATGATCATGTCGGCTGGGAACCCTGTGGAGGCGGCGGAGCCCGAAGCCGACACCGTGGCGTTGGTGCCGATGAGCAGGATGTCGATTGCCGACGGCCCATCGTCCATGGCACGCTGCTTCGATGACTGCAGCTGTTTTGCCAGGGCAGGGTCGTCAGTCTTGACGGTCCCCGTATCCCAGGACAGCCCCAAGTATCCGGTGTACGCTCCGATTCCGGCGCCGAAGATGAGGATGACGAAGACCATGAGGCCCGCCCCGATGATGATCGTCTGCTTTTTCATACTCCAACTTCCTCATCGATGAGGGCCGCGATCTCCGCGACCACTTGACTCCGGTCTTCCGGCCGCAGATCGGTGCTCGACGGCAGCGCCAGCCCAGTACGGAACAGCTCCTCTGCTCTCCCCGTGATATAGCGCCGATCGCACCCTTCGTGGACGGGCTGCAGGTGCATCGGTTTGAACACCGGGCGGGTTTCGACTCCGCGGCGCAGCAGGGACTCGCTCAAGGACCAAGCGTCGGTGCCGGATTCGGGCCCGACGATCAGAACGCTCATCCAGCAGTTGCCCTCAGCCACCTCGAGTACTCGCATGCCGTCGACTCCTGTCAGAGCCTCGTCATAGGTCCGGTGATGGGAGCGTTTGATCGCCACGATCTCATCGAGCCTCTCGAGCTGAGCCAGACCGAGCGCTGCGAGCAGGTTGGACAAGCGGTAGTTGTATCCCACCTCTGTGTGTTCGTAGTGCACCACCGGCTGCCGCGCCTGGGTTGAGAGATAGCGGACCCGTGCGGCAGTCTCGGGATCGGAACAGAGCACCGCACCCCCCGATGAGGTGGTGATGATCTTGTTGCCGTTGAAGGACAAAGCGGCCACGGAGCCGAACGATCCGGCCGGCAGCCCACCCAGGCTGGCACCCAGTGACTCTGCGGCATCGGAGATGACGACGGCCCCATGGGTCGCAGCGATCTGCCCGATCCGCAGATAGTCGGCAGGGCGACCGTAGAGATCGACGGGCATCACGGCACGGATCGGACGCGCCGAGGCGAGTGAATCGGCGAATGCGGACTCAAGCGCCGCAACGTCCATCAGTCCTGCTTCATCGCAGTCGATGAACACCGGGTCAGCGCCGACGTAGTGCAGGGAGTTGACCGTCGCGGCGAAGGTGAGCGTCGACACGGCGACGCGGTCTCCGCGCCCGATCCCCTGCACCAGGAGAGCCAGATGCAGTGCCGCAGTTCCCGAACTCACTGCTACTGCGTGAGAGCGACCGGTGACGGCGGCCAAACAGGACTCGAATTCGTCAAGCTGCGGACCTGCCGGGGCCACCCAGCCGGAATGCAGTGCGGTGAGGATCGCTTCTTCTTCCTTCGCTCCGACAGATGGGAGGCACAGGGGAATGCGCATCGTCATCATGGCCTGCCGGGCCCGGCCAGGTCGAACCCGCCTGCTGTCTGTCCGACCCCGATGACTTCGGCATCGGGCATCTCGCCGAGAGCCGCGGCGGTCGGCGCTGCAGCATCCACACCGTCCACGGTCTGCACATAGCAGCCCCGGATGTCCTCGAGAGAGTCCCCTGGGTCAGGGACCGCTGACGGATCCAATGGTGGGACTTCAACCGTCCAGGACACGCCGTTGGCCGAAGTGCGATCGAGCTCATCGGGAGAGAACAGCTCTTCGTGCAGCTTCTCCCCCGTGCGCAGGCCGGTGTAGACGATGGGGCAGGATCGCCCGGTCAGCGCCATCACCCGTTTCGCCAGATCCACGATGCGGACGGGTTCGCCCATGTCGAGCACCTGCGTCTGGCCGTTGCCGCCCAGAGCCGCGGCACGCAGCACCAACAGGCAGGCTTCGGGAATGGTCATGAAGAACCGTGTGACGTCCGGATGCGTCACGGTCAGCGGTCCGCCGCGACGAATCTGATCGGCGAAGGAGATGAGTACCGATCCGCGCGAGCCGAGGACGTTGCCGAAGCGCACCGACACATAGGGAAGGCCTGTGATGGCAGCGTAGTGGGCGGTGAAGCGTTCGGCGACGAACTTCGATCGTCCCAGTTCACTGCTGGGATTCGCCGCCTTGTCCGTGGAGATATTCACGAATCGACCGACACCGTGCTTCTGGGCCGCTCGCAGCACGTTCAATGAACCGTGCACGTTGGTCTTCCACCCCTCTGCGGGATAGCTTTCGAGCATCGGAAGATGCTTGAGTGCGGCAGCGTGGATGACGATGTCCGGCTTGTGCGTGGCGAAGGCGCGGTCCAGCGCCTGCGGGTCACGGATATCAGCGAGGACGAGGTCAGGAGAGTCCATCAGCGCTCGGCCTTCGAGGCTCATGCACAAGGAGTGCAACTCCGACTCATCGCGGTCGAGCATGATCAGTCGACTCGGGGCGTGCCGCGAGATGATCCGGCACAGTTCGGATCCGATGGAGCCACCGGCACCGGTGACAAGGACGGTGCGGTCTTCGACGAGACGAGAGATCTGATCACTCTCGGGTTCGATGGCGGGTCTGCCGATGAGGTCGGTGACGTCGAGATCGCGAATGTCGGAGAGACCGATGTCCGATGCGAGCATGTCCAAGGGTGAGGGCACCGCCCGCACCCAGGTCGTCTCCGGCTCCAGGCGCTGGACCAGCGAAGCGAACACTTGTGCCGGCGCATCGGCGATGCCGACGATGACTCCTGCGGCATGTGTGGCAGCGACCACCTCGGCGACGGAAGCGGTGGTCCCACGGACGGGGACACCATGGATGACTTGCCTGGCCTTGGACCGATCATCGTCGATGATGGCCACGGGACGATAGGGGCTGAGCGGATCCGCCATCATCTGGGAGACCAGGGACGCACCAAGGTCGCCGGCGCCGACGACGATGACCGGTTCTCCCGCCACGGGCACGAGTCGGAGCTGTTGGAGTACTCGGACGAGCTGCCTGGCGAAGACCATCAGGGCTTGGGCGAAGAGCAGAGCCAGAAGCAACCAGGGGATGTCCTCCCTGTATTGCGGTACTGCTCCCGCCAGAGCGGTCCCGGTGAAGAGGATGGCCGCGACCAGACCCTGATTGCGCAGTTCGCGATCGGAGCCGAGCTGGTATCGGTTCCGATACAGCGAGAGCAGGTAGCCCAGGCCAAGCTGCCCGATGACAAGTGTTGGAAGCAGGAGGAGGAACTCGCCGCCCCAGACCCGCCCGAACAGGGAGACGACGAGGAACCACGAGACGACGAGGGCTGACCCGTCAAGACAAGCCAGACCGAGAGCAATGGAGTTGGGCCGACGACGAGGGCCGTCACCGGCTGATGGCAAGGGGGCTGAGAGTTCATTCATTGTTTTCACGAGGCCCAGGATTGCCCAGGCATCGTAGCGCCACTAGGGGGTTGCCTCCGGACAGCTGCGCGTCACTACTCTGTCACGATCAGGTCATCACTGGCTCCCGATACTCAGTCACCCGCCGTGAGCTGGGACTCATGGTCGAAACCCTCTCCAGTCGCTCGTCGGACACTCACACATCCCGCGACGCCGCCGTCGACGGGCAACCGCACGGAGTCTGCGGATGTCCGTACTCTGCTGTGATTTCGGCGACTCGGCATGAACCGTTCTCCTAGTCTGAGAGCGTCGGCAAATGCAACGATCAGGGACGGTGACGCAGAGTGAGAATCGGTCTATTGGCCAGCACCGGTGGGATGCTGGACTCCTTCTTCATCGAGATCGCGGATTCATGGCGGTCCTATGGACACACGGTCAGCTTCGCCGCCGGAACTCCGATGGTCTCGGCTCAAGCGACAGTGATTCCCGGGCTTTCCCGACGCCCCGACCCGAGGATGGTCCGGGCTCTGTCCGGCCTGCGACGCTGGTCGGATCACGAAGATCTCGACGTCATCATCACGAACTCGGCCACCGCCTCGGCGCTGGTGAGAATGGCCGGAACGAAAGCACCCGTCGTCTACTTCTGCCATGGGCTGCATTGGAACGAAGCCCGTTCGATCGGTGACCGGGTGTGGCCGGTCATTGAACGCCTGCTCCTGCCGCGCACCGCCGGCGTCATCTCACTCAACTCGGACGACCAACACTGGTTCGCTCGACGCCTTGACAGCAGTCGTCACCTCCATCTGTCCGCCGGAGTCGGCCTTGACTTGGCCCGATACCCCGCCCGAAGGTTGCCCAATGGTCCGCTTCGGCTGTGTTGGATCGGTGAGTTCTCCACTCGCAAGCGTCCTCACCTTGTTCTGGACACCGCGGCTGAACTGCATCGGAGAGGGATCGACTTCCATCTCGAGATGCTCGGCGAGGGAGCCTTCCGCACACAGATCCGCTCCGGGATCTCGAACCGGGGCCTGTCGGGGATCGTCTCCGCAGATGGTCCAGGTGACGCGGCCGCGGCTCTCGCGAGGAGTCATGCTCTGGTGCACACTGCACAGTGGGAGGGCCTGCCTCGGGTCATGTTGGAGAACCTGGCGATCGGCCGAGGCAGCTATGCTTTCGACGTCAAGGGCGTTCGCGACATCCCTCTGGCTCAGCTGACGGTCGACGGCGACGCTGCAGAGCTGGCTGTCCGGATCGCCGCTGACTGGGAATCGGGGCGACTGCGCGAACCGCTGATCTTCGACCGGGATGTCCTCGACTACTCACATGCGGCCGATAGCATCCGGCAGTTCCTGCCCACCCTTATCGACACCGTGTCGACGACTCCCCAGTGCAGAGGGATCCGCATGTCGAATGATGTCCTGATCTCGGTCATCGTCCCCGTCTACAACGGCGAGAGGTACCTGCGGGACTGTCTGCGGTCGATACTCGCTCAATGCCATGAGAATCTTGAGCTCATCGTCGTCGACGATGGGTCCACCGATGGCACCCCGTCGATCCTCGATGACTTCAGCTCCCGGGACCCGCGGATCATGCGCCTGCTGGCCGATCATGCCGGCGCCTCAGCAGCTCGCAATGCCGCGCTCGCCGAGGCTCGGGGCGAGTGGATCATGTTCGTCGATGCCGATGACGAGATGCTCAGCCCCTGTCTGCTCGAGGCCGTTGCCGGCGTCGGCGATTCAGGGGTTGACGTGGTCACCTTCGAGACCAGCAGCGATCCTGCCGATCTTGCCGATGCCCGCGATTCGGCGCTGCTCCCCCGGCACAGATGCGTTGCCGACCAGACCCCGCGAGACCAGCCTCAACAGGTTCTCGATCCCCGCCGCCTGGGTCCCAGAATCGTCGACGAATCGTTCAATACGGTGTGGAACAAGGCCTATCGCCGCGAGGTCGTCCTCCATTCGGGTGCGCAATTTCCTGTCGGGATCCACCTCGGCGAGGATCTGCTGTTCAATCTCTCCTTTGCCCGTGCCGCATCGACAGGACGTCACCTGTCTCTGCTGGGCTACTACTATCGGCGGGACAATTCGGCATCGGTGACCCAGCGATTCCTTTTCGACAAGCACGATGAGCTGATGTTCGTCAATGACGCACTGCAGCAGTTTGCCTCCGAGCTGAGTTCCACCGCACTGGAGGCTGCGGCAGGGTACATACGCGCCAAAAATTCGGTGTCCTCAACCAGGGACCTCCATCACCGACAGTGTCCCTTTCCGTTGCGGGAGAAGCTGGCAGCAGCCGAACAGTACCGGAACTCGGCCGTACGCGTCAGCAGCGACGGCCTCGGGCCGATTCCCCACATATTCGCGGTCGCTTACAACCTGATCGGCTACCGTTCACTGTTTCTCCTCACAGGACTGCTCGCAGCAGCCGGCCGTAGGAAGCGGGCTGGATGAACTGCTGACGGCCTCAGGCGTTGAGCACATCATCCAATGCCCCGAAGTGCTGGCTCCGGCCGAGGAAGCCTGCCATGAGCGGCACACGTCCGACTTCCTGCTGCCACCCCTACAGACAGAAGTCACCGAATGCCGCGCGTATTTGGTGGACATCCGCAATCTGCCCACGAAGAGAACCCGCAAACGACTTTCGAGGACCATACTGGAGTCTGGCCCTCGTCGTTGTCAGGGGAGGCACAACTGACGAGGAGGATCCACCAGTGCACAGTTCCCGATCCTCTTTCGCCCTTGTCACTGTGGGCAATGTCGCGGTTGCCGCCGCCCAGTGGTACCTCGTATGGCTGTTCGCTCAACAGAGTGGACCGACAGCAGTCGGACATTACTCCACGCTCATAGCGATGATGACACCAGTATTCATCGCCTCGCAGTTGGGACTGCGCAACCTCTTCGTCACGCTGCAGCGGACCGTGCGCTGGCGAATCTACCTCGGGTGTCGTTTGACCATGGTAGGCCTGTCCATCCTCATCATCACCGCACTGGTCGTCTTCGGCCCGGACCCGATCGACGCCGCTCTCGCTTGGCCCTTGCTCATGATCAAGGTCAGCGATTCGATCGGTGATCTGTTCTATGCGCGATTGCAGAAGACCGACCGGCTTGTCGCATTCGGCCTCATCCTCATCGTCGTGGCCACGGTCAGTGCCGTCACAGTCACCGTGGTGATTCTCACCACAGGTGCACCGGTCGCCGCATTGTGGTCAGCAGCGGTGGTGTCGGCAGTCGGTACGCTGGTCACCATTCGGGTCGCCGCTGCCGAGCCTCCCGAGACTGCGGCCGATGTGCAATCACGGACGTCGAAGCGCGCCGAGATCAAGGCACTCGTCTCAGCCGGCGTACCGATGTCCATGATGCAGGGCGTGTATTCTCTGCTGTCCTATGTTCCGCTGGCCGTCGTAGCCTGGTTCGGGTCGCCCAGCGACGTGGGTCGCTACGCTTCGGCTGCATATCTCGTTGTCTTCGCAAATCTGGTTGGGGCCTCGATCGAGACGGTTGTGCTGCCGGCCTTTCGCACCATCTACGAGTCAGAGGGCTACTTGGTGCTGCGACGCAGGGTCAAGCGCATGTGTGTGATCGCCCTGTTGAGTTTGGTTCCGTTCGCTGTTCTTGCACTGTTCATCGGGCCCTGGTTGTTGTCAGCTGTCTACGGAGCGGGCTTCGAACTGTCCCGGGCCTCCGTGCTCTACCTGTCCTTGGCCGCCGTCTGCACTCTCCCTACCTATCTGGCGTCGGCGAATCTGCTGGTCCTCAATCGCTATTGGGCGACCTTTTTCGTCGGAGCCACCGCAATCATCGCGGTTCTCGCCGGAGGCGGGAGTGCCGGCGCAGCTGGAATGTCCGCGGTGGAATCAGGCTGTCTTTCAGTATTCATCGGTTCGCTGATCCGCTTGGTGGGAGAATTCTATTGTTCTCGACCTCGCAGGGAGATCCCCTCGTCCTCTGGCTGATCGAGCCCACTCAGCGCCCTGCACGCGGGATGTCAGGGCGGTCACGTCGACCTCGACCGCGAAGTATTCATCGGCAACCGTTTCAATCCGCTGCAAATGCATCTGAGCAATCAGCGCCGGACATTCTGCCATCTCACAGCCGGCCAGGTTCAAACGCGACGTTCGGGGACAGAAGCCAGCACTTCCCATTCGCGAATCGCGGCGATCGCGGAATCGATCTGGGCATTCATCCGTTCGTAAGCTTTACCCGGCCGGTTGCGAGGATCGTTGACATCATCATCGCTGGCCTCCCCCTTCCGGGGAGCCCTGTAACGAGGAGCAAGTGCGACGAGAGAATGCCATCTCCCGATCGGCGCGGCCAACTGTTCTCGGCGGACGGTGGGAAGAATACGAGCAAACTCGAGCAGAGTGAAAGTAGTTCGCAGAGCCTTCGGTGCCATTGTCACGACTTCCCGTCTGATCGACCTGTCCATGACCAGAACGAGATCGGCTTCGGAAATCGTCTCCGGGTCGAGCTGACTAGCGAAGAATCCCTGCAGGCGAATTCCACGATGTTCGGCCAACGCCAGCACCTTCATCGACACTGGACTCCCAGAGATGGCATGTGTTCCAGCACTGATCACTGTGAAATCGCCCGGAGCTTCGATGTCGAGCTCTTGCTGCAGCATCCGTGCTGCTAAGGGTGAACGGCACGTGTTGTTCACTCCGACGACGAGCAGCCGAAAGCCGGCGGGCGTCACCTCCCAGTCTCCGTCATTCCCGGTGCTTGCCATCGGCCTGCTTCCGCGGTTGGCAGCCTCGTCTCGGTCCCGAGTCCATGATGGATGTCCGTCTGCCTGCAGTCAGAGGGGATGCTGTTGCGTGCAGTGTCGGTTCCGAGACCTGCCTCCGGCCAGAGTCGGCACACGGTCAGGGCTGTGTCGGTGCTCGGATTGTGCCCGAATCTCAGCGGCTCGTCGGGACCAGATAGCTCACGGAACCCGGCCTCGGCCAGAATCGCTCGATCCTCACTGCCAGAGGGCAACACCCAGACAGCGAAAACGGCTTCGGTTGCTCGTGCCCGATTTGTCAGGAGCCTGACGACCTCGCGGCGAATGTCGATATTTCCTGCCGCTTCCGAAGCAGCGTCGAAACGGATCAATACGGCGTCCTCGTTCATGGCTGATATCTCACCGCATCCGAGCTCTTCTCTGGCGGTGCTGCTCACGGCCCAGGTCCTGACACTTTCGGTCCGTGTGAGCTGGTCGAATACCAATAGGTCCGATTTCAGTGTGCCGCCGAAATTGTCCGCAGTCACTTCGCCGTCCTGGCTGATTCCATCAGCGCGAAACACGATTGCGACCGTGCGTATGAGAATCCGCAGGTCGAGCCACAGGCTCACCGTGTTCACGTATTCGACATCTAGGTCGAACCTGTCGTCCCAGCACACTCGATTACGGCCGCTGACCTGCGCCAGACCACTCAACCCGCCGCGTACCTGATGCCGACGACGTTGCTCATCCGAGTAGTGGGGAAGATAGCGGATAGGCAACGGCCGTGGACCGATCAGGCTCATGTCGCCGAGCAGAATGTTCCACAGACTGGGCAGTTCGTCCAGACTGCTCGACCTCAGAAGCCGACCAAACCGAGTCATCCTCTGGCTATCCGAAACGAGTCCTCGCTCGGGCGCGGCATTGCGCATGCTGCGAAATTTCCACAGACGGAAGACCCGTTCGTCTTTTGTCACTCTCTTCTGAGTGAAGAAGACCGGCGAGCCGAGGAAGAGGAGGACCAGAACACCGATGACAACAATGAGCGGCGAGAGCACGACCAGGGCGATCAGCGCAACAAGGATGTCGAGCATCCTCTTGACGGGGTGATATCCGACCATTTCACTGTTCTCCGAATGGAAGAGCGGTCCCGAACGTGAGGCCGGAACCTTGGTCATAGGGGTCGAGGCGGTCACCCGATTCGTGTGTCGGCATGATGAAGCACTCCTCATTCTCATCTGGTTCTCGTGTCAGGCGTCCACGGCTGTGCCGCCTCTTGATCTATTGCGAGACTGCAAGAGACCCTTGAGTTCCTGCGTTCGATTTCGGGTTCACAACGGAGAGCCCGGGGCCTTTGGCCAATCTGGCGACGAGCTCGGTCCGCGAAGTGACGTCGAGCTTGCGATAGACGGATGTCAGACGCAGTTCCACGGTGCGCAGGGAGACGAATATCCGCAGTGCAATCTCCCGATTCTTCAGCCCTTCCCGCACCAGGTCGACCACTGCTCGTTCGTCAGCAGTCAATCGGTCCAACAGACAGTTGCGCGCCGGGTCTGCGGGAACCTCTGCGCGTTCAGGTCGGGCGGCGTGGGCAAGATGATCGGAACCGACTTCACGGAAGATTCCGACGGCCAGGCGAGACCTCTCTGCAGCGGCCCCTTGATTCCCGGATTCGGCTAATCGCTTGGCCATCACCAGCAGAGTCACTCCCTTGTCGAACTGGGAATCATCGGGACGCCACGAACCGAGCAGTCTGCCCATGGCGTCGAATGCCAAGTCGTCGGAAAGCAGAAGAATGCGCGATCGCTCCAGCGCCAATTCGGCCCAGCGCGATGGAGTCCGCTCGACCCTGGCGTGGAAGACTCGAACCAACATCCCCGCATGTTCTCGCCGCCCCGTAGCGAGCAGCGCCTCGATAAGGTCCGGCTCGTGACGAATGATATTGGGGTTGAGTTCGCTCGAGGCCAGTTCTTCGCACCGATGCAGATGGCGCACCGCCTCGGCGGGGAGATCCATACGGAGCAGATAGTTTCCCTGGAGCGCGTTGAGCTCGGCTAGCAGACTGCGATTTTGGGAGGCCGTGGCGTGTACCGTCAGCTCTGCTTCGACCTTCTCCGCATCACTGGCCCGCCCCTGAGCCAGAAGACTCCAACACCGCAATAGCAGCAATCGATCTCGCCGGATCACGCCACCGGTGGCTGCCGGTGACGCGCACCTGTCGATGAGCCCGATTGCCAGACCGATATCGCCTCGACGGATCGCAATCTCGGCACGCACACACAAAGACTGTGTTTCCCAGATCATTCCCTTGCCTGCACACGCGTCCAGACAATCCAGCGTCGCAAGAGCCAAGTCATAATTCTCCGCAGCCATCAGTCCCATGGACAGCAGAAGCAGACTGCCCGGATCTGTGTCCTCGGCTGCTTCGAGTTCTCGGAAGTCCTCCACGGCTTGACCGTTTCGGCCTCGCCCACATTCAAGGAGTACGTCCAGGGAGCGGAACAACCGTTGCGATCGAACGCTGAAATGAGCGCTCAGGCTACGTGCATTATCCAGCAGTTCCTGCGCCTCGGCTGTCTCTCTCCTCACCGCATGGCAAAGACCGATGACCAACTGCAGGTGGGCCACCTCGGTGGGTGCAGCGGTGACTTCGTTCCGAGTCCACTGATTGCGCAGACGCAACGGGACCGACTGGCGGCAGAGGAATTCGGCCCACACGCGCAGGGTGCGCGCCCGAACGAGCACCTTCGTGTCGGCGCTTCGCGCAGCATGATCGAGGTAGCGCAGAGCGAAATCGATCTGCCCACGGTCGATCAGCCGATCAGCCAGATCGATCAGCGGCGAGGAGACCGATTCTGACTCCATACTCAGTGCCATGGCTCGTTCGGCGAATTCAATGCCGGCCCAGACCATTCCTGCCTGCACCAACTGGCTCGCATCGGCGAGAAGTTGGCGTGGAGTGTCGACCGTGGCATCGGAGAAGGACCGGTGCCAATGGTGCAGTTCGGGATAGGAGCCCTCGCAACGCTGTGCGAGCAGTGAGTGGCCGACCAAGCGTTGGTCGACACCCAGTATCTGGTGTCGGCTGGCTCGGGCCAACTCCTCCGAATAGCGACTGTAGACTCCGTCCTTTTCAACGGTGCCGTGGGATTCCAGCTCCGCGAACAATTCTTGTGCCTCATGGGATTCTCCGAGCAGAGCCGGTCGTGGGGTCAGCGGGGCCAATGACATCAGACCCAGTAGTTCCTCGGCCTCTTCGCCGAGGTCACGTGTCGCCGCCTGCACCATATCTTCGGCATTCGGTCCCAACCGCAATGGCAAATCCAGAGCTTGCGCTCCTTCCAGCTGGTTCAATGGCAGGCGCTCGAGCAGACGACGCAGAGCCGAGGGCCGCCCGGATGCGGTACGCACAGCCACATCGACCACCCCAGCGGCAATGCGTCCGGCCGTCAGATCGTCGGCCAGCTTACGCATCCGGCTCTCGCTCAGATGTTTCAGCTCTACGCCCGGGACACCGGCCAGGAGACTGTTCGGTGACAGCTCTCCGGTCGAGACAGCGAACTTCAGGCGATTGCCCGCCATCCGGCGAAGCAGATGAGCGAGGATGAGCTGTGAGGGCTGGTCCATCTCATCTGCATCGGGCACGATGACCAGGACGCCCTGTTCCAGGTCCAGGTTGCCGATCAGCTGAGTGACTTCGTCGGCAATTTCCAGTGCCGTCGCCGGGCTCTCGCAGAGGTCCGCCCTCAACCTGCTCTCGAGATCTGTGGATTCGAAGCCTCTCAGGCGCAGTGTGCGCAGGGAGGACAGCAGGATCTCCAGGCCGGCATAGGGCCGCGCAAACTCCGTCTGACCGTTGGGTACGCGGATGACGGGAACCGTTGACTCGATTTCCAGTGCAGTGAGCATTTCATCGCTGCCCAGACCCGGCGAGCTGATGACTGCGGCCGCACTATGACGTTCTAGCAGATTGCGCAGCTGGTCGAGCTCGGCGCGGCGTATCAGCACATGCATGATGTGCTCCGTTCGATGGCTGAATCATCGTCATTGCGCAGTGGCGCGCACAGTGGCCTGCTGGTGTCCATAGCTTCATGATCGCGTTGCCGAGAGCGCCCGGACAGGTGGTCATGCCCGGACATGTTCTGGTCAGTACTCAGTCACGACGGAGACAGTACTGGTGCGGCTACTCAGTCGAATTCGGACGCAGATGTCGCGGGTTCACAACGGGGGACTGATGCTGAAGTCGCTCCTGCGGTGCGTTGTTCCGAAGAAAGTCCTCGACTCCCCCACCGCTTCGCACAAGCGTCAGCAGATTCTCGTGTCGAACGTAGACCGCCGGGGGAAATTCGATGAACGAAGAGCCATACGACATGGTGTAGGCGCCGACTCTGCGGAAGACGATCCTGTCGCCCTCGACGAGTTTCGGAGAGTTCTTCAACACCATCAGACGATCGTCCTCCATACAGGTGAAGCCGGCGATCACCTGCTCGGGGTGACACGTTTCCAGGGTCGCCTCAGTGTCAATGTCATAAGAGCCCTGTTTGCGGAAGAGAGGATCGATATCGGTCCGGCTGGTATCGGTGATGACGAAGCGCCGATGATCGATGTCCTTGGTATCGAGAACCTGCGCGTGGAATTCGACCGGGGCAGCGATCACCGATCCTCCCGGCTCGATGACCAGCCGAGTCCGCTCGGGATCGACAGCACTTCCGAGCGCTGTACGGATGCCGGATATGTAGTCGTCGAACAGGTCGGTGTCTTTCAGACCTCCGAAGAAGCCGCCTCCGATATCGAGCCAGTCCAGGTCGAGTACGAGCGTCGAGATGATCTCCGCGGCGACTCCAGCGGCCGCTTGGAACACCCGCAGACTGCTTGTCCGGGAATTTCGATGCATGTGAAGGCCGGCCACTTTCACGCCTGCAACGTCCAAGTCAGCAATGACTTCCTCGAGGTCGCCGTTTTCGAAGTTGAATCCGAACCTGCTCACCTCACCGGGCAGCGTGCTTTCGCCCGGGCACCGTGCTTCGAGGTCCCAATTGACTCTGAGACCAACTCGCACATCCAGACGGGGATCCTCCTCGGCCAGCTCCGCTGCCCATCTGACTTCCCGCTTGGAATCGAGATTGGTGAGGGAGCCGTTGCGCAGGGCCCATCGGAGGACTGCACGACTCTTGACAGGGCCGTTGTACACGATTCGTTCTGGCGCATAGCCGATAGCGCGCGCCAGCCTGTATTCGGAGTCCGAGACGACTTCGGCCCAAACACCCTGACTCTTCATATAGGTGAGCAACCACGGCAGGGAGTTCGTTTTCAC
>JAKDSA010000040.1 GCA_030457025.1 Brevibacterium sp. | reverse complement strand
CCGAAGAAGGGAATCATGGCGGAAGCACCCCAACCACGAGCCGGGGTCAGGTCGACGATGTGGAGAGCCAGCGTGTCCCCAGGTTCGGCCCCTTCGACATAGAACGGGCCGGTCTGCGGATTGAGGAACCGAGAGTCGAGCACCGTGCTCGGAACGTCGGTGACTGCGGTGATGGCGTTGTTGAACGCGTCCTCGGACCACAGTCGCAGGGTGGTGCCGGGCTTGATCGTGGCTGCCGGCCGGCAACCGCCGAAAGTGTAGACGAATTGATTGTGTTCAGGAACAAAGTCGACGACGTCCATACTTGATGCTACGTGATCATTGTCACTGGGCCAATGGTTCCGATGGTCGCTCCAGGGCGCCGATTCGTCACCGTGCACGGCATCTGCCCTGAACGCCTCATGAACATCCTCGGAACGCCGGCGGCCTCGATCCGCGACATGACAGGGCAGAGGCGGTTCCCGAACTACAGCAGTGTCAACAGCAGCACTTGCGACGGACTAGACTTTCCCATGATGGTTGTCGATTCACATACGGCGTCTGATGATCCGGTTGGCATTCCCTCCGATCGTGACAGACTGCGGGCTCAGAGCAAGGGGTGGCTGGATCAGGCGACCTCAATTTGGGTCTTGACGCTGGCATTCATCGTGCTGACCGTCCTCGCCGCGGGTCCAGTCCGAGTACTGGACTACCAGCTCAATCGGCGTTGGCTCTATCTCTTCAATCCAGATCTGGTGTGGTTCGCACAGAACGTCTTGGATCGCCTCGCCGGGCAGGCAGTCTGTCTTCCCGTGCTGGCGGCTGTGGCGATCACTCTTGCGTATCGACGCCGATCCTGGCGTCCGATCGGATTCGCGTTGGCGGTGGAAGCCGCGTTCTACATCGGTGTCGGAGGGCTGAAGGTTCTCCTGGCAAGGCCGTCGACGACCTTGCACGATCCGAGATTCTTCCAAGGTGGTCTGCTCGACTTCGGTGATCGTGGAATCAGCTACCCGTCAGGACACTCCTCCGAAGCGATCCTCATCTACGGGGCAACTGTTTACCTGATCGCCCATTACAGCGGCGCCTCACGAAAAGTCGTGCACGGACTCAGCTGGCTTGTGGCAGCGATCGCCATGAACTCCGTCGTGGTGTCATTCCTCCTCGGGTGGCATTGGGCAACCGACCTCATCGGGGGCCTCATCGCCGGTGGTCTGTTCCTGCGAATCCTGACGACGCTCGACCAGCGGCTCCTGGACCGGGAGCGAAGGAAGACCTTCCTCGCTGCAACTCTGTGAGAGGCTTCGAACTCCTCCTAGTGCGAAGTCTCTTCGGCAATGTGCTCGAGTCGCTTGCTGAGCTTCAGCCCCCGCTGCGCCCATTCGATCTCGCTGCGGGCACGAGCGGCCAAACCGTCGTAGGCGAACTTCTTGTAGGCGATGGTGACTTCACGGTCCGCATCGGCGGTGACCGCCAGACGGCGATTGAGCATCGGGGATTCGAGTGCCTCGATCGTAGCGATCTCGTCCTCCCAGACCTGCAGCTCACTCTTCCAGTGAGAGATGTGCTCGTTGAGGAATGCGTAGACGGCCGCCTGGTCGGCTGATTCCAGATAGGCGGCTCGCAGGTGGGCGGCATCTCGTGTGCGTTGGTACTTCAGTGGGCTGTTCATCCAGTCGGTGAAGGCACGCTCCCCCGCCTCGGTGACATGGTAGACGCGGCGCATTCCGGCGGATCCACGGGTCTGCTCCTCGGCGACGATGAGCTCTTCCGTCGCCATTTTCCGCAGTTCCGGATAGATCTGCGAATCCGGGGCATGCCAGACGTGGCCGACGGACTGGGAGAACTGCTTCTGCAGCTCGTAGCCGGACATCGGGCCGATGCGCAGCAGAGCCAGGAGTGCACTTCGGAGGCTCATCGTGGTTCCTATTCTGTGAATCAGCGAGGGGCCCGGACGCGGTGCCCGGGCCCCTTCAGACTACAGCTCTCAGTCGTCCTGGCCGGTGCGCCACCCACCACGGTAGGTCTGACGCGCAACGGTCGAATACGGAACCGGGCTGACGACGACGCCGACCTCGGTCTGCTCATGCGGCTCGACCGATGCCTTCGAGGTACCACCGTCGGGCTCGCCCCAGACGACCTTGAGCTCAGCACCCTCGGGAACGTCGGGATTGACCGTGGCCAAGGACAGACCTCGGCGCTCATTGGCCGAATAGCCGGTGAACATCGAGAACCCGACGACATTGCCATCGGCGTCGACGACCGAGTCATAGTTCGCCGAACCGTAGTTGGCCAAGGGCAGGTCGAAGTACTTGAAGTTCGGTCCATCGACATTGAGCGGGGAGGCCAGCACTTCGCCCAAGTCGTCGGCGTCCCAGGCCAGTGTCACCTTCTTACGCTGCGCTGCCGGATCCATGGCTTCCAGCGCGCTGCGGCCGATGAAGTCGTGGTCGAACTTCACGAATGACCCGTAGCCGAGCTCCCACGGGGTCAGGTAGTAGTCCTCGATGTTGTCGGAGACGAACGACCCGGCCAGTGTGCCCGTGGCTTCGTAGCTGTCAGCGCCGAGCCATTCGCGGTATCCGCGCTCGGCTTCACCGGAGTAGATGGCCGGCAGCGGCGAGGGGATCCAACCCGACTCCAGGGTGTTCGATGGGTAGGCTCGCGCACCGACGGGCAGGAGACCGAACTCGGCGCCCGCCTCGACGATGGCATCCCTGATCTCATCATGGTCCTGGTAAGGTCCCCAGATCTCGAGGCCGGGGGCACCGGCCATGCCGTGGCGCAGGGTGCGGACCTGTTTGCCGGCGATGGTCATGGTCGACATGTTGAAGAAGCGCAGCTTCTCCAGTTCGCCACCATTGAGCTTCTCGATGATCGCCCAGGCATTGGGGCCCTGGATTTGGAAGCGGTAGTAGCGGCGGCTGACGGCGTGGCCGTATGGCCGCGATGGGGACCGGCGATCGACCTCGATGTCGAGGTTCGCATAGCCGCCGGTCTCACCGTGGTAGAGCAGCCAGTTCGATGCCGGCGAGCGCCCTACGTACACGTACTCGTCCTCGGCCTGATGGAAGAGGATGCCATCGCCGATGACGTGGCCGGATTCGGTGGTGGGCACGTACTGTTTGGCCTTGTTCACGGCGAACTTGGCCACGGAGTTGATCGCGGTGTCGGAGATCAGGTTGATGGCATCGGAGCCCTTGAGGAACACGTTGTCCATGTGGTGTGACTGGTCGTAGAGGACTGCAGTTTCGCGCCAGGCCTTCTGTTCCTTGATCCAGTTGGTGAAGTCGGCGGGGACGACCGGGTAGATGTAGGAGCCGATCTGCGAATTGCGCAGGTGGTCGACGGCATTGGTCGAATCGAGGATCTGCTGGAGATTGTCGGTCATGGTCGATGAACCTCTCTGTTCTTGTCGCTGTGTGGGTGCTGCTTTGGAGTGGCGACTTGCCGGGTCGTCGGGTATTGCTGTTATGCCTGTGTGGTGAAGTCCTGGACCCATTCGGCTGTGGCCGCGAGTCCGCCGAAGGTGTAGAAGTGGGTCTTCACCCCTGATGTCGCCGAGGTGATGGACTCATATGAGGACAGATCGGTGAGGAATCTGTCCGGTCCGGCTGTGCCGAGGAGGTTCGTCAGTGAGAACCCGTACTTCTTCGCGATTCCCGCACTGGTGCCCACTCCGAAGCGGCGAGCATAGCCCAGGAGTCGCTTGATGCCTGCGGGCCCTGGCGTGCCGATGCGGATGTCGGCCTCGACGCCGTGGCCGCGCACTTCGTGGACCCACGCCACGACTGCCTCGGCGTCGAAGGCGAACTGGGTGAGCACGACTTGGCCCAGCCCCTGTTCCGTCAGCGATGCGCTCTTGGCCGACATGTGCTCCCACAGGGTTTGGGTGCTGATGTCGGGATGGCCCTCGGGGTAGCCGGCGATCCCCACCTCGGCCACACCGTATTCCTGCAGGATGCCTGTGCGAATGACCGAGAGCGAATCGGGGTAGGGGCCTTCAGGGGTCGCGGGGTCTCCCCCGACGACGAAGACATGGTCACTGGCTCCGGCCTGCTGGAGAGCGTCGAGGAACTCGCGCAGCTCGGTCTCCGACTTCAGTCTGCGAGCCGAGATGTGGGGCACGGGGACGAACCCGAGTTCGAGCACTTCCTTCGCCGCCTCGAGGCGCATCTCGAGGTTCTCATTGCCGAGGAACGTGATGTTGACGCGAGTTCCCTGGGGAATCGCGTGGGCGGCCTGCTGGAGGCCGGGGACGTCTTTGCCGGTCATCTCCAGCGAGAAGTCGTCCAAGACGTTGGTTGCGGTCGATGCCTCCACGTGGTGATTCCTTTCATGAACACTGCGGTGGGTTCGTGAAATCACTATACGCATAGGCATTTACCTATGTCCATAGGTAACTTGATTATTGACATCGCTCGCTGGCGCGGAGGCACGGACGACCATTGCCCGAGCACCTCGGCGCTGATAATGTGCCCATCATCACGCTTTACCTATCTTCATAGGCATCTTGCAACGATGCGGATGCTTATCTCACCACAGAATCGGAGTATGCGGTGGACCTGCGCGAACGACTCAACACCTCTCGAATGTCGACCTATCAGTGGCTGATCGTCGGCATCTGCACCTTCCTCAACGCCCTCGACGGTTACGACGTCCTTGCCATCTCGTTTACCTCGAACCAGGTCAGTGAGGAGTTCTCCCTGTCCGGAACGGCTCTCGGTCTCGTGATGAGCGCCGCGCTGCTCGGGATGGCGATCGGTGCCCTGACCCTGGGACCGGTCGCCGACCGGATCGGACGACGGAACATGACGATCATTGCTCTCATCGTCAATATCTGCGGTCTCTTCCTCTCCGCCACCGCCACCTCGGCGACGGAACTGGGCATCTGGCGCATCGTCACGGGCCTGGGCATCGGCGGCATCCTCGTGGGCACCAATGTCATCTGCGCCGAGTACGCCTCACGCAAGCGTCGCGGACTGGTCATCAGCATCTACACCGCCGGCTACGGAATCGGTGCGGCGCTCGGCGGATCGGTGATGGTTTCACTCATCGCCACCTCCGGATGGCGTTCGGTCTTCATCCTCGGTGGATGCCTGGCCACGCTGTCTCTGGTGCTCGTCCTCTTGTTGGTCCCCGAATCGCCGTCCTATCTCTACAACCGGCGACCGGAGAACGCGGTGAAGAAGCTGACGCTGATCGCCGGCCGGCTGGGCCACACCGAGCCTGTTGATCTGAATGCCACGACCGCGGAGCAGGAGAACAAGGCGGACGATTCCGGTGTACTGGCACTGTTCAACCGTCGCAATCGCCGTGTCACCTTCGTCGTCTGGGCAACGTTCTTCATCGTCATGTTCGGCTTCTACTTCGTCAACTCCTGGACCCCACGCCTCATGAACGAATCCGGGCTCACCGACACCTTGTCGATGATCGTCACCGTCGGACTGACCCTGGGAGGAGCCATCGGATCCGTAGCCTTCGGACTGTTCACCTCACGCTGGTCAACCCGCTCGGTGCTGATGAGCTTCTCCGTGCTGGCCGCGATCCTCATGGCCGTCTTCATCTTCACCGCGCAGTGGATCGTGCTGGTCATCGTCGTCGGTGTGCTGGTGGGAATGTTCAGCAACGGCTGCATCGCCGGCCTCTACGTCCTCACTCCGCAGTCCTACTCGTCTTCCCTGCGCTCGACCGGTGTGGGCTGGGGAATCGGCATCGGTCGCTTCGGCGCGATCATCGCCCCGACAGCCACGGGTGCGATGCTCGACGGTGGGTGGAGTCCGCAGGCGATCTACGTCTTCGTCGGTGTTGTCCTCCTCCTGGCGGCGGTCGTGCTGCTGGGTATGCGCGGAGTCGACGTCGAGGCGAACCGGAAGCCGGAGGTGCGCACAGCTGCCGGAGTGTGAGGAATCGGCGGCTGGGTCTGGTGTCGCGGGCTGCTGCAGTCACGGTTTTCGCGTGAACGTCTGATCCGACGAAGGTAGTCCTGAAACTGTCAGAACCTCCACAAGCTCAAATATGGCTCAACCAGTGCACACCCGAAACCGGTATTCCGGTAGGAGGGTGTCAGTGACTGCATTACCCACGAATTCTTGGATGCACAGAGGCCCAGGCCTCAACACCCTTCCCTCATAATATTGTCTAGAGCACCTGGAAGATGTTGATCTTCACGCCGTTGGGGCTGCGCACGCCGGTGCCGATGAACAGTACGTCGCTCATCCAGGCGTAGGGACTCGATTGGTCTGCACTCAGCCGAGGCACGCATCGGAAGTAGATTCGTAACGGGTCGACCTGTTCACCGCTCATGAGCTTGTTCAGATCACTGCTGCTTCCGGTGCGAATCGCCCTGTTCTCGACCAGGATGTGGTGGCCGTCGTCTGTCTTCAGCACATAGTCGGCAACGAGGTTGGCAACGGTCTCGCTCGGGTACTGCTGGAAGTCGGCACCGACGTCGAGGACCGTACCGTTGAGTCCTAGTCCCTTCACTCGGCCACCGCGGATCGGAACGACTTCGCGGAGGCCGTCGATCGTGGTTCCGATCGTAATGGGGGTACCCACATCGACGTCGATGGTCGCAATGTAGGACAGCCCGGGAGGTGTGGCATCGGCCGCGGTTCCAGCGTCCGGGTTTTCTGAGGCGTGTGGGGTGTTTGTGTTGTCGGTCAATGGGGTCTCACGATCAGTGGTGGTTGAAGCGCCGGCCGGCGGGCTTGCAGGGCGGGAGATGAGCATGCGCTTGCGGGAATGACCTTCTCATACGACAGCCGACGACATTCTTGCAGCGGTTCTACCTCGCATGGTGTGAGCGAGAATAGGTCATGACGTCAGCGTACAAGGACACAGTCGGCGATCACCGGACATCTCTTCGGAGAAGCCGCACCGCTTCAGATGCACGGTTCCGTAACCCTGATCTGTCCTTAGAACAACAACGGCGGTCACAGACCATTGACGGCTCTTCATTACCCATGCTCATTACAGAAGTGACATTGTGTTTTAGGCTCGTCTTATGCAGAGTCGACGATCTTCGAGCAGGTCCGAACCAGAGCGCGTGCTCTCCACCTGGCAGATGCTTGAGCAGTTCAACCCGCAACAGCTTCCGGAACTGACAAAACGCGCGGCGTCATCGACGAAGCAAATCATCGATTGGCACCCTGGAGACGAGCTTCCGTGGAGTGCTCTGCCAGAACACCCCGTGGAAAGTGCCGACCAGTCCAAGAAGAGGGTTAAGAAGAAGCCGCACGAATGGCGCCATACCCTGTATTTGGGCGTCTATCAGATTCCTGATATCTACGAGACTCTGCACAAAGTCTTTGTCGACGACGATGAGGCGTACGATCCGCGTCGCGGTGGTGTGAGCGCGGCTGCCAAGATCGTCTTGAACTCTGCAGGAGAGATTTCGACCGGCAGTCAGATCCTGTCCGGCGCGCTTTGGGGCGTGGGTCGAGCTCACAATCCGGGGCCGCGCAAGCCCACCTGGCTCGATGGGTTCGATCTGGCGTCGCAGGAGTTGGCCGATGCCATTGACAAACTGCAGGCCGAACGTCGGGACGATGCACGCACGTCCGAACCTCCGCCGATTGATGAGGTTGGTCTCCAGCAGTTGGTCGCGGTGGCTCACCGAACAGCCGGAATCAGCCAATTCACGTCGTTCGCCTCCACGACTGTCAGGATCAACAGTCTCTATCTTCCGACGGACTCGAGTCCCGATGACTCCGATTTCCTCAACAGCTTCATCCTTGATGACCTGGTACAGATCCGTCGAGCCGCAAGTACTTCAAAACCTTTCGGCAACGCACTCAGAGACTATCTCACACCCGAAGGTTCGGAACCGCGCAACCGCATCGACATGATCAACGAACCTGAGGAAGTAGACAGGCTACTCGGTCCCGAACGGTTACCTGCGGGACGTTGGCCTTCAGATCCCAATCATCCGCTGGCGCTCAGTCAGCAGTTCGCGGTGAATCAAGCCGTTACAGATTTACACGGAGACAGCGGAATACTCGCCGTGAACGGCCCGCCTGGCACGGGAAAGACCACAATGCTGCGTGATGTCCTCGCGGGTCTCGTCGTTGAACGCTCAAGGCAGATCGCCAAACTCGAACGAGCCGCTGATGCGTTCACCGGGGAAAAACTGAGATGGAAGGATCGAGACGAATGGACCAGGATCGTACACATCCTGGACCCTGAGCTGACTGGGTTCGAAATGGTCGTCGCCTCTTCGAACAATTCGGCAGTGGAGAATGTCAGCAGTGAGATTCCAGCTCGATCAGCTCTGGGCCGCAGATGGAACAACGATGCTGACTATTTCGCCGACCTGGCAAGCCATCTTACATTCGACCAACTGCCAAAAACGGCGAAGGACGCGGAAGGGAGCAGTTCTGAACCGGCCGCTGAGGCCTGGGGGCTGATCGCCGCCAAACTCGGAAAGTCCTCCAATCGCAGAGAAGCCGGCCAAAAACTCTGGTGGGGAGACAAAGACTCCGGGCTCGAAGGATTAGGCACTTATCTCAACGACCTCAGATCCAATCGCACGTCCCCGCGTCGGAGCTGGCAGTCAGCAAAGGAGCGATTCCGCAAAGCCGACGACAGAGTCCGAGAAATGGTCGAGGAGCGACGTGCAATTGAATCTCGCTTGATCGAGCTGAACAACGCACCGTCATCGCTCGCTTCTGCAACAAGCAGATTGGAAGCCACCGAACAGCAAATGCGGGGGCTAGAGGGCCAGCTCGCTCAGGCGGCCGCAGATGGACGAGACGCACATCGGTTATCTGATGCTTCCCAAGCAGAAGCCGACCGTCATCTGCAGTTACGGCCGGGCTTCTGGGAGAACTTGTTATCGGGATTTTCCAAGCTTCCCACCTGGCGGGCAGATCACGAGAAGAAGATTCACCTCGCGGATGCGGCGCACTCGTCCGCGAGTCATGCCTCGCAGTTGCACGCCGATATCGAACAGACAATGCGTCATAAGCGTCGGGCACATGAAAACGCCACCAGAATTCTCGACTCGACCAGGAAGCGGATTGCATGGCTCGAAAAGCGATGTGCCAAGGACCGCGTCGATCTCAAAGGAAGTCTTCCGCGAGAGGCTGACGATGTCGAGCGCGAGAAGCAGGCACCGTGGCTTGATGCGCAACTGAATCAAGCACGATCCGATCTCTTCCTCGCCGGTCTGGATCTCCACCGTGATCTCATCGAAAACGCGGCCCAGCAGTTCTACCAGAGCCTGATGGCCGCCATTGACGTGATGCAGGGTTCCGTTCCCCATCAGCTCGAAGCAGACAAAAGGCGAGCAGCCTGGCAGTCGCTGTTTCTGCTGATTCCATTGGTATCAACGACTTTCGCCTCAGTTCCACGAATGTTCGGGCCCCTGGGTCAGGAGTCACTTGGGTGGCTCTTCATCGATGAGGCCGGACAGGCAGCTCCTCAGCTGGCCGCCGGTGCGATTTGGCGTTTCTCACGTGTACTCGCAGTTGGTGACCCTATGCAGCTGGAGCCCGTGATGACTGTACCGGCAAAGGCCTCACTTGATATCGCCTCACATTACAATGTCTCCGACATCTGGCTGGCTCCACGCGCCTCGGTGCAGACGCTTGCTGACCGAGTCAATCGGTACGGAACAAGGATCGGCTCAGGTGAAAATGGAATCTGGGTCGGTTCACCACTGAGGATTCATCGTCGATGCGATGATCCGATGTTCTCGATCTCCAATGCAATCGCCTACGACGGGCTGATGATCAGCGATGTGAAGCGTGAGAGCGATCCGCAGTCTGACATCTTTTCGACTTTGCGGTGTCAAGAAGAATTAGTGGCGGAGAGCTATTGGGCGGATCGGCCGGCCACTATCGACGGGAATCACCTTCAACCTGACGAAATCAACGCGTTCAACGGTGCCCTCGACTATCTCAAGAAACGTGAGATTCCGGATTCGGAGATCCTGGCGATTTCGCCGTTCAAGACGGTAGCGGAAGCCTTGGAGAAGGCAACCAAGCACCGACCAGAACTGAAAGCAGGGACTATTCATGTGGCTCAGGGGCGACAAGCCGACGTCGTGATTCTCGTTCTTGGGGGCGCGAAAGATCGCCCAGGCGCCAAAGCGTGGGCCTCCCACAATCCGAATCTGCTCAACGTCGCAGTCAGTCGTGCGAAACGACGGCTCTATGTCATCGGTGACCATGGGTTGTGGAAAGGAATGAGCCATTTCGACCGTGCCGCCCGCGATCTCCCTCGTCGCTCCGCTCCGTCTGCCCGGACGACGAGTTCCTGATTCCACCGTTCTGACACCAGAACGCGCTGCCCCATCGAGCCGAAGTCATGGCCCGATGGAGCAGCGCGCTGGCAATAGTCGCGGCCGAGTCAGTAGTGTCCCGGCGGATCACTGGCGGGGAATGATTCGTCTTCCCACTCGTCGACGATCTCATCGTCGTGGTCATAACGAATCTGCTCAGACTCCGAACGTTCGACGGGACTCTCGGTCGTCTCGGCGGGAGTGGCTGAGGACTCGTCACTGCCATCACTTGGCTGAGGATTCTCAGTCATGGCTGCACCTCCCTCCGCTGTCGGCGCGCAAACCTCATGTACCCATCATGCACCTCCGACCGCCTCGAGCGATACGGTCCCACCGAGACTCACAGACTCTTGCTCGAGCGTTTCACCAGCAGGGGCGTGATCTCCAAGTAGGTGCCGCAGCGCCACACCCACTCCAGGGGACCGTAGCGGAACCAACGCAGCCACAACATCGAGAACACGCACTGGATGACGACGACGCCGAAGCAGAAGCCCAAGGCCGCGACTGCAGACAGCTTACCGGCACCGACGAACAGCGGAAGGATCGTCACGCAGATGACGGTCTGCCCCAGATAGTTGCTGAATGCCATCCGGCCGTAGAAACGCAGGAACGACAGCCCTCGCTGTGCCGACGGCAGGCGCAGAAGCAGAATCAGCCCCGCGATGTACATGAGACCGGGGATCGCAGCTGTGCGGAACGCGATCTCATGAGCTGCCTGCGTGCCGACGCCGGCGGCACTGGTCGAGATCCAGACGGGAATCGACAGCACCAAGGTGATCACGAAGAACCAGAGGACTGATACACGCGTTCCTTCGCTGAAGAGTCCGCGTTCGGCGAGCCAGAATCCGAGTGCCATGTGTCCCAACGTGCGTGCGAAGGACAGGACCAATAGCAGCACTCCAGGAACTTCGGAACCAGCGGAGGTGAGCGTGGAGACTATGTGCAGCCCATCCGGGATGATCGCCGCGACGATGCCGAGGGAGAGCAGGATCGACCTCGGAAGCAATGTCAGCAGAAGCAGAATCAGAGCCAGGCAGCCATAGGAGGCGAGCACGTCGATTCCGCCCATTGCAGAGTTGATCGCACCAGCGACGATGAGGATGAGCATGCGTCGGACGTAGCACCAGGTGGAGCGGCCCTTCGCCCGCAGCAGAGACAGGAAAATGAAGACGCTTGTGCCAAAGAGGAACGCGAAGACGAAATGGAACTTCCCCAGGGCGATGACGTCGACGATCTGCCAGATGACGGCATCTGTGCCGTGCGGCTGACCGGACTGACCGGCGCGGTTGAGGAAGTAGGTGATGTTGATGAGTAGGATGCCGGCGATCGCGATGCCGCGGACGACGTCGATGGAGACGACGCGATCGGTCGGCCGGGAGGCAGTGGGGTGCGTGGCAGCCACAGATGCATCTTTCACATTTCGCGACGCTAGCAGCGACACATCGCCACAGACAACTCATCTTGTCTTTAAATGGCTTGCAATCCGGCAACCGAGGCCGGCCACATCCTGCCCTGCCCTGTATGCCCCCGGAGTACGATGGTGACCAGAACCGATCTGAATGAAGTGAGGTGTTGAGTAATGACTGACGATCAGAACCAGGGGCAGGGCCAGTACCAAGATCAAGATCAGCAGACGAAGGCCGATGAGATCAACAGCAGACTCGATGAGGCGGCCTCGAGGGCCAGCGGACCCGACGTCTCGTACGGATCGACTCCCGGATACGTCCAGGACAATGTCGAAGAGGATGCTCAGGCCGCTGCCGAGGACGAAGGTGTGACGCTCTATCGTCACTCGGACGGCTCGCACGAGGCGGTCGACGAAACGAAGATGACTCCCGAGTCCGACTCAGACGACTGACCCGCCACGCAAGGATGAAGCCCGGCACCTGAACGACCAGGTGCCGGGCTTCTGAGCATGCCTGCTCCATCAGGCGGTCCAGGGACCTCAGGAACCGGCGGGAGTGAAGTCCGTGCTGCCGGCGAACTCGGGCCGCGGCTTCGGTGCGGCGAAGGGTTCGACGCACGTGTTCTCCACCGAGTTGTAGACGATGAAGATGTTCGACCGCGAATACGGTGTGACATTGCCGTTCGAGGCGTGCATGCAGTTGGAGTCGAACATGACCGCACCGCCGGCGGGCCCTTCGAGGACGTCGATGCCGTACTCATCGGCGAAGTCGCTCAGCGTCTGCGGATCAGGGGTGCCCGCACCCTGCATCACCAGCGACTTCTTGTAGTTGTCCTCCGGTGTGCCGCCGACGCAGCTGATGTAGCGCTGATGCGATCCGGGCATGATCATCAGCGGCCCGTTGAACGAGTAATTGTCGGTCAGCGACAACGACAGGCTCACGGCACGCGGCTCGGGCATACCATCCTCGGCGTGCCAGGTTTCGAAGTCTGAGTGCCACGAGAACTCCTTGCCGACGAAGCCGGGCTTGTAGTTGATGCGGCTCTGGTGGATATAGACCTCGGACCCCAACAGCTGTTCAGCGCGGGCGATGACCCGCGGATCATTGGCGATCTTGCGGAAGATCTCGTTGCTGCGGTGGATGTCGAAGATCGACCTGACCTCGTTGGACTTCGCCTCGACAATGGTCGCGTCGTCGTCCTTGATCGTCGGATCGTTGGCCAAACGGTGCAGCTCGGCCCGGAACGTCTCGAGCTCATCCGGGGTGATGAGCTCGTCGATGGTGAGATACCCCTTGTCGTCGTAATGCTGCAGCGTCGCCGCGTCGAGGGGGCCCTGTTCGGCCGAACCGAATGCGATCGGACCCCTGCGGTCGAGAACTTCGGTCTTCTCGCCGGATCGAGTGGGGTAGAGATCCTTGGTTGTCGATGGTGAGATTACAGTCATCAGTCTCCTTCCTCGGATTGTGCGAATGCCTCGTCGCTCCGGGACAGGATCTGCGGGAACGACAGAAGCATTCCGCTTGTGCCGCCACGCTAACAGGGGGATCGATTCGGTGAAACCCCCGTTCTGGCTCATCCGTCCTGGTGGTCGAACCGCCGCTGAGACAAGCGCACTTCCTGTTCGCGGGCGGACTAGGATCTGCGTAGCCACCCTCATGTCGTGGCACTTGCCATGTCCCTCGTGTTGAAAGGCAGGACAGATGTCGACCCCCGCCGACTCCGAGCTTCAGCCCCCCGCCTCGCCCAGATCCTCGTCGAGACTTCGCAGCATCCTGGCCAGCTACCGCTTCCCGCTATTCATCCTCACCGGCGTCGTCATCGGCGCGATCATCGGGCTGATCTTCGGCGAGAGGGCCGCGGTCATCAAACCCTTCGGCACCCTGTTCATCAACATGATGTTCACCCTCGTCGTCCCACTCGTCTTCTTCTCCATCTCCTCGGCGGTGGCGGGCATGTCCTCGGCCACGCGACTGGGCAAGATCCTGGGCAGCATGCTCGGCATCTTCGCCATCACCGGCATCATCTCCTCCATCGTCATGATCGCGGCCCTGTGGATCACCAACGCCACCGAGGGCGTCAAGGTCGAGATGACACAGCCGGAGGACGTCGAAGAGGTCGGGTCGATCGGCGATCAGCTCGTGTCGACCTTCGTCGTCGACGATTTCTCGAAGATCCTCTCCGCCGAGCACATGCTCGCCCTCATCGTCTTCGCCGTCATCGTCGGCGTCGCCGCCAGCAGCATCGGCGAAGCGGGCAAACCCTTCGCCGCATTTCTGAGCTCCGGTGCCGAGGTGTTCCTCAAGTTCACGTCGATCATCATGTACTACGCCCCGATCGGCCTGGGCGCCTACTTTGCGGCCCTCATCGGTGAGCTCGGGGCCCAGCTGGTCGGCGACTACGTTCGCGTCTTCCTCGTCTACTACCCGGTCGCGATCGTGTACTTCCTCGTCGCATTCACGCTCTACTCCTTCCTCGCCGGCGGACGTCGCGGCATCAGAAGGTTCTGGTCGAACATCATCGAACCGACGGCGATCTCCCTGGGCACGTCCTCCTCGGTGGCGGCGATCCCGGCCAACCTCCGTGCGGGCAAGCGCATCGGCGTGCCCCGTGACATCCGGGAGACGATCGTTCCCATCGGGGCGACGATCCACATGGAGGGATCGAGCCTGTCCGCGATCCTCAAGATCGCCTTCCTCTTCGCCGTGTTCGGCCGCGACTTCTTCACGCCCGGCAACATCCTCATCGGCATCGCCGTGGCCCTGCTGGCCGGGATGGTCATGGCCGGCATCCCCTCCGGCGGGTTCATCGGCGAGCTGATGATCATCACTCTCTACGGCTTTCCCGCCGCAGCTCTGCCCATCATCCAGATCATCGGCACCGTCATCGATCCTCCGGCGACGACCGTCAATTCGGTCGGTGACCAGGCCAGCTCCATGTTGGTCACCCGTGCCCTCGACGGGAAGGGCTGGATGGACAGGACCGACGAATCGGAGGAGATCGAACCGACCGACACTCCCGCCGAGGCGGCTGCCCCCGAAAATTCTTGATCACGATCGTATTTCGAACGTGAAGTCAAAAGCATGCTTGTGCGGTGCATAGACGGTCCACGTGACAAGAGACCCTGCGTCTATGTCGATTCTGCGACATCACTGCAATGATGGTTCCACACACGCGCAACAGTCTCTGTGAATTCCTTCAACAGCGATCTGTCGGCGCTCACCTGCCGTGACGATAATCGACGAGATCGATGACATTTCACTGCCAGTCGCTCACACTGACTGTCACCGCAGGAGGCAATGACGCTATGAGCACCACCATCCGCAATCGCGCAGCAGCACTGTCACTCGCCGCGATCGCCGGCCTCGCAGGGGTCTCGCTCACCGGCGGAACCGCGCTGGCTTCAACGAACTCCCCAACAGATTCCGGCTCCGGCGCCGAGGTCAGTGTTGCCAGCGATGCGCACAGTGACGGCTATCCGAGGAATGCGTCCGGCTACGCGGATGCGCTCGTGAAGGCATGGGGTGCCGGCTCAGACGCGGAAGTCAATGAATACGCCACACCCGGCGTCGTCGAAGCCCTGTCCGAGCATGGTGACGAGCATGCGACGCAGTGGGATCGCATCGCCGTCGACGGGTCCGCCGATTCATCCTCCGTGGTCTATAAGAACAAGGCCACCGGAGAATTGCTGACCTTCGACGTCGACAACGAAGCCGCCACACATGGCGACCACCCAGCGGTTCACCACGTCCACTTCAAGGACCGCGCCCAACCGTCTCGCTGAGCCTGCCACGAGCAGTCGGCAAGTAGACTCGGGAACCATGGTCGACCTGAACACACTGCCCCGCCGCCGCTACACCAAGGGGCCCACCCCGCTTGAGCACCTCGGAGCCTTGAGTGCGAAGCTGGGCGGGCCGCAGATCTGGATCAAACGCGATGACCAACTGGGCCTGACCCAGGGTGGGAATAAGACCCGCAAACTCGAGTTCCTCATCGCCGATGCTCTGGTACAGGGGGCTGACACTCTCGTCACCGCAGGCGGCGTGCAGTCCAATCACTGCCGGCTCACACTCTCGGCGGCTCGGCGTGAAGGACTCGACTGCCACCTCGTGCTCGAGGAGGACCTCGGCCCCGATGGCAAGCCGGTCCCAGCGGAAGCCGGTGGCAATCCTGCCGAGCACACGGGCAATTTCCTGCTCTTCGACCTCCTCGGCGCGGATTCGGTTGAGGTCCACCCCAATGGCAGCGAGCTCATCGCCCGCGCCGACGAGCTCGCTGCCGAACTCAAGGGACAGGGGAAGAGCCCCTACGTCATCCCCGTCGGCGGCTCGAATATCACCGGGGCTCTGGGGTATGTCGATTGCGCGCAAGAACTGCTCACCCAGTTCGCCGAGGTTGGGCTGGACGTCTCGTCGCTCGTCACCCCGAGCGGGTCTGCCGGGATGCAGGCCGGACTCATCGCTGGTCTCCACGCCGCGGGCAGTCAGATCCCGGTCGTCGGGATCAACGTCAGCCGCACACAGGAGGACCAGGAACAAAAGATCGTGAGCCTCGTTGATGAGGTGGCATCGTTCCTCGAGCTGCCGCCGGTCCCCCGCGATCGCAGTGTCGGCCTGGGCGGCTACTTCGGCACCGGCTATGCACTGCCCACACCCGGAATGGCCGAGGCGGTGCGTCTCTTCGCCGAGACCGAGGGCATCCTGCTCGATCCCGTCTATACGGGGAAGGCCGCGGCCGGGCTCATCGATCTGGTCCGCCAGGGGCGGTTCGAGCCCGACGACAACGTGGTCTTCATCCATTCGGGTGGAGTGCCCGGACTCTATGCTCGCGCCGGAGCATTCGCATAGTCTGGGAGCGAACTTCTTCTCAACCGACCGACGTGCTCGACTGCCCCACTTCTCGACTGCCCCACTTGGAGGAAACCACCATGACCGTCTCCACCGCTGACCTCTGGGACGAACGCGGACCAGAGCTTCACTCACTTGCCCTGAACTTCGGTGACTTCGGCGCCAAGGACTCGTTCTCCGGTCCGGCTCGAACCGTGCGCTGCTACCAGGACAATGCGCTGGCGAAGTCGACTCTGTCCCAGCCCGGCGACGGGGCCGTGCTCATCATCGACGGCGGTGGATCGATTGCGACCGCACTCATGGGTGACATGATCGCCGAACTCGCCGTGAGCAACGGCTGGGCAGGCGTCGTCATCAACGGAGCCGTCCGCGATCGAGTCGCGCTGTCGTCCATGGGCTTGGGAATCAAAGCCTTGGCCAGCAACCCGCGCAAGAGTTCCAAGACCGGTGACGGTGAGCTCGATGTGACTCTCGAAATCGGTGGGGCCACCATTCGCCCCGGCGCAATGGTGTTCGCCGATCCTGACGGAGTCGTCGTCGAGAAATAGCGAGGCGGGCATCCTGGCCAGGCATCCTGCCGAGCGCGAAGATTCTCACGAAACGATAAGGCTGCGATGCAGTGAGGGTTGTCGCGAGGTAGAGTCACGGCCAGGAGCCACGACCTTCGCGAGTCATCGATGATCTCCGCTGTTGGTCAGACCGGCTCCGTTGTCGATGACGAAAGGGCCGACTCTTATGAAGGCAGCACGATTCTATGATCGCAATGACATCCGAATCGAAGACATTCCCGAGCCCGAGCTGAAGCCCGGAACTGTCGCAATCGACGTAGCGTGGTGCGGAATCTGCGGGACCGACCTGCACGAGTACCTCGAAGGCCCGATCTTCGTCCCACCAGAGGGACACCCGCATCCGATTTCGGGTGAATCCGCACCGGTGACTATGGGCCACGAATTCTCGGGAACCATCACCAGCCTCGGCGAGGGTGTCTCTGATCTTGAAGTGGGACAGAACGTCGTCGTCGAGCCCTACATCATCGGCGATGATGTCGATACGAGCATCGGGCAGAGTTATCAGCTCTCGCAGGACATGAACTTCATCGGGCTCGGTGGTGGTGGCGGTGGCCTATCGGAGAAGATCGTCGTTCAGCGGCGGTGGGTCCATCCGATCGGTGAGATCCCACTCGATCAGGCGGCGCTCATCGAACCGCTCTCCGTCGCCCACCATGCAGTCGTCCGCTCCGGCGCGAAGTCTGGTCAGGTCGCCATCGTCGGCGGGGCGGGCCCCATCGGGTTGCTCACCGCTGCCGTGCTCAAGGCGGAGGGCCTCACCGTCTTCATCTCCGAGCTTTCCGAGGCGAGGAAGAAGATGGCGCTCTCAACCGGAGTTGCCGACGAAGTCCTGGATCCACGAGAAGGCGACGTTGCCGAAACGGTCCGTCAACGCACAAACGGCCAGGGCGCAGACGTCGGGTTCGAGTGTTCATCTGTGCCGGTGGTACTCGACATGCTGCTCGACGCGGTTCGTCCGGGAGCAGTGATCGTCAACGTCTCCATCTGGGGCCACAAGCCTGAAGTCGATATGCCGAAGCTTGTGCTCAAGGAGATCGATCTGAGAGGAACGATCGGGTATTCGGGAGACCATCCGTCCACGATCGAACTCGTCCGCAGCGGGAAGATCGACCTCTCCTCCTTCATCACCGGGCGCATTGGGCTCGATGAGTTGGTTACGGGCGGCTTCGACGAGCTCATCAATAACAACGAGCAGCATGTGAAGATCATCGTCGATCCTCGAGCCTGATCTGTCAGAGAATGTCCTGCTTCGGCTCCGCCTCAACCGGGGCGGAGCCCAAGCGGATTCAACGCTCGACTACTTGCATAGTATGATTCGGTCATGGCTAACGAACTTCAGGCATTGGCAGCGTGGACTTTCACCTCCGAGTGCCCCATTCCAGATGACCTCGGTCCGGTTCTGGTGGCAGGAGAGACTCCGGTCGCTGCATATAGAACGATCCGCGACTCGGCGATCTTCACGAACAAGCGGCTGATCATCCGTGACGCCCAAGGACTGAGCGGCAAGAAGATCGAAATGTATTCGATCCCGTACTCGTCGATCAACATGTGGTCGAGCGAGAACAGCGGAAAGCTCGACTTCAACGCCGAGCTGGAGCTGTGGACTCGAGCCGGGCATCTGAAGATCAAGATCGGCAAGGGCCTCGATGTTCGCAAGCTGGACAACCTCATCGCCCAGGCCGTCATCGGCTGATTCGACGCGGCCCTTGACGCAGCCGCCAGACCTCCGGTTGGACCCTTCACGAAGTGCCCGGTGTCGGGTCGAGTTTCACCGATTCGGCCTCAGCGATGCACCGAGTCGAAGTCTTGATCTGCCGACTTCCACACCGTGTCCGCTTCGACGACCGAGCCGTTGCTGGTCACCTCTTCGACTGTGTCGATGCTGTAGATGTATGACCAGGTGCCGGCGTCTGTGGTCCCGGTGACCATGAGCACCTCATAGTCGAAAGCTGCACTGCCGGCGGCCTGCACCGCGTCTGCAGTGGCCTTCTTATCGGTGTTCGGCTGCCCTTGTGAGGGGAACTCGACGTGCAGCCGGTCAACATCCGCTCCATGAGCGAAGTCCGGGTTGCTCTCGGACTCACGGTGCACATGAACTGCGTCGATGCTGTCGATGAGGAAGTCACCGAGCTCGTCGGTGCTGTTGAAGTCGCCGCCGGGAATTTCGGCGCTCTGACCAGGTTCGATGTCGGCTTCCTCGGCATCGCCGGGACTGCAGCCGCCGAGCGTGAGGACTGCTGCCACGACCAGGGCAGAGACAAGCTGGGGAACTGACTTCATGGGCTCCACCCTATCGATGTTGAAGCGGCCCTGTTGACAGAATCCATGGAGCTTTCACACCCTCCGGAGGTATAATACGGGCATCGAATCTGCGATGAAGCGGGGCGAATCACCATGACCGCAGAAGTGAAGAGATCACACAAGTTCATCGATCCGATGAGCCGTCTGGCCAGACGATTCACAAGTGTGAACATCGGCCAGGGACAGAAGGTCGGATACACCGAAGACAGCTCGGAAGCGCGACTGCAGTCCATTGCGACGCATGAAGGGATCAGGCTCTATCGCAATCCCGATGGTTCACACGAAGCCATCGATGAATCACAAGCAGGAGACATGTTCGGCTGACGGGCACGGTCCCAGACCTCGAACTCCACCGTACTCGCGGTCGGATCAGACGAGCACCTCGATGAGTCGCGGTCCGGAGTCAGCCATGCCTGCACTGAAATCACGATCGAGCTCTTCGATCGTCTCGACCCTTGTTGCCGGCACGCCCATGCCCTGTGACAGCGACACCCAGTCGATGGCGGGGTTGCCGATATCAAGAAGGGATTCGGCCTTCGGCCCGAAGTCGGGGACGCCGACATTGGACATCTCGTTGCGCAGAATCTGATATTTCCGGTTGGCGAAGATGAGAACAACGATGTCGAGCTGCTCGCGGGCGTAGGTCCACAGCGACTGCGGGTTGTACATTCCCGAACCGTCGGATTCTAAGACGATGACCTTCCGCTCGGGACTCGAGATCGCAGCCCCGGCACCGACGGGGAGTGCCCAGCCGATGGATCCGCCGGTGCCGCCGAGGTAGTCGTGGGGTTGCGACCCAGTCGTCTGGGCGTAGAAGTCCCGGCCGGTGGTGATGGATTCATCGAGCACGATCGCGTTTTCGGGGATGGCTCCGGAGAGCCAAGCGGCCAGTTTCGCCGCAGTGATGGTGCCACTCGGGACGGGTGCGAGTGCCAGCTCTGCCCGCAGGGACGGTTGGGCAGGTGGACTGCCGGCCACCTCGGCGACTGAACTGCTGTTCCTTCTTGATCCGACCGTCTCACTGAGGGCCTCGAGCGCCTGTTGTGAGTCGGCGCCGATGGGGCTGAGCGTGAAGAACGTGGTGCCCGGTGCGGTGAGTACGCTCGGCTTGTCGGGGTAGGCGAAGAAGGCGACGGGCGGTTTTGCGTCGACGAAGATGAGGGCGTCGAAGTTCTTCAGCAGCTCGACAGACGGTTCGACCGGGTACGGGATCTTCGTCACCGTGGGGCGGCCGGCACCGCGTTCGGTCCGTGCGGCGAAGGTCTCGGCGAGCAGTGTTGCACCGGTCGCCTCGGCTATTCGGGCTGCTGCATCGAGTTGTGCTGTACGCAGGGCACGTCCGCCGAGGAGGATGGCAGTCCGCGGACCGGCCTCCCGCAGGCGTGCGGCTGCGGCGTCGACCTCGGCCGGGTTGATCGAGGTCGGGGTGGGTGCGCCTGCGTTCGGCGGCTGTGTGTACCCATCGGCGGTGTTCCACGCGGTGTCGGCGGGGAGGATGAGCGAACTGATCCGTCCCGGGAGGCTGTAGCCGATGGCGTCGGCGGCGTCCTTGGCGATCACGTTCGCCGATGGTGAGGTGCGCACCCAGTTGCTGAACGGCCGCAGCGCGCCTTCGATGTCAGAGGTCAGCGGTGCGTCGAGGCTGCGGTGGTAGCCGGCATGGTCGCCGATGATGTTGACCATCGAGGTCCGGGCTCGCAGCGCATTGTGCAGGCTGGAGAGACCATTGGCAGCACCGGGACCCAGGTGCAGCAGCGTGGCAGCCGGTTTGTCGAGCATTCGGGAGTAGCCGTCGGCGGCTCCGGTGACGACTCCTTCGAAGAGGCCGAGGACTCCGCGCACGTGGGGCTGTCGGTCGAGGGCTGCGACGAAGTGCATCTCCGAGGTGCCGGGGTTGGCGAAGCAGACCTCGATCCCGTTGTGCCCCAGCGTCTCCAGCAGGCTCTCCGCACCATTCATGCCTTCATCTCCTTCGAAGTCGGTCATGGAGGTATCCCCCATGGTCAGCAGTTGACTCTGTCGTATCACATCAAGAAGTTCTGGTGCTGGAGTGTCTGAATCGGATCTCCTGAAGCACGGTATGGGAATAATCGCCTTGCCTTGTCGGTCGACTGTGCGTACAGTGGTAGTTGACCGTTCAACTACTAGCATCATTCGGATCACTCTTCGTTAGGACGATGACATGACCACCACCGACAGCGCCTCCTCTCCCACCCAGCAGCGTTCCGCTGTCAATGACACGACCCTCAACGTCGATACCGGCATGGATGCTGTCACCCTGCGAGTCGGCGACCTCGAGAACATGTCAACGTACTACGCGAACGCCCTGGCCATGGAGCCCATCGAAGAGGTCTCGCGCGGCAACGAGGTCCATCGCGTGCTCGGCCGCGGCACCACCCCGATGGTCAAGCTCGTCTCGACCCCGGACCTGCCCGGAGTCGATCCCCGCCAGGCCGGACTGTTCCACACCGCCTTCCTGTACGAGGATCAGGCCTCGCTGGCGGCGACTGTCGCCCATGCCGCGCAGAACGCGAACTCACGCTTCGTCGGTTCGAGCGACCACCTCGTCAGCGAAGCCTTCTACTTCACCGACCCCGAGGGCAACGGCATCGAGCTCTACGTCGACCGGGACCGCTCGCAGTGGCTGCACACCACGGACGGCGAGGTGCGCATGGACACGATCTACCTCGACCCCAACGCCTTCCTGGCCGAGCACCTCGACGATCAGATCATTGCCAACACCGCGGCGCAGCCCGGCAAGGTCGGGCACGTCCACCTGCAGGTCGGCGATGTGCCTACGGCACGCTCCTTCTACGTCGACGCACTCGGCTTCGAACCGACCTTCGCCTCGATGCCCGGCGTGCTCTTCGCCTCGGCCGGCGGCTACCACCACCACATTGCGATGAACACCTGGAACAGCCAGGGTGCAGGACCACGCGCAGCCAGCCTCGGCCTCGGCGACGTTGCGATCACCGTCCCCGGACGCGAAGATCTCGATGCCCTCGTGGCCCGTCTGAGCGCACGCAGCATGCAGTTCGCCGACGACGGCCGTTCGGTGCGTCTCTCCGACCCCTGGGGCACCCAGGTCACCGTGGCCGCCGGCATCAGCTCCGTCGACGACGCGCTGGTCCGGTAAGGCAGCATCCTGACCCAGCGTCAGCCTTAAGAGTCCGCGTGCATGATTTCGCGGGAGCAGAACGTCGTTCGCCGAGTGAATTATCGACATTCTCTTCCCGCGAATTCCGGCGAAGGGCCGCAGAGCCGCACAGCCAGTAAGAGTTGTCGCTGGTTTGTGCTGACCGGGAGCGGGTCCGCCGCTCAGGCCGCGGCCGAGATCTCGGGCCGCAGATCCAGCCGGCGCAGCAGCTGCGCGTTGAGGGCGACCACAATCGTTGAGATCGACATCAGGATCGCGCCCACACTCATCGGCAGGACGAACCCGATGGGTGCCAAGACCCCCGCGGCCAGCGGGACCGAGATGAGGTTGTAGCCGGCGGCCCACCACAGGTTCTGCTTCATCTTCCTGAATGTGGCTCGTGAGAGCTCGATGACCGAGAGCACGGACCGCGGATCATCGGATGCCAGGATCACACCGGCCGATCCGATGGCCACGTCGGTGCCGGCACCGATCGCGATTCCGACGTCGGCTGCCGCTAAGGCAGGTGCATCGTTGACGCCGTCGCCGACCATGGCCACCTTGCGGCCCTCACCCTGCAGCTCGGCCACCTTCGCGGCCTTGTCGGCGGGGTGGACCCCGGCGAAGACTCGGTCGATGCCGAGCTCGGAGGCCACGGTCTGAGCCACCGCCTCGGCGTCACCGGTGATCATGACGACTTGTGCCCCGCGCGTGTGCAGAGCGTCGACGGCTTCGCGGGATTCCGGTCGGATCTCATCGGCGAGTTTGAGCGCCCCAATGACGTCGCCGTCGGAGAGGACGTGGAGGATGATGGCGCCCTCCCCGCTCCACTGCTCAGCGATCGGGGCCTCGCTGACTCCGTGCTCACTGAGCAGATACGGCCCGCCCACGGCCACCTCGGCGCCGTTGACCTCGGCTGTGACGCCGACTGCCGGCGAGGACGAGAAGTTCCTCGCCGTGGGGACATCGAGACCACGCTCCTCGGCAGCCCTCGCGATCGCGCGAGCCAGAGGATGCTCACTGTCCGTCTCGGCGGCTGCGGCGAGCGCGAGGATATCGTCTTCCTTGTTGCCCGCCTCGCTGTTTGTGTCGACCGTTTCGACGGCGGAGACGGTCGGTTCACCCTTGGTCAGGGTGCCGGTCTTGTCGAAGAGCACCGTATCGACAGTGCGCATGGTCTCGAGCGCCAGCCGGTCCTTGATGAGGACACCGGCGCGGGCCGCGCGTTCGGTCGCAATGGACACGACCAGCGGGATGGCCAGGCCCAGGGCGTGCGGGCAGGCGATGACGAGGACGGTGATCGTGCGGACGACGGCCGAGTCCGGCAGACCCACCAGGGACCACACGAGCGCGGTGATGACGGCCGAGCCGAGGGCGAACCAGAACAGCCAGGCCGAAGCCTTATCGGCGATCCTCTGGGCGCGTGAGGTCGAGTTCTGCGCCTCGGCGACGAGTTTCTGAATGCCTGCCAGAGCGGTGTCGTCGCCGGTGGCAGTGATTTCGAGGCGCAGCCCGGAGTCGGTGGCGACGGTGCCGGCCACGACGGTGTCGCCGGTCGAGCGGCGAACGGTGGTCGATTCTCCCGTGACCATGGATTCGTCCATGCTGGCCGAACCGTCGATGACCCGACCATCGGCGGGGACGGCTGCGCCGGGGCGGACGACGACGGTGTCGCCGAGTTTGAGCTCGGCCGGGTCGACCATCTTGGTCTCGCCGTCGACGATCGCCTCCGCCTCGTCGGGCAGCAGTGCCGCCAGGCTGTCCAGCGCCGAGGAGGTCTGTGCCAGAGAGCGCATCTCGAGCCAGTGCCCGGCGAGCATGATGACCACGAGGAGTGCCAGCTCCCACCAGAAGTCGAGTTCGGCGTCGAGGACTCCGAGTGAGGATCCCCAGGAGGAGAGGAAGGCGACGGTGATGGCCAGGGCGATGAGGAGCATCATGCCCGGATTGCGGTCCTTCAACTCGCTCAGACCGCCGGTCAGGAACGGCTTGCCGCCCCAGAAGTACATGATGGTGCCGAGTATCGGCGAGAGCCACCGCAGCCAGCCGAGGATGCCGATCTCGGGAACTTCGTAGCCGACGAGGTGGCCGAACATCGGGCTGAAGGCGATGACCGGGATCGCGAAGATGAGCATGACCCAGAAGAGGCGGCGGAATTGAGCGACATGGTCGCCATGGCCCGAGTGACCTGCGTGGCCG
>JAKDSA010000123.1 GCA_030457025.1 Brevibacterium sp. | reverse complement strand
CTGCGGATGTGGGCCAAGCCCGTGGCCGACGGCCTCATCGATCAGGGCACGGCGCTGTCCCTGGCCCGCGCGATCGGCCAGACCACGGACCGTCTGGTCGTGTGGCAGATGGAGACTCTCGTCGATTTCCTCACCGAGGAGAAGGGACTGACCGATCCCGAGGCCAGGCGCGATGCGCTGCAGGTCGTCGAGGACATGGTCGATCCTCTGCAGAAGATGTTGACGTATTCCTGGCGGCGCAACCTCGCCGAGGTCATGGGACGGCTCAACGTCAACGTCTCCGACGGCCTGGCCATGGACAACAGGCAGGGCTGGTACGACTCGTCGATGCCGCTGGCTCGTGCGGTCGGCTTCATCGACCTCGTCTCCTATACGCGCCTGTCGCAGAAGATGGAGCCAAGGCAGCTGGCGAATCTGGTGCAGGAGTTCCAGGGCATGGCCTACAACATCGTGGCCACCGGTGGCGGCCGGGTCATCAAGACCGTCGGCGATGAGGTCTTCTTCGCCGCCGAGACGCCGATGGGCGGTGCAGAGATCGCGATGACCCTGATGGAGCGCGTCACCGCGGCCGAGGACCTTCCGCAGGCGCGGGTCGGCTTCGTCTGGGGCAGGGTCCTGTCACGGCTGGGCGACATCTTCGGATCGAGCGTCAACCTGGCAGCCCGGCTCACTGCCGTGGCAGACCCGGGCACGATCTTCACGGACGAGGACACAGCGCGAGTCCTCTCAGCCTCGGACTCCTACGTCTTCGAGCGGCGCGAGTCGATCACGCTCCAGGGGCTGGGGGAGACCGGCATCGGTGAGATGAAGCGCGGCACCGCCGCCCGCATGCAGCTGGACCTCGACGACGACGAGAACTGAGTCGCGCGTCGCCCACCTGTGCGTGCGCTCGGCACCTGTGCCCGCACTCCGCACCGTTAGTCGGAGTTGCGACACCTGCAGTGGTTGCTTTTGCGACTGCGGGTATCACGCGCGAAGTGGACCGTGTACGCGATCACCAGTTGGCGGCAGGGCAGCTTTTCTCACGAATTCCCTCAGACCAACCCGGGCAATCGATCCGAACCGCTCTGCCCAATTCCTCAGAATAATGCACTGTCGTCGTCATCATCGTCGTCATGCGAGACGATGACAGCATCGTCGGAGTCCATCTTCGAGCGCGCGATCTCTTCCTTCGCCTCGTTGAGATCGCCGCCGTCAACACGTTCGAGGTCGAGTTCGTCGAAGCTCGTCGCCAGTCCCTGGGTGCGCGAGGTCGCCGAGGACGACGCACCACCGCCGGAAACCCTCGTGTCGTCGACCGTCCCAGCACCGCCGGACGCTGCCGTGTCACCGCCCGACCCCGAATCGTCGACCGCATCTTCGGCGTCGCCGAGGCGGGGGACCGTTCCGATGATGTCGATCTTGGATTCGAGCGGCGAGCCCGAGGCATCGCGCTTCGACATCTCGGCCGGCAGCGTCCTGGCTCCTCCGGCCTGAGCAGCAGCCTGCGGAGTGTCGCCGACCCAGGCCAGCGACAGCGCGGTCTCGCCCTTGAGGAATTTGTGGGCGCGCACACCCGAGGTCGCACGGCCCTTGGTCGGGAACTCGGAGAAGTCGCTGACCTTGATCGATGACGATGGTGCGCCGTAGAAGTTCTCACCGCTGGCGACCGTGACCACGGCGAACGTGCCGATGCTCGTATCGGCATCCCCGTCCTCATCGGTCTTGGCGGCCTTGGGAGTCATGCCGAAGAAGATGGCGCGCGCATCGGCGGCGACCTTCATTCCCGCCACACCTGAGGCATTCCAGCCCTGGGCCCGCAGGCCCGAGGCATCGAAGGCCAGCAGCTGCGAGCTCGAGGTCACGAACACCGCCAGAGACTCGTCGATGTCCTTGGGCTGAGCGACTCCGATGACGGAATCCTTGCCCTTGAGCGTGATCGCCTCCCATTCGCTCTTGTTCGGTCGAGCCGCCACGGACACGCGTTTGACGACACCGCCTGCGGTGCCGACGACAAACTCCCGGTCGAGGTCGATGAGACCGAGCACCGACTCGTTCTTCTCCAGACTCACATAGTCGGCGATCTTGACTCCGCCGGCGACATTCGGCCTGTTCGCGGCCGGCGGCAGCGCCGGGAGGTCGACGACATCGACCATGTGCACACGCCCTGCCGAGGTCACCGCTCCGACCTTGCCCTGAGTCGTCGACACGATCTCAGAGCGCAGAGCATCATGACTCGAGCGCTTCCCGACCCTCTGCAGCGCCGATGCATCTGCTGTCCGGGCGATCCGGCCCGAGGTCGACAGCAGCACCCGGCAGGGGCCATCGGCGATCTTGAGATCCGACTGGGCCTTCTTGCCCTTGGCGCTCAGCTCCTTCATCGACCCTTCGATGAGGACCGTGCGCCGAGGCGAGCCGATGGCTTCCGCCGTCGCCTCGAGCTCAGTGGCCACGAGTTCACGCAGCTTGGCCTCATCGGCCAGCAGCGACTCGAGGTAGTCGATCTTCTTGCGCAGTTCGTCACGCTCGGCCTCGAGTTCGATGCGCGAGAACTTCGTCAGCCGGCGCAGCTGCAGGTCGAGGATGTAGGTGGCCTGGAGCTCCGAGAGCTCGAAGACGTCCATCAGGCGGGTGCGAGCCGTGGCCGCATCGTCGGAGGAGCGAATGAGCTGGATGACCTCGTCGATGTCGACGATCGCGATGAGCAGGCCTTCGACGAGGTGGAGGCGATCCTTGGCCTTGCGCAGCTGGAACGCGGTGCGGCGTCTGACGACATCGATGCGGTGGGCGAGGTAGACGGTCAGCAGCTCGCGCAGTCCCAGCGTTCGCGGCTGTCCGTCGACGAGGCAGACATTGTTCATGCTGAACGATTCTTCGAGCGGGGTCTGCCGGTAGAGCTCAGCGAGGACCGCCTCCGGATTGAAGCCGTTCTTGATGCCGATGACCAGGCGCATGCCGTTCTTGCGGTCCGAGTAGTCATCGATCGAGGCGATGCCTGTGAGCTTCTTCGCACCGACAGCGTCCTTGACCTTCGCCACGACCTTCTCCGGTCCCACAAGATAGGGCAGCTCTGTGACGACGATGCCCTTGCGCCGGGCATTGATGTTCTCGATCGACACCGTGGCCCGGGTGCGGAACGTGCCGCGGCCTGTCTCATAGGCGTCGCGGACCCCATCGAGTCCGATGATCCGCCCGCCGGTGGGCAGATCCGGGCCGGGGATGAAGCGCATGAGCTCGGCCAGGCCCGCTTCCGGATTCCGGATCAGGTGGCAGCAGGCAGCGATGACTTCGCCCGGATTGTGCGGGGCCATATTGGTGGCCATGCCCACGGCGATTCCGGAGGTGCCGTTGATGAGCAGGTTCGGGAAAGCGCTGGGCAGAACCTCAGGCTGAGTCAGCGTGTTGTCGTAGTTGCCGACGAAGTCGACGACATCCTCGTCGAGGCCGGCGATCAGCTGCATGGAGGCCGAGGTCAGCCGTGCCTCCGTGTAACGCGGGGCTGCGGGGCCGTCATCGAGGGAACCGAAGTTTCCGTGGCCGTCGACGAGCGGCACACGCATGATGAAGCCCTGGCTCAGACGCACCAGTGCGTCGTAGATCGCGGTGTCACCGTGCGGGTGGAGCTTGCCCATGACATCGCCGACGATGCGGGAGGACTTCACATGACCGCGCTCGGGGCGCAGACCCATGTCACCCATCTGGTAGACGATGCGCCGCTGAACGGGCTTCAGACCATCGCGTGCATCGGGCAGGGCGCGGGAGTGGATGACTGAGACCGCATATTCGAGGAACGAACTCTCCATCTCTGATGAGACGTCGACATCGATGACTCTGCCTTCGGCCATGGAACTCCTTTGACGCACGATTCTTTCGCTCCGGATGCTCCCTCATGCACCGAGTCGAGACATCGGCAACGGAGAACACCTGTCGATTCTAGCGTTCGATTTGAGTTCTACGGCTCAAGACCGCTTTTCCGGGGCGTCCGTGTCGTTCGCACGTGCGCCTGCGCCTGTGCCTGTGCCTGCGAGGTCGTTCGCAGGTATGCCTGCGCCTGTGTTCTGAGGTCAAATCACACGTGTGTTCTCAGGCAGGTTCAGGCTGGTGTCGCAGCTGTGCCCAACCATGCGAGGAACTGTTCCATGAACGACTCGATGTGCGGACGATCCGCCGTTCCTGCGATCAGTTCGGCGACCATCATGCCCATCACTGAGCTGTTGATCGTGCGTGCCGTTTCGGCATCGACCTTGGCCAGTCGCATGACGAACTCATCGATCTTGTGCATGTTCTTCTGCTTCGCTGCCACAGCTTCGCCCGGTAGTGCGGGGTCGAGGCTGAGCATGATCGTCGTGTAGAAGCGATTGCGGTCCGTGGTCAGCCAGCTCATGCAGAAGTCGACGGCGATGTCCTGGGCAGGCTTTCCGCTGCCGTGGAACATGTCCGGCAGGCGCTCGAGCTGCTGGGTATTGAGCTCGCCGATGCGCTCCATGATTCCGGTGACCAGGGCATCACGGGTGCGGTAGACGTTCGACGTGGAGCCGACGGGCAGTTCGGCAAGGGCATCGACTGCCCTATGGGTGAGTCCACGAACTCCCTGTTCGGCGACTACGGCTATTGCGGAGTCGGTGACGACGTCTCTTCGTGAAATCATTTCTTTCGGGCCTCACTCTCGTGAGACACCTGCAGTGCAGGTGTCTTTGTGACGGTGGATGACCAGCGGCTGGTCACAGACTATGGCTAATATTCGGCCACACACTAAAACACAAATTCATAACGTTTCGTGTCGAACGGATACAGACACTACCTGCAATTGAGAAGAATTGGTATAAGACTCGCCAAACTGCCAGTCGGTTCCCACTGAATGAGCCACATATTCGTTGCTCGGGCCACCTCAGCTCAACAGTCTCCGGGTCGAATCGATGCGCGCGTAGTCCGTGAGCAGATCGATTCTCACGCTCAGCAGATGTCCGCCGGTCACGGTGGCGACCATCGGGTGGATTTCGAGTTCCAGGATCTGCGGGTGCCTTTCGACGAGTACCGACAGGCGCTCGAGCACGTCCTTCAAGGGGGCGATGTTCACGGGCGGCAGACCCCGATAGCCGAACAGCCTCGGCGAGGACTTGACCGATCGGATCATGTCTTCGGCGTCCTGGTCCGTCAATGGGGACACGCGATGCTCGACATCGCCGAGCAGCTCGGTTGTATCCCCGGCCAGGGAGAACGACAGCAGCGGTCCCAACAGGCGGTCCTCGCCGGCGCGGATGACGCACGGCACTCCAGGAGGAGCCATGGCCTGAACGTCGACCAGAGGGTCCTCGTCGACGAGGAGTGAGCTGATGGTCTCCTGGATCGCTTCGAAGTCCTCGCGCAGCTCCTCCGGCGAGTCGATGTTCAACCGTACACCGCCGAGCTCCATCCGATGGCGCAGCGTGGACGACACGGCCTTGAGCGCCACCGGATAGCCGATCTCATCGGCGGCGGCCAGTCCCTCGTCGACCGAAGCAGCCGTGATATGGGGCAGCACCTCGATCCCGTAGCAGGACAGCAGAGCCCTCGCCTGATCCCGCTCGAGCCGGAGGGGCTTGCCCGGCTGGGCATCGGAGAGCGCCGATTCGATGATCGTGCGCACACCCTTGTCGTCGAGGTCCTCGACCTCGAGGAAGCGGCCGTGGTCAGCACCTCGCCAACGTGCATAGTCGGTGGCTCGGGCCAGAGACCACACGGCGTCCTCAGGCCCGACGTAGCTGGGCACGGTGTGCGAGTTCCGAATGCCCTCACTGTCGCTGAGGTGGGTGGTCAGCTCGTCCTGGACGCCCTTGATGCCGAGGAAGCAGGCCACGGTCGTCTTCGTCGAACGGGCGGCCGCCTCGGCGAGGTGGGCCGCGATCTCGGCCTCCTCTGCCCCGGCTGAGGGGGTGAAGGTGACGACCACGGAGTCGATGTCCTCGCGGGCATACATCGCCTCGAGCTCGGTTCGGAACGTCTCCGCCTCGACCTCGGGGTGCAGAGACACGGGGTCGGCCTCGACGTGCAGGCCCTCGGCGCGACCGCGTTGAACGACGAGGGTGGCCATCGCCGCGGAGTTGCCGATGACTCCCAGGCGCCTGCCCGCCGGCAGGGACTGGGTCGAGAACACCTGGGCTAAGTCGAAGAGCTGGTGGATCGTGTCCGCCCTGATCACCCCGGCCTGCCCGAGCACCTGGTCGAGGGTGTTCGGGGCCAGGGACGAGGTGCGCACGATGTGGCCAGGCGGCAGCTCCCGGCCGGTGAGGTCGGACTTGATGACGACGACCGGTTTCACGCGCGAGACCCGGCGGGCGATGCGGGCGAATTTGCGAGGGTTGCCGATCGATTCGAGGTAGAGGCCGACGGTCTTCGTCGCCGGATCCTCCTCCCAGTACTGGAGGACGTCGTTGCCGGAGAGGTCCGCGCGATTGCCGGCTGAGACGAACGTGGAGATGCCCAGGCCGCGCTTCTTCGCCGCCGCCAGCAGAGCGGTGCCCAACGCACCCGACTGACTGAACAGGCCGAGTGTCCCCGATGCCGGCAGGAACGGTGCCAGCGAGGTGTTGAGCGAGATGTCCGCGGCCTCGTTGACGAGGCCGAACGAGTTCGGACCCACCACGCGCATGCCGTAGGCACGGGCCGTTGACACCATCTGGCGCTGCAGCTCTGCCCCCGCCTCACCGGTCTCGGCAAACCCCGAGGAGATGACGAGCACTGCTTTGACTCCGTGGGCCGCGCACTCCTGAACCACCTCGGTGGCGGATTCCGCGGGCACCGCGATCACGGCCAGGTCGGCCGTGCCCGGCAGATCGCCCAGGCTCGGGTACGCCTGGACACCGGCAACCTGGTCCGCTTCCGGGTGGACGACCCACAGCTGGCCGGTGAACTTCGCCGAGGTGATGTTGCGGATGAGGAGATGACCGGTGGAGTTGCGTTTGCGGCTGGCGCCGATGACCACCACCGAGGTGGGGTGGAGGACCGTGCGCACGCTCAGCGCCTCGGCACGATGCTCCCGGGAGGCCTGGACCTCGATGGACCGTGCCGTGGGATCGATGTCGAAGTTCACGGCCACGACGCCGTCGTCGAAACCGCGCGAGACCTCGTAGCCGGCGGCTTGGAAGACCTGCAGCATCGACCGATTCTGAGGCAGCACCTCGGCGGTGAATCTGCGCAGCCCCAGGTCCCGGGCTGCGGCGGCGAGATGTTCGAGGAGGATCGAGCCGATGCCGCGCCCCTGGTGGGCGTCGGCGATGTTGAAGGCCACCTCGGCGGAGGTCTCCGAGATCTTGTCGAAGCGCCCGACGCCGATGATGTCGGACCCGACGAGCATGACCATGGCCACACGGTCATGATGGTCGACGGTGACGAACCTGTCGAGGTCACGCTTGGGCAGCCGAGGCAGCGGCGCGAAGAAACGCAGATAGAC
>JAKDSA010000039.1 GCA_030457025.1 Brevibacterium sp. | reverse complement strand
ACGCCGCGTTCACCGCGGCGAACCCCGATCGTCCGGCGGCACCGTTCGCAGTCAACCTCATCGTTCACCGCTCGAACAACCGTTTGGAGGCCGACCTCGCCGAGGTGGTTCGCCAGCAGGTCCCCATCGTGATCACCTCGTTGGGCGCACGCGAAGAGGTCAATGAGGCCGTCCACTCCTACGGCGGCATCGTCCTCCACGACGTCATCAACAACAAGTTCGCGCACAAAGCAGTGGAGAAGGGCGCCGACGGAGTCATCGCCGTGGCTGCCGGTGCCGGTGGACATGCCGGGGCGCTCTCCCCCTTCGCCCTGGTCCAAGAAATCCGATCCTGGTACGACGGTCCGGTGCTGCTCTCGGGCGCAATTGCACACGGTCGCTCAATCCTCGCAGCCCTGGCTGCTGGGGCAGACTGCGCTTATGTGGGCTCGGCTTTCCTGTCGACGGCAGAGGCCAACGTGACCGAAGACTATAAGCAGATGATCGTCGACTCTGCCGCCGAGGACGTCGTGTACTCCAGCTATTTCACCGGAGTCAAAGGCAACTACCTGCGCGGCTCGATCACTGCCTCGGGACTCGACCCGGACAACCTTCCCGACGCCGACCCGACGAAGATGGACTTCGGCACGAAGGACGGCTCGGACTCGAAGGCATGGAAGGACATCTGGGGCTCGGGTCAGGGCATCGGTGTCCTCGGCGCCAAGCGCACCACCGCAGAACTCGTCGACGGTCTTGCCGCAGAGTTCGACGCCGCGAAGAAGGAGCTCGACTCTCGCCTGAACCCAGCTGTTCGTGTCGGCTGAGCCGCACTGAACTCTCAGATCGTGGAGATGATGCCCCGTTCGGTCAGGCGCGAGGAGAGCCCTGCACCGTCCGGGGCATAGATCCACGGCACGCCCTGACCGCGACCGTGGCGCTTCGAACGCCCACCGGCCCAGACCGCTTCGCCGACGGTGAGCTGGCGGATGGCAACGGCGGCGACATTGTTGGGGTGGTTGTCCACGAACTCGCCGTAGACTTCTTCGTCCTTCTGCCCGTCGTCGCCGATGAGCAGCCATTTCATCCATGGGAACTCACGCGACATCCGCTCCAGGCTATTGCGCTTGTGCTCCTTGCCCGAACGGAACACCCGAGTGGTCGTCGGCCCCCAGTCGGTGAGCAGCAGGGGCCCCATCGGGTAGAGGTTGCGGGAGAGGAACCGTTTGATCGTCAGGGCCGAGTTCCATGCTCCCGTCGAGAGATAGACCATCGGAGAGTTGGGGCGCATATAGGTGATCCGGTCGTAGAGGACAGCCATTCCCGCCACTGGCGACCTGGCATGCTCGCTGAGGACGAAGGTGTTCCAGGCGGCCAGAAACGGCCTGGGCAGTGAAGTGACCATGACGGTGTCGTCGATGTCGGAGATGATGCCGAATGTCGAGTCCTCGCCGATGATCCGCACAGCGGCGGAATCGACGAGCGAGCCATCGGTCCACAGTTCGATCTCCGTCTCACCGGGCTGGAAGTCTCCGGGAATGACTGTATCGATGATGCCGCCCCGATCGGCGGTGACCATGTGCTCTTCGTCATTGACGCGCACCCATGCCGTGTCGTTGGGCAGAGGCACGCTGACGAAGGATTTCCATCCGCGGATGCTCGCCTGCACATCCGCAGCCGGCTGACCGGTCGGTGTCAGGACCAGACGGCCGAGCACTCTCACCCACCCGGTCCCGCCATACGTGTCATAGGCGATGACCGTGCGTTGATAGGTGTGATCGGTGGCGCGGTTCTGCAGCCAACCGTTGAAACGGTCCTCCATCCGTGCCGCGGTATGCAGCATGTCCGGGGTGAGATTCAGCGGTCCCTCTTCGGGTTTCTTCTTCGCCACGGTTCTTCCTTCACACTCATCGCACGTCAGGTCGGATCGGGTTGAACTCAGCTCAGACGAAGCCGACCTTGTCGTAGACGTCTCGCAGGGTCACCTCGGCGATCTCATTGGCCTTGGCTGCACCGGCGTCGAGGATTGCCTGGAGCTGTGCCCGGTCCTGCAGAAGCTCGTTGGTCCGCTCCCGCACGGGGGCGAGCGCTTCGACGGCGATCTCGGCCAGGTCGACCTTGAGGTGGCCGTACATCTTCCCCTCGTAGTCGGCGACGATGTCGTCAACCGACTGGGAGGTCAGAGAGGAGTAGATCGTGAGCAGGTTGGACACTCCGGGCTTCGTCTCCGGTGCGTAGGCGATCTCCTTGCCATCATCGGTGACGGCGGATTTGATCTTCTTCGTCAGCGACTTCGCGTCGTCGAGGAGATCGATGCGGCCCGAGGGGCTGGGCAGGGACTTCGACATCTTCGCACCGGGGTTCTGCAGATCGTAGATCTTCGCGGTCGCCTTGAGGATCTGCGCCTCCGGAACGACGAACGACTCACCGAACCGATAGTTGAAGCGTTCGGCCAGGTTTCTCGTCAGCTCGAGATGCTGGCGCTGATCTTCACCGACGGGCACCATCTGCGGGTTGTAGAGGAGGATGTCGGCGGCCATCAGCGCGGGGTAGGTGAGCAGGCCCAGGGACACATTCTCCTGCTTGGCCGACTTGTCCTTGAACTGCGTCATCCGAGTGGCCTCGCCCATCGATGTGGTGCATTCGAGGACCCATGACAGCTGTGGGTGTGCCGGCACCTGGGACTGGACGAAGATCGTCGACTTCTCCGGGTCGAGGCCCGCGGCAATGAACTGCGCAGCCGTTCGCAGGGTCCGCTCACGCAGATCCGTCGGATTCTGCTCGACGGTGATCGCGTGCATGTTCGCGATGAAGTAGAAGGCATCGTGTGACTCCTGATGCGCCACGAACTGCTGCAGAGCTCCGATGTAGTTACCCAGGTGAAGGGAGTCGGAGGTGGCCTGAATGCCCGATACGGTGCGTGGCAGAGAAGAAGTCGTCATGTGACTATGATGCCACTTCATCGCCACGTCTTCGCAGACCACCCCGTGCGAGCCGAGGACTCTGTCGCAAGGGTCGCTGGTCTGAGAGCAGGCACTGGCCCGGGCCCGCATGATTTCACCTTCAGGTGCCTATGCTCGATAATTGTCCTGTGCGCAAATGGTTCTATCTCTCTGGCGCCATCATCGCTGAGGTGGCAGGTACTTTGGCGCTGAAAGGAGCCCTCGATTCCCCCGCCCTCTACCTCGTCGTTGCCCTCAGCTACGCTGCGGCCTTCGTCTTCCTGAGCCTCACACTGCGCGTCGGCATGCCCCTGGGCATCGCCTATGGGATCTGGGGCGCCTCGGGTGTCGCACTGACCGCGGTGTGCTCCCTGGTCCTCTTCGCCGAGCCGCTCACCCCTGTCATGATCACGGGGATCCTCTTCGTCATGGCCGGAGTCATCCTCGTCGAGGCCGGCAACCGCGGCGACGACGAGCACCGGGCTGTGCCGGATGCGCCCCCGAACGAACAGGCGCCCCCGGCTGAGCATGGAGACGAGTCATGATCATCGGCTGGATTCTGCTCGCAATCGCAATCGTCCTCGAGGTCGCGGCCACAATCTGTCTGCGGATGGCGTCGGTCGGCGGAAGCAGATGGTGGTACGCAGGTGTCGCAGCCGGGTACCTCGTCTCGTTCAGCCTGCTCAGCCTGACCCTGCGCACCGGCATCCCCTTGGGTGTGGCCTACGGGATCTGGGCCGCCACCGGGGTGGCGCTGACCGCGCTGGCGGGCCGCGCGCTGTTCAAGGAGAAACTGACGCGGAAGATGCTCATCGGCATCGGTCTCATCCTCATCGGCGTACTGCTCATCGAGCTCGGCTCCTCATACGCCTGAGAAGCTCAGCCCAGGCGGCACTGAGCGGCTGTGAGCAACCCTCCGGATCCTCAGCAACCCATAGGTGGGTTGCCCAGCGCCCGAAGGGTTGCCAAGCAGTTTCCTCTATCAGGTCTGGAGTGCTCGTGCCCTACTTCGGGGCGGGCAGATCGTAGTCGATGACGAGCGGGGCATGATCGGACCAGCGCTCGGCCCAGCTGTCGGCCTTGTCGACCGTGGCCGCGACTGCCGCCCCGGCGAGTTCCGGTGTCGCCATGTGGTAATCGATGCGCCAGCCCGCGTTGTTGTCAAAGGCTTGCCCGCGCATGGACCACCAGGTGTAGGGCCCGTCGACATCGCCGCTGAGCTTCCGGTGGACGTCGACGAAGCCCACATCGTCGAAGAAGCCGTCGAAGTATGCGCGTTCCTCGGGCAGGAAGCCGGCCTTCTTGCGGTTGGCCTTCCAGTTCTTGAGGTCGCGTTCGGTGTGGCAGACGTTGAGGTCACCGGTGATCAGCGTGTGGTCGGCGTGCGCTGCCAGCTGGGGCAGGCGCAGCGTCATCCGATCGAGGAAACGGTACTTGTCCTCCTGTTTGGGGGTGTCGACCTCACCCGAATGGACGTAGGCGGAAACGAGAGTCAGAAGCGACCCATCGCCGAGGCGGTAGTCCGTTTCCAGCCACCGACCGGCCCGATCGAAGTACCCGTCCGTTCCGAGTCCTTCACGACTCGCGACGGGTTCGGTGCGAGCCATGACGGCGACCCCGGCACGTCCCTTCGCCTCGGCGTCGTGGCTGATCGTGGTGTAGCCGGTGTCTTCAAGCACTGTGAGGGCGATGTCGTTGGCGGCCCGGACCTCCTGCAGTGTGATGAAGTCAGGTTTCGCGCTGTCCACCCAGGTGGGCATCCCCTTTCTCCATGCCGCTCGAACTCCGTTGACGTTGACTGATGCAATCCGAATCATGTGTTCTATCATGGCATGAGCGCACTACTCATCCGGGCCAGGGCGTTATACAGTGATGGAAAGAAGCATATTTCAGGAGGCGCAATGGCCGTAGACGAAACTTTCGATTCCGAGCAGCTGAGCATCAGCCCGCTCGACGAAGTAGACGCCCGTGAGATGCGAGAGTTCCTGCTCGGTGCGCAGAAGAACTTCTGGGGAGACCGGGACTTGAGCGGCGACCACGACGCGTATTGGTTCCGCCAGTTCGTGACTTCGGGACTGGTCGCCAGGTACCATTCCGAGATCGTCGGCTATCTGCTCGGCGTCATCCCCCACGACGGTCCCGCGTACATCCACCTGGTTGCCGCGCGGACAGACTTCCGCCATCAGGGCATCGGTCGACACCTCTACCAGCACTTCATCGAACACTCGCGGAAGCTGGGTGTCGAATCGGTGCAGGCCACGACCCTGCCGGATTCGTCCGGAGCGATCTCGTTCCACTCCTCGCTCGGGTTCAGCGGCGAACTCATCGAGGACTACGCGGGTGCCGGAGATCCACGCGTGTTCTTCGAGCTCAAGCTCCTGGAGGAGTGAGCCGAAGGGCGCACACACGCTGGTTCGACCAGCACGACAGAGACTGACGGCCTCCCACACAGAGAAGTGGGAGGCCGTCAGTCTCTGGATGCGAACCGCTCAGGCGTCTGCGGCGACGCGTTCGGCGACGTCGACGACGTTCTTCAGCAGCAGTGCCCGGGTCATGGGCCCGACTCCGCCGGGATTCGGCGACACCCACGCCGCCACCTCGGCGACGGCAGGGTCCACGTCTCCGACGATCTTCGACTTCCCGGTCTCTGGGTCCTCTTCGCGAGAGACTCCGACGTCGAGGACGATCGCACCGGGTTTGACTGCGTCGGCGGTCACGATCCGTGCGGATCCCGCAGCGGCGACGATGATGTCGGCCTGAGCCAGCAGCTCGGCCAGATTCGTCGTTCCCGTGTGTGTCAGCGTCACCGTGGCGTTGTGCTCGCGGCGAGTCAGCAGCGCACCGATCGAGCGTCCCACGGTGACACCGCGGCCAACGACCACAACGTGCTTGCCCGCCAGTTCGATTCCATTGCGCAGCATCAGCTCGATGACCCCGCGTGGGGTGCAGGGCAGTGGCGTCGTGATCTCTCGGTTGACGTTGAGCATGAGTCGACCGAGGTTGGTCGGATGCAGTCCGTCCGCGTCCTTGGCCGGATCGATGCGTTCGAGGACCGTGTCCGTGTCGATGTGGGACGGCAATGGCAGCTGCACGATGTATCCGGTGCATTCGTCGTCGGCATTGAGCTCGTCGATGACGGACAGGAGCTCATCCTGACTCACCGACTCCGGCAGGTCACGGCGGATGGAGTGGATGCCCACCTCGGCGCAGTCACGGTGCTTACCGGCGACATACCATTTCGATCCGGGATCGTCACCGACGAGAACCGTGGCCAGTCCGGGAACGACTCCCCGCTTCGCCAGGTTCTCAACGACCGCCTTCAGCTCGTTCTTGATCTGCTTCGCGCAGGCCTTACCGTCTAGGATCTGTGCGCTCATCAGTACTGTTCCAGCCCCTCGTAGAGGGGGAAGTCGTCGCTGAGCTTCTTGACCCGCGCGCTGAGTGCCTCGACGTTTGCTCCGGGCTTGAGCGCCTCGGCGATGACGTCGGCGACCTCGGTGAACTCGGCATCGCCGAATCCTCGGGTGGCCAGGGCAGGAGTGCCGATGCGCAGACCCGAGGTCACCATGGGCGGCCGTGGGTCGAACGGGACGGCATTGCGGTTGACGGTGATGCCGACCTCATGCAGCAGGTCCTCTGCCTGCTGTCCGTCGAGAGAGGAGTTGCGCAGGTCGACGAGGACCAGGTGGACGTCGGTTCCGCCGGTCAGGACCGTGGCCCCGGCCTTGGCAACATCATCGGCCATCAGGCGCTCGGCAAGGATCTGGGCACCACGCACGGTCCGCTCCTGGCGGGCCGTGAATTCTTCGGCGGCTGCGAGCTTGAATGCCACGGCTTTGGCTGCGATCACGTGCATCAGTGGACCACCCTGCTGTCCTGGGAAGACTGCGGAGTTCAGCTTCTTTGCGTACTCCTCCTTGCCGAGGATGAAGCCCGAGCGTGGGCCGCCGATGGTCTTGTGCACCGTTGATGACACGACATCGGCGAAGGGCACGGGGTTGGGGTGCAGGCCGGCTGCGACGAGACCGGCGAAATGTGCCATGTCGACCCAGAGCTTGGCTCCGACCTCGTCGGCGATGTCACGGAAGGCCTGGAAGTCGAGCTGGCGCGGGTAGGCGGACCAGCCGGCGACGATGACCTCGGGACGGTGCTCGAGCGCTCGCTCACGCACCTTGTCCATGTCGATGCGGTAGGTGTCGGGGTCGACCTCGTAGGAGGCGACGTCGTAGAGCCGGCCCGAGAAGTTGATCTTCATGCCGTGTGTGAGGTGTCCGCCGTGGGCCAGCGAGAGGCCGAGCATCTTGTCGCCGTGACGGGCGAGTGCGTGCATCACGGCGGCGTTGGCGGAGGCACCGGAGTGTGACTGCACGTTGGCGTATTCGGCTCCGAAGAGACTCTTGGCCCGCTCGATGGCGAGAGTCTCAGCCACATCGACGTATTCGCAGCCACCGTAGTAGCGCTTTCCGGGGTAGCCCTCGGCGTACTTGTTCGTCAGCACGGATCCCTGTGCCTGCAGCACTGCCCGAGGAACGAAGTTCTCCGAGGCGATCATCTCGAGGGTCGAGCGCTGACGGCCCAGTTCCTGGTCGAGGACTTCCGCGATCTGTGGATCGATGTCTGCAAGCGAGGCCTGCATCGAGTTTTCAGTCATATTTGCACTCCTGTGGCATCCAAAGTGATGAGTGGGACAGCGCGATCGGCTCCGCGAACACCCGAAATCAATGCTAACAGCGAACCAGATCACACCACCGCCGCCGATCGTCATCCGGATGGTGAGCCGGGTGCGGGGAGCACGGCCCCGACCATTAGGATCGAGGTCATGAGTCGAGAATGGATCCTGCGAGTCACCTGCCCGGATGCGACCGGGATCGTCCACGCTGTGACCGGGGTCCTGGCCTCACTCGGTGCCAACATCACCGAGTCCCAGCAGTTCTCCTCCCCTGATTCTCTGCAGTTCTTCCTGCGGGTCCAGTTCGTCACGCACAACGATGCCGGTGCCGAAACCCTGGAGTCTGCCCTCGCCGAGGCTGCCCACCGTTTCGATATGACGGTCAGTCTCCAGCCCGTGGAGAAGAAGACGCGAACCCTCGTCCTCGTCTCCAAGGCCGCGCATTGCCTCAACACTTTGCTGTTCCAGCAGAGTTCGGGTCAACTGCCCATCGACATCGTCGGTGTGGCCGGCAATCATGACTCCCTGCGCTCGCTGGCGGAGTTCCACGGCCACGACTTCCACCACATTCCGATCACGCCCGAGACCAAGGATGCTGCCGAGGCGCGACTGAGTCGCCTCGTTGACGAGCTCGACGTCGAGCTCATCGTCCTCGCCCGATACATGCAGATCCTCTCCCCCGATCTCTGTGCTCGGCTCGAGGGGCGCGTCATCAACATCCATCACTCGTTCCTGCCCAGCTTCAAGGGTGCCAAGCCCTACCATCAGGCTCATGCGCGCGGAGTGAAGATCATCGGCGCCACCGCGCACTACGTCACCCCCGACCTCGATGAAGGGCCGATCATCGAGCAGGACGTGGCGCGCGTCGATCACAATCGCAATATCGCAGATTTCGTCCAGCGCGGTCAGGACGTCGAGGCGGCCGTGCTTGCACGGGCGGTGGCCTGGCATGCCGAGGGACGGGTCCTCATGGACGGGCACCGCACGGTCGTCTTCAACTGATCCCACCACCTCGGCGACAATTGCGAATCGAAGTGAATACCTCCGCGCAGAGACATCTTCCCCGGACACATTCTGTCCGCCGCCCACATTCCGTGGTGCCCGCAATCGGGATATGACAGGTGATATTCGAGTGGTTTGCACCCTCCGTGATTGCCCCGCCACCGCGCCTCTGTGGCTGTAGATGGTTGTTAGCGTCCTCATAGGCAATTCACACCCGATGCTAAATGTATTGTAGAGTCTCTCCGGCTTACAAAAGGAGACGACTAATAATGACGGAAACCACTTTCCGCACAATTGCAATCGTCCTGTATTTTGCAGGAATGCTGGCCATCGGCTTGTTCGCGTACCGCAAGACCAAGAACAGCCTCGATGAGTACATGCTGGCGGGCCGCGGGCTGCGCCCCAGCGTTGCAGCGCTGAGCGCCGGGGCCTCGGACATGTCGGGCTGGCTGCTCATGGGACTGCCCGGAGCGATCTACCTCTCGGGCTTGGTCGAAGCCTGGATCGCCGTGGGCCTGACGATCGGGGCCTGGGTGAACTGGAAGTTCGTGGCCCCACGACTGCGCGCTTTCACAGAGAAGGCCGGTGACTCGATCACCATTCCCAGCTTCTTCGAACAGCGTCTCAAGGACAACACTCGCCTGCTGCGCATCGTCTGCGGCGTCATCATCCTGGTGTTCTTCACCTTCTACGTCTCGTCGGGAATGGTCGCCGCCGGCAAGTTCTTCGAATCGAGCTTCGGGCTGAACTACATGGCCGGGATGCTCATCGTCGCGGCCATCACCATGATCTACACCCTGTTCGGCGGGTTCCTCGGCGCCACGCTCACCGACGTCGCCCAGGGCCTGCTGATGTTCGCAGCACTCATCGCAGTACCGGTCGTGGCCGTATTCAACGCCGGTGGCCCGGCAACCGTGATCTCCAACGTCAAAGAGATCGACCCCAGCCTGCTCAGCCTCTTCGGCAGCGGACCGTTCTGGGCCGGTGGCACATACCTGGCAGTCATCTCCGCCCTGGCCTGGGGCCTCGGCTACTTCGGACAGCCACACATCATCGTGCGGTTCATGGCACTGCGGACACCCGCAGATGCGAAAGTCGCTCGCCGGATCGGTGTGAGCTGGATGGGAATCTCCGCGCTCGGTGCCATCGCCACCGCGATCGTCGGAATCTCGTACTTCTCCGACCACGCCGATATGAAGCCGACCGACCCGGAGACGGTCTTCCTGGATCTTACTCAGATCCTGTTCCACCCGTTCATCGCCGGGCTGGTGCTGGCAGCAGTCCTGGCAGCGATCATGTCGACGATCTCCTCGCAGCTCGTCGTGACCTCCTCAGCACTGATCGAGGACCTGTACAAGATCGTGTCTCTGCGCACCGGCTCGAAGCACACCCTGCAGGACAAAACCTATGTCCTGCTCGGACGCCTCGGCATCCTCGTCGTTGCGATCATCGCCGTTCTGTTGGCGATCTCGCCGTCGAACAGCATCCTCGACCTGGTCGCATTCGCCTGGGCCGGCTTCGGGGCCTCCTTCGGACCGATCGTGCTGCTGACCCTGTTCTGGAAGAGGCTCAGCAACTGGGGCGCCCTCTTCGGACTCATCTCGGGTGCAGCCGTGGCATTCATCTGGGGACAGGTCAGCACCCCACTGACCGACTCGATCTACGAGATCATCCCCGGCTTCGCCGTGAACCTGATTGTGGCGGTCGTGGTCAGCAAGTTCACGTATCAGCACAATGCTGACATGGACGCCGACTTCGACGAATCGGTCGAGCTCTCACGCGTGAAGTGACGGCGTGGGCCCGCCGACGAAACGGGTGGGCCTGACCTCACTGCGCACTCCACGAAGCGGCTATTACTACACCAGCAATGGGAGGAATAGCCGCTTCGTGCATCCGGGACGACTGCGGAGTCCCGTCCACCGTCGCCCGTCGAATACCCGCGGCCATGATCCCCGCTTCAAGACAACGGCTGATCAGCCGAAGAACTCGTTTGTCCTTCACCTTTCTGGCAACCCTTGCCATGAGCATGTCGTGATTGACCCGATCGAAGAACGCGTCCAGGTCAACCTCGACCCACCGATCGCCCTGCTCGATCACAGTCCGTGCAACCGACACAGCTCCATGGCCGCCAACACAAGTCCCTGGCTCCTTCAGTACCAGACGCCGGTCCATCACTACGCACAGGAGAAGGCCATCCCGGATTCACCAGTCTCTCCATCCTCTCTGCCCCACACAATGTGGGTTGGCTGCGATCACCGTGACGAACACGAGTACTGCCACATCCACCAGTCAATTCCTGACGTTCAGTCCTTCCCCACCACAGTCGTCACGCCCGAACCCCATCACCTGGGCACCCAAGCAGATTCCAGTGGGTACTATGACCTCTGCTGACTTCTGCCCCATCAGCCACGGACCTCTCGATCCGAACCGCCCCGGCCAGAACATGACCAGTGCACTGGGACAGGTCTCCCCAGATAAGAACACTCACTGTCCCCCTGCCCGCGCCGCATTGACACCCCAACCGTTCGGTGGAACGGGCTTCACCATCTGTGGCTGGCTCATCCCGGCTGGAATGCCTCATCGGCGATTCGTTTCCCTCGGTGCAGGGATTTGCCTCCGGCTAGGAGTTGAACCACCTTCTCCTCCACAGGACTATCGCCTCCAAGCAAGTGCCCATGCTGGGCGTACATACACATCAGGCGGGCACCCATCGGGTGCCCGCCTGAGATGTTGCTGCTGAGGAGCCTTACTTGGTCTCTTCAGCGCTTTCGTCAGCTGCTTCTTCAGTGACCTCGTCGGTTGCGGCCTCATTGGCTGCTTCCTCGGTGGTCTCTGCAGGAGCCTCTTCGACGACCTCGGTGGTCTCGTTCTTCGCTGCTGCAGTCTCGGTGGCCTGCTCGGCTTCCTTCACAGTTGCCTGCTTAGGCGAGTAGGGCTCGAGAACCAGTTCGATGACGGCCATGGGCGCGTTGTCACCGGCACGAGGACCGATCTTGGTGATACGTGTGTATCCACCGGGACGCTCAGCCATGGTTTCGGCGATCGAGGTGAAGAGCTCGTGCACGATCGACTTGTCGCCGATCTTGCCGAGCACGCGACGACGTGCGGCGAGGTCGCCCTTCTTCGCTGCGGTGATCATGCGCTCAGCCACCGGACGCAGGCGCTTGGCCTTGGTCACGGTCGTGGTGATCTTCTTGTGCTCGAACAGGGCGGCAGCCATGTTGTTGAGCATCATGCGCTCGTGGGTTGGGGAGCCTCCGAGACGAGGACCCTTGGTTGGGGTTGGCATAGTGTCTTACTCCTAGGTCTAAATCAGTACTGTTCGTCTTCGACGTAGGACTGGTCCTCATCAACGAAACCGGCTTCGAACCCGGCGGGACTGTCCTTGAGGCTCAGACCCAGCTCGTTGAGCTTGGCCTTCACTTCGTCGATCGACTTCGAACCAAAGTTGCGGATATCCATGAGATCGGCTTCGCTGCGAGCAACGAGTTCGCCGACTGTGTGGATGCCTTCGCGCTTGAGGCAGTTGTAGGAGCGCACGGTCAGATCGAGATCTTCGATGGCCAACGCGAGGTCAGCAGCCAGAGCTGCGTCAACCGGCGAGGGTCCGATCTCGATGCCTTCAGCTTCGACGTTGAGTTCCCGAGCCAGGCCGAAGAGTTCGACCAGAGTCTTGCCCGCAGACGCGATCGCGTCGCGCGGGGTCATCGACGGCTTGGTCTCAATGTCGAGCACCAGGCGATCAAAGTCGGTGCGCTGCTCGACACGAGTAGCCTCGACCTTGTATGTGACCTTGAGAACCGGCGAGTAGATCGAGTCAACTGGGACCCGACCGATCTCTGCATCCGCATTTTTGTTCTGAGCGCTCGAAACGTAACCGCGTCCACGTTCGATGGTCAGCTCCATGTCCAGACGGCCCTCACCATTCAACGTGGCGATATGCAGATCCGGGTTATGGATCTCGACTCCGGCAGGAGCAGAGACATCGGCGGCAGTCACGGTGCCTGGGCCCTGCTTGCGCAGGTAGGCAACGACCGGTTCATCGAATTCCGAGGACACGACCAGGGACTTCAAGTTGAGGATGAATTCAGTGACATCCTCCTTGACTCCTGGAACAGTGCTGAATTCGTGGAGCACTCCGTCAATCCGGATGGACGTGACGGCGGCACCTGGAATCGACGACAGCAGGGTACGACGAAGCGAGTTGCCGAGGGTGTAGCCGAATCCTGGCTCGAGTGGCTCGATGGCGAACCGTGAGCGATTCTCGGAGACGACTTCTTCCGTGAGCGTTGGGCGCTGTGCAATGAGCACGTGGGCTTCCTTTCAGCGAACATCCGCTATATGACGTTCGCACTGCACGTCATGGCCGTAGCCATGAAGAACGGTTCGGTTTATCTTGGAATCCGTTCTGCGACAGATGCCGGGCACAAGCCCGTCATCCGTTGCAGATCCACGGAAGGATCAGCCGCGGCGGCGCTTGGTGGGACGGCAGCCGTTGAACGGAACTGGAGTGACATCCTGGATGGTGCCCAGTTCCAGACCGGCGGCCTGCAGCGAACGGATCGCGGTTTCGCGTCCCGAGCCTGGTCCCTTGACGAAGACGTCGACCTTCTTCAGGCCGTGCTCCTGTGCGCGACGGGCAGCGGATTCCGCGGCCATCTGCGCGGCGTAAGGGGTCGACTTGCGCGAACCCTTGAAGCCGACCTCACCTGAGGAGGCCCAGGAGAGGACAGCACCGGTCGGATCCGTGATCGACACGATGGTGTTGTTGAAGGTTGATTTGATGTGTGCCTGGCCGGCAACGATATTCTTCTTGAGCTTGCGGCGAGGCTTGCGCACTGTAGCGGCGCGTGACTTGGGAGGCATGTGATTTACTCCTGATCGAGGTGGCTGATGCTGGTCAACCGGGTGAGCATATTACTTCTTCTTACCGGCCACGGTGCGCTTGGGTCCCTTACGGGTACGCGCGTTCGTCTTGGTCCGCTGTCCGCGAACCGGCAGACCGCGGCGGTGACGCAGGCCCTTGTAGCTTCCGATCTCCACCTTGCGGCGAATATCGGCAGCAACCTCACGACGGAGGTCACCCTCAACCTGGAATGTGCCCTCGATAAAGTCACGCAGCTGGACGAGCTCGGCGTCGCTCAAGTCCTTCACACGGGTATCAGGGCTGATTCCCGTTTCCGTCAGGGTCTGGCTCGCACGGGTGCGGCCCACACCATAGATGTAAGTCAAGGCGACCTCCACGCGCTTTTCACGCGGGATGTCGACTCCGGCAAGTCGTGCCATAAGTACTGTCTCCTGTTGTAGTTCCGGAGGTGCTGATGCAGACCTGTCCTTGGTCTCCCAAGGTCCTCGGCCCCCGACCGAAGGTATCGTCCTGACAATGCCCTAGAGGCAATGCAGATGGCGAGGTCTGCGTGGGTGTGGTGCTGCTGAAGCCCCTTGCGGGTGCCTCTGTCTGCTCGAAGAGCTGCTCAACCCTGGCGCTGTTTGTGACGCGGGTTGGAGCAGATGACGATGACCCGACCGTGACGGCGGGTAATCTGGCAATTCTCACAGATCTTCTTGACGCTTGGCTTAACCTTCATCGTTATTCCTTCTTCCGACGCTCACCCCTGCGCAGGGGTGGGTACGAATGATCGAAGATCCTTACTTGTAACGGTAAACGATTCGTCCACGCGAGAGATCGTATGGAGACAGCTCCACGATGACCCGGTCCTCGGGCAGAATTCGAATGTAGTGCTGTCGCATCTTTCCTGAGATGTGAGCGAGCACCTTGTGCCCATTGCTCAGCTCAACCCGGAACGATGCGTTCGGGAGAGCTTCGACAACGCTGCCTTCGATCTCAATGACCCCTTCTTTTTTGGCCATATCGTTCGCTAACCTCGTATTCCCGCGAAAACTTCGCGTTCGACGTAATCGTGTATCGTCGATTGACACCGACGACCCCATGGACTGTGGTTCTCCCCACCATAAGAAAAGTTGCGGATGGCAGATGCCGCCCACAACTGAAAAAGGGTGAGTTGAGTGAGAACAGACCAATCAACAACCCTACACTATGGTCGAAGATTCTTCCACACAGTGCTGGATTACCGGAGTGAACTCCCCTACAATCGGTCTTCCCCCTTCGCCGAGGTGGTCCGCAGGCTCAGGTGCTGTGCCTGGTTCCGTACCGTGCCCGGATGCTGAAGACGACCGCCACCGCGAGTACGACGAAGCCCATCAGGGTGATCGCGGCGAACCCGCCGAAGGCCAGCAGAGGCCCGGACGCAGCCGCCAGTGCCGCGGCTCCGAAGTTCATCCCCGCGTCGGAGAGTCCCTGCACGGACATGCGATGCTCGGGGTCGATTTCCTTCGTCAGGAGGGTGGATCCGGCGATGAGGCATGCGCTCCATCCCAGTCCCAAAACGAACAGCGCCGCCGACAGACGGATGAACGAGGATTCGCCGAGCGCATCGGCGAGCCCGAGGACCAGCGACACGGCGAAGAGCCCGTGGCCGAAGAGAATCACCCGACCCGCGGAGTATCTGTCGGTGAGATAGCCGAAGACCGGTGACAGCCCGTACATGCCGAGGATATGTCCGCCGATCGTGATGCCGATCAGTTCGAGACCGAGGCCATGATGGTCCATGTGCAGGGGTGTCATCACCATGGTTGCCACCATGATCATGTGTCCGGTGACCACGGAGAGAAGACCCATGAGAGCACTCGGGGAGCGTCGGATGGCCTCCCAGGTGCCACCTCGGCGAGGAGACGCTGAGTTCGCATCTCGCGTGGCAGGTGTGAGCCGGCGCAGGAACAGCACGCTGAGCAGAGCAAGCCCGAAGCCCGCAATCGCGATGACGAACGGACCAGACAGCGGGTCGAGGCTCAGGGCTCTGCCGAGGTCGGCACCGGGTCCGGACAGGTTGGGCCCGATGACAGAGCCGATCGTCGTCGCCCAGACGACCACGGACATCGCGGAGCCCTTGAGATGCTCGGGAGCCGCATCCGTGGCGGCGTAGCGGCCCTGCAGTCCCGCGGCTGTAGCTGCCCCGAAGCAGCCCATGCCGATGAAGAAGGCGATGTCGAACTCGAACAGAATAGCCAACACGATGAGAACGGCACCGCAGAGCGCGATCGCGTAGGCGCTGGCCAAGGCCAGTCGGCGGCTTCTGTGTTCAGCGACCTTCGCCAATGGAACCGCGAGCAGCCCGGCGCCGAGGATCGACGCCGTCTGCGCGAACCCGGCGAGTTCTGTGCGTCCGGTCAGACGCTCCGCGAGGATCCCGCCGACGGCGAAGCCGGTGGCGATGCCGATTCCGGAGAACAGCTGTGCCAGGCTCAGAGCCCATTGATTCCGACGGAACACCGACTGCGGGTGTGCAGGCATCGCGACTTCCACCTCTCACTGGTCTCAACGGCCGGCTCCGGCTCCTACTGCCGCTTCCACTTTAGTGCGTGACCTCGGCCCGGGGGCGTCTGGCAGTATGTGTGCGGCCGCAGGGCCGTGACCATGCATGGCAGAACGGACCGCGCACACGGCAGTCCCCTGCTAGCGTGAAACCGGACAGTCTCGCAACGGCCAACGAAGGAGCATCACGTGCAGGACCTGGATTCGATCACAGAAGACTCACTCATCGCCAAGGGCGGGCGTAAGTGGTCAACCTTCCCGGGCAGCCTCGGCGCGTTCATCGCAGAGATGGATTTCGGTGTCGCACCGGGCGTGCGCCAGGCACTGCGCGACGTCGATGAACGAGATCTCTTCGGCTATGCACCGCAGTCGATCACCTCCGACCTGAAGTCGGCCACCTCGGCGTTCTGCGCCGAACGCTACGGTTGGCAGTTCCCGGACGACCACGTCGAGCTCGCCAGCGATGTCATCGCAAGCTTCCTGGGCATCCTGGAGCACCTGACCCCGGCCGGCACCCCGATCGTCCTACCGACCCCCGCCTACATGCCCTTCTTCGACGTCGCCAAGGTCACGGGGCGTGAGCTCGTCGAGGTGCCGATGATTCGGTCGGAGACGGGCTGGGCTGTCGACCTCGATGCAGTCGATGCCGCGCTGGTGCCCGGTGCCACCCTGGTCCTGTGCAATCCCCATAATCCGATCGGCAAGGTGTACACAGAGAGTGAGCTGCTGGGCCTCGCCGAGGTGGTCGAACGCAATGATGCGCGTGTGTTCTCCGATGAGATCCACGCACCCCTCGTCTACGAACCCGCCCGTCACATTCCCTATGCCAGCCTCAATGAAACGACTGCCTCCCATACGGCGACGGCGACGGCCGCATCCAAGGCGTTCAACATCCCCGGGCTCAAATGCGCGCAGCTCATCTTCACCAGCGCAGATGACCGCGCGATCTGGGCGAAGAAGGGCAACTTCGTCTCAGGAGCCGCTTCGAACCCAGGCATCCTCGCGACCACAGCGGCCTACACCCAGTCGGGTGACTGGCTGGCTGAGATCACCGCTTACCTCAAGGGCAATCGCGAGCTTCTGACCGACCTCGTCGCCACCCGTCTGCCCAATGCCACGTTCCTCCCGCCTGATGGAACGTACCTGGCGTGGTTGGATCTGCGCGGATATGGGTTCGAGACTGGTCTCTTCGAACATTTCAATGCCCAGGCCCACGTCGCGATCACCGAGGGGCGCCTGTGTGGTGAAGTCGGCGCCGGTCACATCCGATTCAACTTCGCCCTCCCGCGCCCCCTGCTCACCGAGGCGATCGAGCGCATCGCCTCCGAGCTCTGAGCCGACAGCATCGCACTGGACTCACAGACCCACTCTGATCAGTTCTCTCCTGTGGTCGGGCACGGTTGTCTCAACGGCTCGCCAGCCACTCGATGTGTTCGTAGGCCGAAATGGGAACTGCACATTCCAGGATCTGCTGGTCGAATCTCAGATAGTATTCCAGGTTGCAGCGGTCCATGAGATTGCGGAACGCCAGGCCAGGCTGGTCGGTTCCGACCAGCTCGGGCGGAAGTATCGGATGCGTCATCTCGAGCTGGCAACCCCTTCGGCGAGGACTCCGACGATCACCGGCCTGGAAAGGCCCTGGGCCTGGAGACAGCCGAAGGCAGAGATGACATCGAAGACGTTGCGAGTCAGGCGATACCGATCGCCCACATCAGCCCGACGTTTGGTGTGATCGTGGACACTTGCTTTGAGCGGATCCTCACGTGACAACACAAGGATCCTGTCGCGCAGGACGGCGATCACGGCGTTCATCACCTGGTCAGCATTTGTGATCGCGGGCTTCGAAGTTCAGGACACTGCGGCGTGGATGTTCGCACTGAGTCTCATGTCGGCCTCAGCTGTGTTCGTCGTCATGCGCATCGTGACAACGACTGGCCTCAAACGAAAGCAGCCGACGCCGCAGACCTGACTCGCAGGGTCTGCTCAGACGACAGCAGGGGGCACAGGAGTGATCCCGAAGGGCGCCAGACCGGCCGCTCCCCCATCCTCGGCTGTGAGCACCCAGACTCCCCCATCATGCTTGGCGACGCTGTGCTCCCAATGGCTGGCATGCGAGCCATCATCAGTCACGACCGTCCAGTCGTCGGCCAGGGTGGTCGTCTCGCTGCTGCCGGCGGTGAGCATCGGCTCGATCGCCAGGCACATCCCCGACCTGATCTTCGGGCCGTTCGAACGGGCCCGGTAGTTCAGAACCTCAGGCGGCATGTGCATGGCCGTGCCGATGCCGTGGCCGGTGAACTCCTCTATGAGGCCCAGATCGGGTGCCTCGCCTGAGACATGGTCGTCGATCGCGTCACCGATGTCGCTGACCTTGTTGCCGGCTGCGAATGCGGCAATGCCGACCCACATGGCCTTCTCTGTTGCCCGAGACAGTGCGATGTCTGCCCCCGACCCGGCGCCGTCGCCGCCGACGATCATTGTCAACGCAGAATCACCGTGGAAGCCATCGATGATGGCTCCGCCGTCGATGGACACGAGATCCCCGGATTCGAGCACTCTGTCACCGGGTATACCGTGCACGATCTCCTCGTTCACGGAGATGCACACCACGGCGGGGAAACCCTGATAGCCCTTGAAGTTGGACTGGGCTCCTGCCTCGGTGATCACAGCTTCGGCAGCTGCATCCACCTCGGCGGTGGTGGCACCCGGGACCGCGGCTGCACGGGCAGCTTGCAGCACTGCGCTCGTGAGCAGTCCGGCCCGACGCATGCTGACCAGCTGCTCAGGAGACTTCAGCTCGATCCGGGGACCGAAGATCATCGAATGGAGTCGAGGATTCGCTTGGTGATCTCCTCGACTTCGCCGAGTCCGTCGACCTGGCGCAACAAGCCGCGTTCACGGTAGATGTCGGTCAGAGGCTGCGTCTGTTCGGCATAGACGTCGAGACGGTGACGGATGACGTCCTCACTGTCGTCACTGCGGCCCTCGGTCTGTGCGCGCGCCAACAGACGCGCGACGACCTCGTCCATGTCGGCGGTGAGTTCGACGACCTGCTCGATCTCGTGTCCCTCGGCGGCGAGGATCCGATCGAGCTCGTCCACCTGTGCACCGGTGCGCGGGTAACCGTCGAGGAGGAACCCCTCAGCGGCGTCGTCCTGGCTCAGACGATCCGCGACCATCGAGTTGGTCACCTCGTCGGGGACGTATTCGCCGGCGTCCATATAGCGCTTGGCGAGAGTGCCGAGTTCGGTCTCGCCCTTCACATTCGTGCGGAAGATGTCACCGGTCGAGATCGCCGGGATGTTCAACGCTTCTGACAGACGGGCCGCCTGGGTGCCCTTGCCGGCTCCGGGGGGACCAATCAGGATGATACGTGAGCTCATAAGGTGTGTCCTTCCAATGGATTTGCGCGGTCGAGGTTGGTCAGCGCAGCAGACCTTCATAGTGACGCTGCTGCATCTGTGCGTCGATCTGCTTGACTGTCTCGAGACCGACACCCACCACGATCAGCAGTGAAGTACCACCGAACGGGAAGTTCTGGTTCGCGTTGATGAGGACCAACGCGATCAGCGGAATCAGAGCGACGAATGCCAGGTAGAGCGAGCCCGGGAAGTTGATGCGGCTGAGTACGAAGCTCAGGTAGTCGGCGGTGGGCCGTCCGGCACGGATGCCGGGTACGAAGCCGCCGTACTTCTTCATGTTGTCGGCAACTTCCTCCGGGTTGAAGGTGATGGCGACGTAGAAGTAAGCGAAGAAGATCGTCAGCAGTGCGTAGGTCGTGATGTAGATGGGGTGGTCACCGCGAGTGAAGTAGGTGTTGATCCACTCCACCCACTGGCTCTGCGGATCAAAGAACTGCGAGATCAGACTGGGCAGGTAGAGAACCGAGGATGCGAAGATCACAGGGATCACGCCGGCCATATTGACCTTGATCGGAATGTAGGTCGAGGTGCCGCCGAACATCCGTCGACCGACCATGCGCTTGGCGTACTGCACCGGAATGCGTCGCTGAGACTGCTCAACGAAGACGACGAGTGCCACGAGCACGAGACCGACGGCCATGACGATGAGGAAGATGTCGACGCCCTGTTCGCGGAAGATTGCTCCCAGCGATGACGGGAAGGCTGAGGCCACCGAGGTGAAGATGAGCAGCGACATTCCGTTGCCGACACCGTGTTCGGTGATCTGCTCGCCGAGCCACATGATGAGGCCGGTGCCTGCCACCAAGGTGAGGACGAGGACGGAGATGCCCCACCAGGAGTCATTGGTGATGAGGTCGCCGCAGCCTTCGATATTGCCGAAGAGAGCACCCGTTCGCACCGTGGCCACGAGGGTCGTTGCATTGAGCACGGCCAGGCCGATGGTGAGGTAACGCGTGTACTGGGTGAGTTTCGCCTGTCCCGAGGCTCCCTCTTTGTGCAGTGATTCGAAGCGCGGGATGACCACGCGCAGAAGCTGGACGATGATGCTCGCGGTGATGTAGGGCATGATGCCCAGCGCAAAGATCGACAGCTGCAGCAGTGCGCCCCCGCTGAACAGGTTGATCATTGCGAACCCGCCCTCATTCAGCTGCGGGGAGGCCACACATTCCTGAACCTGGGTGTAGTCGATTCCCGGTGCGGGAATGAACGAACCGAGGCGGAAGATGACAAGAATGCCCAGGGTGAAGAGGAGTTTGTTCCTCAAGTCGGGCGTTCTGAAGGCCCTCCGTATTGCGCCGATCAAGCGTCCTCCTCATTGGGGGATGAAAAAGTCAGGGTCGCAGATACGACCTGGCGAATGAGACAAATACCTGCAAAAGACTACCAGGGTATGACCGTCAGGCTGAAACCGGACGGCCGGTTCGACCGTGACTGTCGGCTGTTGTCGTCGCAACTGCGTCGAAACGAACTCCGCCGTGCATCTGAGCGGTTTGCGGACTCGCGAAATCGAGGACAACGAAGGGGGCGGTCACAGTGTGACCGCCCCCTTGCTGGGAAACCTCAGGCCCGCTGTGCGGGTGCTGTTCAGGCTTCGCTGGCGCTCCCGCCTGCAGCCTTGATCTTCTCGAGTGCTGAACCCGAGAACTTGTCTGCAGTGATGTTCAGAGCCACGGTGATCTCACCGGTGCCCAGAACCTTGACGGGCTGTTTCGCACGCACGGCGCCCTTGGCCACCAGATCAGCAACTGTGACGTCGCCGCCTTCTGGGAACAAGGACGACAGCTTGTCGAGATTGACAACCTGGAACGTCACCTTTGCGGGGTTCTTGAACCCGCGCAGTTTAGGCAGACGCATGTGCATCGGAGTCTGTCCACCCTCGAAGCCGTGCGGAACCTGGTAACGGGCATGTGTGCCCTTGGTTCCGCGTCCGGCTGTCTTGCCCTTCGAAGCTTCACCACGACCGACACGGGTCTTGGCAGTCTTCGCACCTGGAGCAGGACGGAGATCGTGGAGCTTGAGTGAGTCATCGTTCGACATATCAATCCACCTCTTCCACAGTCACGAGGTGACGCACGACGTTGATCATTCCCCGGAGTTCCGGACGATCCTCGCACACCACCACATCATCGATCCGCTTCAGTCCGAGCGAACGCAGCGTCAGACGCTGGTTCGGCTTGCCGCCGATGACGGATTTGCGCTGGGTTACCTTGAGTTTTGCCATCAGGACTTCACCCCGCCCTCAGCAGCCGCCCGCAGCAATGCGTGAGGAGCGACTTCGTCCACAGGCAGTCCACGGCGAGCCGCGACCTGCTCTGGGCGTTCGAGGCCCTGCAGGGCCTTGATCGCCGCGCGAACGATGTTGATTGCGTTGGCTGATCCCAGCGACTTGGACAGGATGTCCTGAACGCCGGCAGCATCGAGTACCGCACGCACCGGACCACCGGCGATGACACCGGTACCCGGAGCGGCAGGACGAAGCATAACGACGCCTGCAGCGGTCTCACCCTGGATCGGATGCGGAATGGTCTTCTGGATGCGAGGGACGCGGAAGAAGTTCTTCTTCGCCTCTTCGACACCCTTGGCAATGGCTGCAGGAACTTCCTTCGCCTTGCCGTAGCCCATTCCGACCATGCCGTCTCCGTCACCGACGACGACGAGGGCGGTGAAGGAGAACCGACGTCCACCCTTGACGACCTTCGACACGCGGTTGATCGTGACGACGTGCTCGATGAACTGGCTCTTCTCTTCGCGATCACCGCGACCGCCGCGTCCGCGGCCTTCACCGCGTCCGCGACCCTGGCCGCCTTGACCACCCTGGCCGCGACCACGTGAGGAGCGATCACTGTTGTTGTCGGTGCGGGTCTCAGCAGCAGCTGGCTGCTGTTCCTTGTTCTCTTCAGTGCTCATAGGGCCAATCCTCCTTCACGGGCACCTTCGGCGATTGCCTGCACCCGGCCGTGGTAGGCGTTGCCGCCACGGTCGAACACGACGGCTTCAATACCGGCGTCCTTGGCGCGCTGGGCTACCAGCTCGCCGACCTTGTGGGCCTTACCGGTTTTGTCACCCTCGAGTGTGCGCAGGTCGGCTTCCATGGTGGAGGCCGATGCCAAGGTCTTGCCGACGGTATCGTCGATGACCTGGACAAAGACGTGGCGCGTGGAGCGAGTCACTGACAGGCGAGGACGTTCCGGCGTACCGCTGACATGCTTGCGCAGACGAGCGTGACGACGTTTGCGAGCCGCAGCCCTGCCCTTGCCGTAGCTTTCCTTTTTGCCAAAGGCCATCTCTACTTACCAGCCTTTCCGACCTTGCGACGGACATTTTCTCCGACATAGCGGACACCCTTGCCCTTGTAAGGCTCAGGCTTGCGCAGCTTCCGGATGTTGGCAGCGGTCTCTCCGACCAGCTGCTTGTCGATGCCGTGAACTGCCAGCTTGGTCTGTCCGTCGACCGTGAAGGAGATTCCCTCGGGTGGTTCGACGGTGATCGAGTGGCTATAGCCCAGAGCGAACTCGAGGTTCGATCCCTTGGCCTGCACGCGGTAACCGGTGCCGACGATCTCGAGGGACTTCGAGTAGCCGTCGGTCACACCGACGATCATATTGTTGATCATCGTGCGGGACAGTCCGTGCAGAGAACGCGATTCGCGCTCTTCGTCCGGACGGCTCACGGTCACGACCCCGTCATCGAGCGATACGCTGATCGGCTCGGCGACGGAGACGGACAGATCGCCCTTAGGTCCCTTGACGGCGACATCCTGACCGTCGATCTTGACCTCTACGCCAGTGGGGACGGAGATCGGGTTCTTGCCAATACGTGACATTTTCTTCTCTCCTTCCTTACCAGACGTAGGCGAGGACTTCCCCACCCACACCCTTCTTGGCGGCCTGTCGGTCCGTCAGGAGACCTGACGACGTCGACAGAATAGCGATGCCGAGTCCACCGAGGACCTTGGGCAAATTGGTCGACTTCGCGTAGACGCGCAGCCCGGGCTTCGACACGCGGCGCAGGCCGGCGATCGAACGCTCACGGTTGGGACCGAACTTGAGGTCCATGAAGAGGGTCTTACCGACCTGAGCGTCCTCGACGCTCCAACCGGTGATGTAGCCCTCGCTCTTCAGGATCTCGGCGATGTTTGATTTCAGCTTCGAGAACGGCATGCTGACGTCCTCGTGATAAGCCGAGTTGGCGTTCCGCAGACGTGTCAACATGTCTGCGACTGGATCAGTCATTGTCATTTGGGCTCTAGCCCTTCCTCGTTACGGTTTCCGCCCACGCAATACGTGCTTGGACCTGCAACGTAGCGATTATTTGGTCTTGAACGGGAACCCGAGGTGACGCAGAAGTGCACGTCCCTCGTCGTCGGTCTTCGCTGTAGTCACAACTGTGATATCCATACCACGGACACGGTCGATCCGGTCCTGATCGATCTCGTGGAACATCGACTGCTCTGTGAGACCGAAGGTGTAGTTACCGTTCCCGTCGAACTGACGATCCGAGAGGCCGCGGAAGTCGCGGATTCGCGGAAGAGCCAGAGAGATGACACGGTCGACGAATTCCCACATACGGGCTCCACGCATGGTGACGTGTGCTCCAATGGGCTGGCCTTCGCGCAACTTGAACTGGGCGATGGACTTCCTCGCCCGAGTCACGACCGGCTTCTGACCTGTGATCAGAGTCAGATCGTTGATTGCGCCTTCGATCAGCTTCGAATCGCGTGCTGCGTCACCCACACCCATGTTCGCGACGACCTTGGTCAGACCGGGAACCTGCATGGGGTTTGCGTATTTGAACTCGTCCTGCAGTTTGGCCACGATGTCTTCGCGGTAAACCTGCTTGAGACGTGGCGCTGGACGGCTCGTTGTTGTTTCCGTCATCAGATCTCCTCCCCGGTGCGACGCGAGACGCGAACCCGAACGGTCTTATCGCGACCATCGCGTTCCACGGTTTCCTCGCGGTATCCGACGCGGGTGGGCTTGTTGTCCTTGGGATCAACGAGCGCCACGTTGGACACGTGGATTGGGGCTTCGTGAGTCTCACGGCCACCAGCAGTGCCGCCGGCCTGAGTCTGCGTTGCCTTCTTGTGCTTGATCACACGGTTGATGCCCTCAACGAGGACGCGGTTGCGTTCTGGGTACACGGCAAGAACCTTGCCCTGCTTCCCACGATCGCCACCCCGTGACTGACGGGCGCCTGCAATCACTTGGACGAGGTCGCCCTTCTTGATTTTGAGCTTGTTCGCCATGCTCACAACACCTCCGGTGCCAGGGAGACGATCTTCATGAACTTCTTATCGCGCAATTCGCGTCCCACGGGCCCGAAGATACGGGTTCCGCGAGGTTCGCCATCAGTCTTGAGAATGACTGCTGCATTCTCGTCGAATTTGATGTACGAGCCATCCGGACGACGGCGTTCCTTGGCGGTGCGAACGATGACAGCCTTGACGACGTCACCCTTCTTCACGTTTCCACCAGGAATTGCGTCTTTGACGGTTGCCACGATGGTGTCACCGATCGAGGCATAACGCCGACCGGAACCACCCAGAATCCTGATGGCCAGGATCTGCTTGGCACCAGTGTTGTCGGCGACCTTGAGTCGCGACTCTTGCTGAATCACTATTTTCTCCTGTCGTCGCGCCGGTTCTCACGCGAATGCATGAGCCTTGCGGAACGGATTAATGACATTTCACCCCATTCCCGGTAGCCGCCCACGATGTGGGGGAGATGGGGGGGGGGCCCGGGGGGGGGGGGTGGCGGCGGGTGTCTTTGGGGGGTCGGGGCTCTCGGCGCG
>JAKDSA010000038.1 GCA_030457025.1 Brevibacterium sp. | reverse complement strand
GGGCTCGGGCGGTGGCTCTTCAGCCACGGCTTCCTCAACTGCAGGTTCTTCCTCAGCTGCAGGTTCTTCCTCTGGTGGAGCTTCATTGGCCGGCTGTTCCTCTGCGGTTAGTGGAGTGGTGACATCTGCGCTACTGCTGCCGACGATGCTGCTGGCGACGATACCTACTACGAGGAAGCCCGCGGTCACGGCGAACGCCATGGTCCGGTGCTGCCTGTATCCCGACAGCGGACGTCGGGTTTTGTCCGTGGTTTTGCCCGTCAGCACGACGACGACATCGACGAGCCACCAGATTCCGAAACCCGCCAGTGTGAGGAGCTTAAGGATGCCAGTGCCCACCTTTCCAAGATAGAACCGGTCAACCCCGAAGAAACCGAGGAACCACGCAAACAGCCAAGTCAGGACGAAACTCTTCTCCGATTCCTGATCAGACGTGGTCGGGTACGTTCCGACGTGCTGCATTCCTGGCGGCATCGGCTGGTGCTGCGCAGCCGGCGCAGGCGTCGATCGGGGCTGCCGTTGACTGGTGGAGTCAGTGGGGCTGCTCCCCGGCTCCTGCTGATCGTGTGTCATGTTTCCTCCTTGTTAGTGAATGGATGGAGTACAACCGTGCTCACACACCTGTATGAGATGCGGCTGGTCTGCTCGTGTGCGATTCTGCAGGTCTAGGGCGCGGGAACGTATTCGAAGATTGCTCCGAGCCCGTCATCGGGGTGGTAGTTCCACGACACGGTGAATGAGTCCCAATCCGCAGTCTGTGTCCCATCGAGCGCACGAGTTTGCCCCATTCGTGAACTCACGGAGTCAGGCATTCCCAGGGCGTCGCCGAGGCAGTGCACGTCGGTGATATCCGGGCCGAAGTATTTGCCGGCCCCGCTGACGTCGATACTCATCTTGTCGGCGCTGAGAGTGGCACCGTCGACTGAATCGAGTGTGCAGGTTTCGTATGCGTCCGCGATCAGGCCCGCCTTCGCTGCGTGATCGTTCGCGGCGGCAAGTGAGTTGATGCCGAGGATTCCTCCGACGAGACCCGCGCCGAGCAGGAAGCCAATTGCAATGCCTACGAGTCCGAACCAAATGTGCTTCCGGGCTCGAGGCGGAGTCACCGGTGGCGAAGCGAGCGGAGTGTTGGGGAACTGCTCGGGTTCATAGCTGCCGTGCTGATGCGGCCCACCCTGGTGATACGGATGAGGTGCTGGATCTGAGTTCATCATGACCGTCCTGCTGAATCGGAGAGTGAAAGGACGAACGCTCGTCGTTCGCTATTGACCCAGTTCAGCTCAGATCAAAGGAGGTGATCAATGAAAACGCTGTTAAGGGGGCTTAACAGTAAAATGCGACACCGATGATGCCGAATCCCTCTATGATCGACCTGTCGATGGTGCACAATCTGGATGGGAGGCACAATGGGCGAAACATTGATGTCGATGCAAGATATCGCTGATTTGGCAGGAGTCACCCGACCGGCCGTTTCTCAGTGGCGCAGGCGGACCAAGGTCAGAGGTCGCGACGTTCCCTTTCCTCAGCCTTCGTACGGCCCGGGCGGACGAGAGCTCTTCGAGACTCGAGAGGTCGTCGATTGGCTGCACAGCACAGGTCGCGGCAAGAACGCAGAATTCGCCGAGGACGCCCCCGCTTCCGGAATCCCCGCTGGAGTCACTTTTGACCAGTCTCTGATTCTTCTGTGCCTCAGGGACAACTCGGAAGACGACCTGAGCAATTTGGACAAATCGACATTGGTTGAAATTGCGGTCTCCATTGATCCTGGCGACGGTGTGGTGCTGAGCGAAGCGATTGAGGGCAACTTTCCCGCCTCTGCTCTGGAGTTCGTCGATGACCTCTATTCGGCTTCGTACGGTGCATCAGATGCTCTCGATCGATTGGAATCGGGGCGGTTGGGGCGAAATCAGGAACGCCGAGGATTCAGTCGCGAATTGGTTGACATCGTCGCTGCCGTCGTCGATGGAATGGTCGCTCATGCCGACTCCTCGGACGGGGGAGACGAACAGCCCGGAGCTGGAAGGTTCGTTCTCGCATGTGAGGATCTCGATCTTCTTGCCATTGCGGAAAACTTGGCTGGTTTGGACTCGCATGACAGGACCGATTCCTCGCAGCTGCGTGATTTGCGCCGAAGGGCGCTCCTACGTGGATGGCTCGCTCTCGACGTCGATCAGCCGAAGGTGACTGTGACCTCCGTCCACGGATTGGAACGCACCGCGGCTCTCGAACAACTCGATCACGTGGTTCTTGATCTGAGGCCGTCCGAATATGCAGTCATTGCCGGTTCGGCTGACCTGCTGTGCGACCGGCTCGAAGGCAGTGCTGAGCGCAATAGATCGGAGTCGCTGCGGGGAAGCCGGTCAGCCAATCATGGCCCGTTGGTGGCAGCCCTTCGACTGCCCCGGGGGCTGTGGAAGCATGCGCCACGGCAGAATAGCGGGCTGTGGATCCTCAAGGGCCAGGCTGGTATCGCTCGTCCCTGGGTAGCCGACCTGTCCGAGACTGAGATCGTTTCGGACGAGCTTGCTGCTGATATCGCAGGTGTGCTCGCAACAAGCTCCGCACCGAACGAGCTGCCTGCCCGCGCCTTCCGCTATGTCAGGGTCCGTGATATTCGGTCGATCCTCAGAGGTGAAGCAGTCGTGCCTCCCGGTACTCGGGCGGTGAGCTTCGCATCTGATCGGCACGACTTCATCGATGATGTGCGTGCGGCCTCGATCGAAACTGCCGAAGCGACCGACCTCTTCGACATCTATGTCAACGATCGCCCCGCCTCGGTGGTGGTGGGGTCGACGTCGCTGGGGGCAATGATCGAAACCGGAGCGATCACTCGCCACAGCGGGAGCCGAATCGACGGCGCGTGGGCCGAGGCCTCCGGCACGGTACCCGTCGTCGATACCAGACGGAGTGGCGAGGTGTTTCGGGTTGACGCGTTCGTGGCCGAGAACTCATTTCGCCGCAGCATAAGAACTTTGCCGGGAGACGTCGTCTACTGTTCGAACCCGCCGACGGCGTGGGTTGATGGTCGCGGCGGTTCACTCGTGCTCACTCCAAACAAGGTCCTCAGGCTTGGCGACGATGCTCGTATCGGTCCACACACCTTGGCTGCAGTCATCAACGATGCGAGGTCCAATGAGTATGCGAATTGGCAGGTTCCGAGCATCCCGGTCGACCAAGTAGAGGCGGTAGAAGACGCAATGCGGAGATTGAGCGAGTATCGACAACAATTGCAGGTGAAGGAACGTGCCGCGATGACGTTGGGACATGCACTCTTGAGTGGTGTCGCATCCGGGACGATGGAACTGATGGAGAGCAGCCTTGAGCCGCGGACATCACATGGAAGGTGAAATGGCAACGAAGAAGACCGCCGTCGCTGAGCCGACGACGATGAACGAACTCAAAGCCACCCTGTGGAAGGCGGCCGACCGCCTGAGGGGGTCGCTGAGTGCCAATCAGTACAAAGACGTGATCCTCGGACTCGTCTTCCTCAAATACGTCTCGGACGCCTTCGAAGAAGAACAGTCCCTCCTTCGCGCCGAGTACGAAGAGCAGGGGATCGACGAGGAGGACATTGCCGAGCTTCTGCTCGACACCGACACCTACGTCGGTGAGGGCATCTTCCTCGTCCCCGAAGTCGCACGGTGGACGTTTCTGGCCGAGAATGCCAAGGGCCAGGCCCCGTCGGGAGCCGAAGCCGGCAGAACTGTCGGTGCGCTGATCGATGAGGCGATGGACCGGCTGATGAGGGCCAACCCCTCTCTCAGGGGAACCCTGCCGCGGCTGTACAACAAGGACAATATCGATCAGCGCCGGTTGGGTGAGCTCGTCGACCTCTTCAGCAGCACACGTTTCTCCCGGCAGGGCGAGCACAAGGCTCGCGATCTCATGGGGGAGGTGTACGAGTACTTCCTCGGCGAGTTCGCCCGTGCGGAGGGCAAGCGCGGTGGAGAGTTCTTCACCCCGCGACCGGTGGTGCGCACGATGGTCGAGATCCTCGAGCCTTACAGCGGGCGGGTCTACGATCCGTGCTGCGGCTCGGGCGGAATGTTCGTCCAGTCGGAGAAATTCATTGAGGACAACAACGGTGATCCGCGTGAGATTGCCGTCTACGGGCAGGAATCCATTGAGGAGACCTGGCGAATGGCGAAGATGAACCTCGCGATCAACGGGATCGAGGTCCAAGGTCTCGGCGAGAAGTGGGGCGATACCTTCGCCCGCGATATCCACGCCGACACGCAGATGGACTACGTCCTCGCGAATCCTCCGTTCAACCTCAAGGCGTGGGCACGCAGCGAGGAGGACCCACGGTGGACCTTCGGCGTTCCGCCGGAGAAGAACGCGAACTATGCGTGGATCCAGCACATCCTGTCCAAGCTCAACGATTCGGGCAAGGCCGGCGTGGTCATGGCGAACGGGTCGATGTCGTCGAACACCGGTGGCGAAGGTGACATTCGCGCTCAGATCGTCGAGGCAGATCTGGTCTCGTGCATGCTTGCGCTGCCGACCCAGTTGTTCCGTTCGACGGGCATTCCGGTGTGCGTCTGGTTCTTTGCGAAGAAAAAGGGGGCACGAGCCGGCGAAGTGCTGTTCATCGATGCCCGCGACATGGGGCACATGATCTCTCGGGCTGAACGCTCGTTGTCCAATGAGGACATCGAAAAGATCGCAGGTACCTTCCACGCGTGGATCGGTTCTCCTTCCGCCGAGGAGGCCGGGCGTGAGTACGAAGACGTTCCCGGATTCTGTCGCACAGTGCCGTTGGCCGAGATCAAGGAAGCCGGCTATGCGCTGACGCCGGGCCGTTATGTCGGTGCTGCCCCGACACCTGAAGACCTCGAACCGATCGATGAGAAGATCGCGCGGCTGAAGGGCGAGCTGATCGAGGCCTTCGACGAATCGTCCCGACTGGAGAAGGTCGTCCGCGAGCAGTTGGAGCGTCTGGGATGAGCGAGTGGCGAGTCACTACATGGGGTTCAGTCGTCGAACTCCAGCGAGGATTTGATATTACGAAATCCGAACAGAGTCTAGCTGGAGAAGTCCCTGTAGTTTCTTCAGGAGGGGTCTCTTCTTATCATGATAAGTCGATGGCCGAGGGGCCTGGAGTTATTATTGGTCGGAAGGGCACTCTAGGAAGAGTCCACTTTATCGAAAGTGACTATTGGCCGCATGACACTACGCTTTGGGTGAAAAGTTTTAAGGATAATGATCCAAAATTTGTCTATTACTCGTTGCAGCAGCTCAACGCTGACCACTTCAATGTCGGATCTGCAAGTCCTACTTTGAACCGGAACCATGTTTACGCGATTCCGGTGCTTTGGCCAGAAAATATAGGGGTTCAACGAGCAATCGCTGGAGTCCTCGGCGCCCTCGACGACAAAATCGCCGCCAATGAACGATTGTCGAGTGGGGTGCAGAAACTCTTGCAGGAACACTTCGTGGCATTGGGATTGGATGGTTTTTCCGGACAGGGGTCGTCAGTGATGATTCAAGAACTGTTTGAGATGAACCCGCGAGCTTCTCGGAAGATTGTTGGGCAGGTACCCTACCTTGAAATGAAAAATCTCCCTGATAGTGCGATGACCGTAAATTCGTGGTCTACCCGCGAGGCCAAGGGCGGTGCACGGTTTGTCAACGGTGACGTATTGCTTGCGCGAATCACTCCGTGTTTGGAAAACGGAAAAGTTGGCTACGTAGACTTCTTGGATCATGAAGAAATCGGGATAGGTTCAACCGAGTTCATCGTGTTTCGTGCAAAAGATCCTCTATTGTCAGCAGTTCCGTTCTTCTTGTCGAAAAGCGAGCGCTTTCGAGATTTTGCGATCAGGCACATGCAAGGGACCAGCGGTCGGCAGAGGCTTGCTGCGGCAGACGTTGCGGAATATCAGCTGGCAAAAGTGGACGACGAGAGCCTCAAGCGCTTTGGAGAGCTGTCAACGACCTTGCTTGAGAGAGTTAAGACTGCAGTATCAGAGTCGCGGTCCCTGTCACACACCCGCGATGAGCTGCTCCCGCTTCTTATGTCCGGCAAGATCACAGTGAAGGACGCGGAGAAAGTGGTGAGCGACGCGGTCTGAGTCATAAGGCGGACCTCCGCGGTTCACCCGTGAGAGCGTAGTTCTTCCACACCTTTTCATCTACTTGGACAACTTGGTCAATTATCTTGTCCCAGTTGTCCAAGTAGTTGGTACAGTAATGGCCAAGAAGGCTGAACGAGGAGCGGGTTCATGGAAGATCCAGCGTTGGTTGAGATGATCGCTCGGCTGCGTCGAATCGGTGTCGAGCCCGAGGACGTGGAGGTCAAGGAAGCCGCTGGAGGATTGCCCGGTACCGTTGTCGACAGTCTCAGTGCATTCGCCAACGGCAGTGGTGGCACCCTCCTCTTGGGCCTATCTGAGGCAGACGGTTTCTCCCCGGTCCATGATTTTCACGTCGACAGGGTTCGGGACGCTCTGGTCGATGCCTGTTCGAACAAGGTAATTCCGGCGATCCGATCTGCCATCGAGGTGCTGGAATTCGACGGTGGAGAGATCATCCGACTGGTGGTCGACCCTCTCGACCCCAATGAGATGCCGTGTTATGTCAAGAGCCGAGGAGTCTACGGCGGCTCGTACATTCGCAGTGGAGACGGTGACGTCAGGCTCAACCACTATGAAGTGAGCCAGCTGCTGAGCAACACGGAACAACCGCAATTCGACAGAGAAGAGGTTCGAGGCCCAAGCATTGACGATCTGGACGAGGAACTGATCAGCAATGCCCTCGCCCATGCCCGGAACCGTTCTCCTCGCGCTTTCAAGGGACTCGACCGGCTTGCCGCGCTTGAACGCTTGGGAGTGGTGACTCTGACGGGCACCGAGCCAACGATCACTTTGGCCGGGCTCTTGGCATTCGGCACCTATCCGCAGCAGTTCCTCCCGCAACTCTTCATCTCCTTCGTCGTAGTACCCGGCAAGGAGATCGGATCGCGTGGACCCTCTGGCGAACGGTTCTATGACAACCTCAGCCTTGACGGCCCTTTGCCTCATGTCATAGAAGACGCCATGGACGCTATGCGCAAGCACATGAGCCAGGCAGCGATCATCCGCGGAATCGGCCGCGAAGATCGATTCGACTACCCGATCGAGGCTCTGCGAGAGATCTTCGTCAACGCTGTCCTGCACCGAGATTACAGCCCGGACTCCCGCGGCACTCAAGTTCACGTCGAGCTCTATCCAGACAGACTGGTGGTCCGCAGCCCCGGCGGCCTTTTCGGCAACGTGACCGAAGAAGCCATCAGCGTCGGTCGGGCGATGTCGACATCTCGCAATGCGCTCTTGGCCAAGCTCATGTCAGACATCACCCTCGAGGGAACTCGTGAAACACTGGTGGAGAATCGGGGTTCCGGATTGATCACTGTCATCGATTCGCTCCGCAGAGCAGGTATGTCGCCGCCCGAAGTCCAGGCACGTCCCGGAAGCGTCACCGTCACCATCAAGAGAGCGGCATTGCTGTCCCCGGAAACGATCGAACGAATCGGGCGATTGGGTTTGGGTCAGCTGTCAGACGCCCACCATCTGGCTTTGGCCATGATGATGAACACAGGACGAACCACCGCCACCATGCTCAAAACCTGGGGAATAGAGACGATCACGGCCCGTGAGGTGCTGCGAGAGCTCGTCGGCGCGGGAGTCGCCCGTAAGCGCGGAGGCCGGAGATACGCCTGGTACGAACTCGACGAAACCCCCGGTGAAACTGAGGGCATCCTGCCTGGAGTCTTCGGAAGCGAAGCCTCCGCTAGAGACCAGGTTGGAGAGGCGGCAGATGCAGTACGTGCCAGTGAGCGTCCACTGCCGGGTCGGAGCGGGACAGACGTTGAGATGGAGGCGACCAAACAAGCGATCGCCTCCGGGGCCTACACAACAGCCGACATCAGTGAACGACTCGGCTTGCCCAGAAAGACCGTGATCAGACGGCTGAATTCGCTGATCGATCGTGGAGAAGTCGAACGCACCGGGTCCAGGAACAGCCCCAAACAGAGCTACCGCCTCGTCGGCGAGGAAGAGACACCATGATCACGGAATCAGAGTGGGAAACCTACATCATCGACCGCCTCGGCGATCACGGCTGGGAGCACCTTCCTGGACCGGATATCGTTCCCGGACAGGCCGATGGGCGCGTGGAATGGGACAGCCTCGTCCTCAAGTCCCGGGCGGCACAGGCATTGCGCTCACTCAACCCGGGTGTGCCCCCGCGATACCTTGACGAAGCACTGGGAGAGATCCTGGCGGCCGCCTCGGCGGATCCGGTAGCCGAGAATTTCAGATTCCACGATTACTTGACCGACGGTTATCGGGGGATCTCCTACATCGACGCGGACGGCACCGAACAGAACCCGACGATCCGCCTCTTCAGCCACCGCCCCGAAGACAACACCTACCTCGCCGTCAACCAGGTGACGATCCGCAATCGCGAAATCGAACGCCGATTCGACCTCGTGCTCTACGTCAACGGGTTCCCGCTGGTGATCATGGAGATCAAACGGGCCGGCGATGCGAACATCGGCGAGAAGGAGGCACACGCACAGCTGCAGACCTATCTGCGCGAGTTCCCACATGCATTCACCTGTTGTGTGCTCACCGTTGTCAGTGACGGAGTCAATGCGAAGTACGGGACCCCGTTCACCCCGTTCAATCACTTCTCCCCGTGGAACGTCGATGACGACGGGGCATTGATCGCTCTGGGGCGTGACCGCACGGACACAGGGGCGAGCCTGGGCAGCGAAGTCCTCGTCGATGGCCTGTTCAATCCCGAGCGGTTCGGGCAGATCGTGCGCAATTTCGTGGCCTTCGACGAAGGCGCAGAGGGACTGGCCAAACGAGTCGCCAAGCCACACCAGTACTTCGCCGTCACCAAAGCCGTGGGCACGACCGTCGACGCGGTGCGCAGTGACGGTCGAGCCGGAGTCGTCTGGCACACTCAAGGGTCCGGCAAATCCATGGAAATGGAGCTGTACGCGCACCTCGTCGCGATTCGACCCGAACTGAAGAACCCGACGATCGTCGTTGTCACGGACAGAACGGAACTCGATTCTCAACTGTTCGAGACCTTCGACCGCTCGCAGCTTCTGGCGGAGAACCCGGTCAAGATCGGTTCCAGGCAGGAGCTGCGTGATTCGCTCACACATAAGACGACCGGTGGCATCTACTTCAGCACCCTGCAGAAGTTCGGGCGTACCTCGGAAGAACGTGCAGACGGCGTCGACCATCCCGAGCTGAGCAATCGGCGCAACATCATCGTCATCGTCGACGAGGCGCACCGATCGCACTATGACGAGCTCGATGGTTTTGCCCGGCACATCCGAGACGCATTGCCCAGAGCCTCGTTCATTGCATTTACCGGAACTCCGATCTCATTTGCCGACCGGAACACGCAAGAAGTATTCGGCGACGTCATCGACACCTACGACCTGTCGCGGGCTGTCAGCGACGGGGCCACTGTGCCCGTCGTCTATGAGCCGCGACTGATCGAAATGAATCTCGGCCAAGAAGTCTCGGAAAAAGACCTCAACACATCGGCCGACGAAGCAACCGCTGGTCTCGACGACGTTGAGCGCACGCGTGTGGAGCAATCCGTGGCTGTGATCAACTCGGTCTACGGCAATCAGGAACGGCTCCGGCTGCTGGCCGCCGACATCGTCGAGCATTGGGAACAGCGATCGGATTCGATGCGAGCATTCATCGCGGCGCCAGGTAAGGCGATGATCGTGTGCGCCACTCGTGAGATCTGTGCGCGACTCTATGAAGAGCTCGTTGCGCTTCGCCCGGACTGGCACAGCGACGACGTCGACAAGGGGAAACTCAAAGTCGTCTATTCGTCGAGTTCGTCAGACTCCGGCCTGATCGCCAAACATCGGCGCAGACAGGCACAGAACAAGACTATCCAGAAGCGCATCAAGGACGTCGATGACGAACTCGAACTCGTCATCGTCAAGGACATGATGCTCACCGGTTTCGATGCCCCGCAACTACACACTCTGTACCTGGACCGGCCGCTGAAGAACGCTTTGCTCATGCAGACGCTTGCGCGTGTCAACCGCACCTATAAGGGCAAGGCCGACGGGCTCATGGTTGCCTACGCTCCAATCGCGGAGAACCTGCGCAATGCGTTGGCCGAATACACCGTCCGTGACCAGGAAACCGAGCCGCTGGGGCGCAACATCGATGACGCGGTGAGAGTCGTCGGAGAATTCCTGGATGCCCTCGATGTGCTCTGCGCCGGTTACGACTGGCGAGCGAAACTCGACGGTAAGCCCGGCAGTCATATCAAGGCCGCACTGGGGCTGACCAACTATCTGCGCGCACCCGCCCACGATGGTGTGAAGCTGCCGCAGGTGCCCCGAGATCTGGGCGAGCAGGCGTCCGACGAGCCTGGTCCGGTGGGCAATCAGCCGGCTGCGCATGAGGCTGAGCCAGCCAGTCTGGCCGAGTCCTATCGTCGGCTGACCGGAAGTCTGGCACGCGCGTGGGCGTTGGCCCGCGGTGCCGAAGCCTTGAAGGGTAGACGGGCCGATGCGCAGTTCTATGAAGAAGTGCGCGTCTGGATGGCCAAATTCGACGCCCAGGAACGGCAGGCCGAGGGGCGCCCGGTCTCCGAGGACGTCGAGCGGATGCTTGCTGGACTGTTGGAGGATTCGACCCATGCGGGCGAAATTGTCGATATCTATGAGGCTGCGGGTTTGCCGAAACCGTCCTTGCTGGAACTGACTCCGGACCTCACGCAACAGGCACAGAAATCCCCGACTCCCCATCTGGCCATAGAAGCATTGAGAGATGTACTCACTGATCAGGCCACACAATTGACGAAGAACAACCTGGTGAGACAGAAGGCATTTGCCGACCGGATCCGTGAGCTCATGAACAGGTATGTCAACCAACAGCTGACATCTGCCGAGGTCATTGCCGAGCTCGTCGAGCTGGCCCGCGAGGTCGCGGAGGAAGGCAACCGAGGTCAGCAGTTCGAGCCTCCTCTGGATTGGAAAGAGCTCGCCTTCTACGATGCGGTGGCTGAGAACGAATCGGCGGTCCAGGCCCAGGGCCCCGATACCTTGGCAAAGATCGCTCGAGAGTTGGTCCTGATTATGCAGCGTGACGTCAAGACCGACTGGACGGTGCGCGATGACGTTCGCGCCAAATTGCGGACTTCGGTCAAGCTGTTGCTCATCAGGCACAAATATCCACCGGATCGCAGAAAAGAAGCGATCAAACTGGTCATCGATCAGATGGAGCAGTTGGCGAAGGGGGTTGCGGTGTGATCGATCCAGGTTTCGTTGGAATTGTCAGCATTCTGGTCACGGCAGTGATCGCTGTGATCACTATGGTCCGGAGCGCGAAGGACAGTCGGGACCGTTCTCGCCCCTATGTGAATGCGAAGTTCGTTGAAGAAATGGCTTCAAGCCGTATGTATTTCGTCGTAGAAAATTTCGGTCAGAGCGCGGCGTACAACGTGAACATCGAATTCGACGGTGCCCTGAGCAATGCTGAGCCGAACAGAAGCGACTACGGTTCGTACATTCGACGTATGTATCAGAAACCGGGACTGACGTTCGGCCCTGGCGACTCCCGACGATCCCTCTATATGAATATGCTCGATGAGCAACAGAAGAAGGACGAAGTCGTGGCACCCGATCGATTGACCGGAACGATCCGGTATTTCGGGCCGGGCCGAAGGAAGCAGTATTGCGAAGCTGTCGCACTTGATCTCACAGGTCTTCGCTACCGGGTCGATACGACTCGTAGGGATCGTGATGTTGAACAGAGGCTGAAGCGAATTGGGGACCGGCTTGGTGAACTGCGGAAGCTTGAAAAACGAGGGGTCGATGCTTTGGAAGAGCTTGCTCAAATAGCGGCGGAGTGGCCCAGCCGTACCTCCACGGTCAGAGATGACGATGAAATACTCAAAGGCTAGATCCGGCTCCCTCCTTTAGCTGATGCCTTCCTCGTCTGCCTCGGCGTCGCTGGCCCAGAACCGTGGGGCGTCGTCTTCAACGGTAGCGCCGCAGTCCACACAGGTCCGATACTCGATAGCCTCATCTTCGCTGAGTGGTCCGGGCGCGAGACTGCTGCTTTCGTCGCAGCTGGGACACCACCCGTTGATGAAGCGACGAATGTGATTGCCGATATTGGGATTCATGAGACCTCCGTCGGTCTGTGTGAATGAGATCTGCTCTCAGGGTAGCGTTATCATGACCCCGAATCATTCGCGCTTGGGGAACTTCGGATCTGCGAGGAGAAGCGTTATCTCTGCCGCGTCTTCAGGTCTGAAGTTCTCCTCGAAAACGCGTTTTGGGTAGCCAGCCCACAGTTCGGACTCATAGGGGATGCCGGGAATATGGGACCGGTAGGTGATCTTGCGATTGGCTGGATGCGAGGGGTGATCTTGTGTCTTGATCGTCCGCAACGCCTCAAAGAGTGATCTGTAGAGCTCGGGGGTGAAACCGTCCTCTCGGGCCGCAGTTGCCGTGCGTATCCAACACTGGGAGCGCACCGCACGACCCTCGTTGTTGGTGTCATTCATCAATGCTTTGAGCATGGCGCGTTGCGGTTCGGGGGAGTGGTGGATGAGGACTTGGCTCCAGGCAAGAGCCTCCTCGTCGGAGAATCCGGGCCAGCGGCTGTTCGTGTCGGTCGACATGTTGCACTCGTTTCTCGGACACAGAGTGCCCGGATCGAATCTTGCCGGCACCCGATGGCACCGGCCCGTTCTTCCCCTGGGGCACCCGATCGATGGCGGGTTGCCGCGTGGCCGGCCAGGTACCGATGGCCACGACTCGTGAACGTGTCACCGAGGCTATCAACGACGATGACCCCCGATGACAGCGAATGTCATCGGGGGTCATATCGGTGCTGGCGGCCCAGCTTGAGAAAATCAGACGCGTCGAGGCAGGTCAGCCGAAGAACGTGCGCAGGGAAAGCACGCTGATGGCGCCGATGCTCGCGGCTGCAGGCAGGGTGATGACCCAGGCCATGGCGATCGGCTTCATCAGCTTCCAGTTCGCCGACCGGTTGACCAGGCCCACGCCGATGATCGCACCGATGAGGATGTGGGTGGAGGAGACGGGCAGTCCGCTGATCGAAGCTGCCATCACGACGCCCGCGGCGGCGAGCTCGGCGGCGAAGCCCGAGGCCGGGTGGATCTCCGTGAGCTTGGTCCCGACAGTGGCGATGACCTTGCGGCCGATGAACCAGAGGCCGGCGATGAGGGCGATTCCGCAGGTGAGCATGGCGGCTAAGGGAACGGTCGCCTCGGAGCTGATGCTGCCTGTCTTGAGTACGTCGAGGACGGCTGCGAAAGGCCCGATTGCGTTCGCGATGTCGTTGGAACCGTGACTGAAGGCGAACGCGGAAGCCGTGAACACCTGCATCCAAGAGAAGAGAATGTAGGTCGCGCGGGGCACGGTCTGCTTGCGCAGGGTCTTGGCGAAGACGAACACTGCCATCCACACGGCGAGGCCGATCATCGCCATGATGAGGATTCCGCCGACGGTGCTGACACTCATGTCGAGGTTCTTCAGGCCCTTGAACAGGAGCATCCCGGTGATGATGACGGCACCGCCGGCAGCGATGAGCGGAACCCAGCGCTGCAGAGTGGAGTGCGAGCCGACCGTTGAGTCGGGCGAAGTCGCGGCATCGCGCTCGAGATCCATCTCGGAGTCTGCAGCGTCGCCCTGACCGCTGGTCCGGGCAAACATGTGCGGTTTGAGAGTCTGCGACAGAGCATTGCCGAGGACATGCTTCTTGATCGCGCCGTAGATGAGGAAGGCGACGAGAGCGCCGAGGGCGGGGGAGAGGACCCAAGAGATCGCGATCATGCCGACTTCCGACCATTGCACCATGGCGAATCCGCCTGTGCCGGTGACGAAGCCGGTGGCCAGCGAAGCACCGATGATGCCGCCGATGATCGAGTGCGTGGTCGAGACCGGCCATCCCATGCGGGTGGCGATCAGCAGCCACACTGCTCCACCGAGCAGGGCCGCCATCATGATGTAGGCGAACTCCATCGGGTCAAGAGCGGCAGCGCCGAGATCGACGATTCCGCTCTTGACGGTGTCGGTGACCTCACCGCCGGCCAGCAGTGCGCCGCTGACCTCGAAGACGGCTGCGACGAGGAGTGCCTGCTTCATTGTCAGGGTGCCAGCGCCCACCGAGGTGCCGAAGGCGTTTGCCACATCGTTGCCGCCGATGTTGAAGGCCATGAACGCGCCGAAGATGACCGTTGTGATGAGCACCATGCGCGGTGCGTCCTGGCCGACATAGCCGAATGACCACAAGGTGAAGGCGATGAGACTGATCGCGAGCAGCAGGCCGAAAGCCAGGTGCCAGCGGCGATCATTGCTCCGACCGACGGTCTGCGTCGGTGTGAAGGTCTCCGAGGCCAGGGCCTGGGTCATGCGCGTCTCCTAGCGAAGATCATCAGGTGTATTTCCAGCTGTCTCCTATGATTCGCACTCTGGATGTCCGCAAGGTTAAGGGGAAGGTGAACGGAAGGTGAACACCTTCATCGAGCCCGACGAACAGCGTATGCACAGTGGCCGCAGTTTGACCGGGGTTCACGTAGAATTCCAGGTCAGATGGTATGCGCTGTCGAGAAATCATGGCCTCAGCAGACACGCCTGCGGGGCAGATCTCGGGTTGTGATGATGGACACGCGGGCACGAATGGCTCGTGCCCGCGTGTGGTGTGGGCCTCAGCCTGGGCCTCACTCTGAGCCGAGGCCTCAGCATCAGCCTCAGCGTCGCGGCAGATTCCACCGCGGTTGCGGCTGGGACTTCTTGGCGTGCTGCGGCATAAATCCGCGTTCGGCCTGCAGGTGTCCCTTGTCGTGACTCTTCGCCTTGGCCTCAGGGTCGACCCCTGGGATCGGAGCTTCGAGCTTCTTGGCCGCCTGTTCCGCCCCGACGATGGGGATCTCGCCTGTGATCACCGGTTTCTCCGCACTGGTCGGAATCTCTCCGGTGGCGGTCGGAATGTGTGGATTCCTGTGGCTCTTGTTGTTGCGCATGGTGGTTCCCTTCTCTCGTGTTTTCTCGCTCTGCTTCCCTGCCGCCTGCGTCTGTGCAGCTGAGGGGTGTTTGGCGGTGCTGGTCTTCGCACTGGTGCCCAGGGCCGAGTACAATCCGGCCCACTGATCTGGTTCGAGGTCTCGTGGCAAGGTGTCTCCTCTGACGGCGTTGGCGTCCATGGTCGAATGCAGTGCGGCGCGATTCGTGAGGCTCATTGTCGTGAGAATTCCTTTCATCCCACGTCCGCGTCCGGTGAAGACTGCGCGGACGAACTGTTGGTAATCGGACCTGTGCCGGTCTGGCACGAGGCTGGTCGTCAGGCGATCGATGGTGAGGATTCCACCGTCGACGCTGGGCTTGGGCGTGAAGGCGTGTGCAGGCACGCGTTCGATGAGGCGGAAGTCGAACCACGGTGCCCATTGCGCTGTCATCATGGTCGAGCCACCGACGCCGGCGCGTTTGCGGGCGACCTCCCACTGGGTGAGCAGGATGGCGTTCTGCCATTTCCTCGCGCGCAGCAGCCTGCGCAGAATGGGCGTAGTCAGATGGAACGGCAGACTTCCGACGATCACCGCTTGGTCGAACCGGGACCTCAGAGCATCTGCGTGCCTGACCTGGGCGCGGGGGTATGAGTTTTCAAGGTGTCGGATCCTCGTCTCGTCGAGTTCCACGAGCGTGAGCGGTCTGCCGAGCTTGTACAGCTGAGCAGTCACCGCACCAGCGCCGGGGCCGATCTCCAGGATGGGGCCAGTGGTGGCGCGGGTCAGGTTCGCGATCGTGTGCAGGGTTGAGTGTGAGTGCAGAAAATTCTGGCCGAGTTCATGTCGGCCGCCGAAAGATGAATGAGGTCGCATGGGCGCGCTCCGGATGTGAAGAAGGGAGCACCCGAGGCAGTGCAATGCACGGTGACATGTGAGTCAGAGGATTGCGGCTTCGCCCCGGATGCAGATGAGTGTCCGGGTCGACAGCGCGCTGCTGCAGATCCTGCTCAATCGGCTCGGCTGCGGCAGGTCCGACGATGGACCAGTGCTGCCGATCACGCGATGAGTTCAGCGGATCACAGAAGATGAACCGAGCGCGCTGTCAGGCGCGGCGATTGCGAATGTAGAAGCTGAGCGCTGCCGTTGCGCCCCAATGTAATGTTCCCATGCTGAATAAGGTAGCACGCGGCCTGGCCGGAGAGCCAGGGTTTTCGGCGAAATGAATGCCCGTCTCCGGAATCTGGCGCCGAGGTGGCCGGGCCTATTCGATGATTTCTCCGCTGATGACGTCGCCGCCACCGTCCTCAGGCGGCCGGCGGTGAGGATCCTGCCGGATGGCCTGAGCGGTCTTGTGCAGACGCCAGCCGAGTGCGACCAGAGCGATGCCGACGATCACGATGAAGGCCGCGAGAGTGAAGATGAGAGCGGTGATGCCGGCCTCTGGCGCAAAGAGGAAGAAGCCGCCGAGGATGATCCCGACAACGCCGATGAGCGTCAGCAGCCACCACATCCGCACTCCCAGACCCCGAACGAACAGGGAGACGGTGACGGCGAGGAAGCTGAAGAAGATGATGGCGAACCCGGTCAATACGGTGACGAAGGCCGCGAAGAACATGGGTGAGAAGAAGATGAGCGCACCCAGCGCAATCAGCACAACGGAACGGGCCACCAGGCTCCCCGAGCGCCCGCCCTTCGGGGCGAGGACGAAGGAGGTGACGGCGATGACGGCCAGCCAGACGGCGAAGATGCGCACGACCACCTCGGCGGTGGCGCCGGGCCACACCATCATCAGGAGCCCAACGAGAAAGGCGATGACGCCGTTGACGATGACTGTTCTGCTGGTGCGCTTCAGATCCATGACTCAAGCCTAGTCATTCGGGATGGAAAGTCGCTGAGCACTCAGACTCTGCCCCCTTCGTCTGTCCCTTCCTCGCTCGGGGCGTTCGTCGGTGGGCTCTCCTCGGCTGGGTCCGTTTCCGTCAGCTTCACCGAGGCGGCCAGTGCCCGCATCATCTCGTCGAGGTCGGCCGACGTCAGCGCGGGGTCGCCCTCGTCCGGGGCATCCGACGGTGCAGTGTCCGCTGGTGCATCCGCATCAGAGCTGCTTGCATTCGCAGCGCTGTCTGCGGCGGCACTGTCCTTGGGAGTGTTCCCTTCGAGGAAGCGCAGGAGTTCCACGGGGAAGGGCAGGACCAGTGTCGAGTTCCGCTCGGCGGCAACTTCGACGATGGTCTGCAGCAGACGCAGCTGCAGGGCCGAAGGCGTGTCCGCCATCTTCTCCGCGGCCTGTGCCAGCTTGTTCGATGCTTGGAGCTCTCCGTCGGCGATGATCACACGTGAGCGGCGTTCCCGTTCGGCTTCGGCCTGGCGCGACATCGATCGCTTCATTGTCTCGGGCAGAGCGACGTCTTTGATCTCGACCCGATCGATGTGGACACCCCAGTCGACTGCAGGGCTGTCGATCATGATGGCCAAGCCCTGGTTGAGTCGTTCTCGGTTCGTGAGCAGATCGTCGAGTTCGCTCTGACCGATGATCGACCGCAGAGACGTCTGCGCCACCTGGCTGACGGCGAGCTGATAGTCCTCGACGTCCACGATTGCCTTGCGAGAGTCCACGACCTTGAAATAGATGACTGCATCGACCCGGACTGTCACATTGTCGCGAGTGATGCCGTCTTGGGCGGGGATCGGCATGGTGACGATCTGCAGGTTGACCTTCTCCAGCTTGTCCACGAAGGGAACGATGGCTGTCATGCCTGGCTGCTTCGGTTCGCTGGTGACTCGACCCAGGCGGAATACGACACCGCGCTCGTACTGTTTGACGATCCTTAGGCTGTTTCCGAGGCCGATGGCACCGACCAGGATCAGTCCGAAGATGATGTATAGGATGAACATCGAATCGCCTCCTTAGACGATTGCCTGTCCCTTCAACATTAGCACCGGTTTCGTCAAATGCACCCTGCTCGGTTACAATGTCGAGCCGACGCTCGGGAATGGTTCAAGAAGACGTCGCCGGCTCAGGCGATCGGCGCGGTTGCCCGCTCCCGCGTCAGCAGACGCTTCCCTGCCGGGTAGGCAGCCAGCGACTGCGGCAGCCGGATGGGACGGCCCGAGGCATACGTGGCGATGACCTGACCGGTGTCGGGCCGATTCGGGCTCACGCCGTGGGTCTCGACTCCGATCCTGCGCAGGGTCTGCTTGGCCACCGGAATGGGGGAGTCGAAGAGCGTGATGGCTCCGGCCCGAGCGGCCATGATCCGCTCGGCGACCAGACCGTAGTGGGTGCACCCGAGCACGATGGTCTCCATTCCGGGATCCATCTGGTTCAGGGCCGCATCGATTGCGGCATCGATCGTGGGCAGATCGGCGTCATTGATCGCCTCGGCCAAGCCCGCGCATGCCACCTTGGACACGGCCACCTCGGCGGCGTAGGTGTCGATGAGGTCCTGCTGATAGGCGCTGCCCGTCGTTGCCGGGGTCGCCCAGATAGCGAAGTCCTGCCCGGTGCCGGCTGCCATCTTCACCGCTGGCACGGTGCCGATGACGGGAATGTCGGGTTCGTAGCGGGTGCGCACAGCTTCAAGGGCCTGGACCGAGGCGGTGTTGCAGGCGATGACGATCGCATCGGGGTTCCACTCCGCGAGCACCGCAGCAGAATTCAGGGCCCTGGCCTCGAGCGCCTCCGGGCTGAGGCTGCCATACGGGGTGAAGTCCGGATCCATCGCGAGAACCAGGTCCGCATGCGGAGCCAGGTGGAACAGAGCATCGGCGGTGCCGAGCAGTCCGAGCCCGGAATCGAGCAGGCCGATACGTGTCATGCATCCTCTTTCGGATAGGCGAACTTCCTGATCTCCTTCAGATGCGCCTTCGTCAGGCCCTGCGCGAATTCAGGAGCGATGAGCTTGAGCCGGTTCGTCGAGTAATGTTCGACGAAGTAGTCACGAGTCGCCGGTGCCGCCAGATCGTCATCGATCCAGACGGCTCGGCCGCGCTCGTGCTGGCTCAGCCAGTCCTCCATGGCGCGGGCCTTCCACCACAGGTGCGGGTCGTTGGCGTAGCGGTTGTGGGTCTCATCGGGCATCTCGATGACCTCGAAGGAGTTGCGCAGCCCGAACTTCGGCTCCAATTCCGTCTTGCACCGCTGCGACCAGGTCGAAAGCCACACGACGTCGACATCGTGGGTTTCGACGAGACGATCGAAGAATGCGATGACCGCGGGCCGGTAATGGAGTTCGTACTGCCAAGCCTGCAGCTTCTTGCGCCCCTCGGTCATGATGCGCAGCTTGGGCACCGGGTACGAGTTGAGCACTCCATCGACGTCGAGGAAGACAGTGACATGCCGTGCCTGCCGACGTGCTGATGTCGGCGAGGGGGATACAGCTGCCATTGTTCCTTCCTGGGGTGTCGAGTTCTGGCTGGTCTGAGAACAGACGGCGACCATTGCGGTCGAGCCGACCACCCACAAGAATACCGCTCGAAACTGAAGAAGGACGCGTTGCCTCAGGCGGCGAAGTATTCCTCGAGGACGCTGCGGATGTCCTCGGCGATCGGCGACGGCTTGCCGGTCTCCCGATCGATGTGGACGAGGATGACGTCGGAGTCGAACACCTTCTGGCCACTCTGTTCACCGCGCGTGTGGACGGTGAACGAAGAGTTGCCGATCCGTGTGACGGTCACCGTCATTGTGAGTTCGGGACCGTACATCACGGGGAGCAGGTAGTCGATCGACTGGTTGGCGACGAGCATGCCACCGCCGGTCATGCTGTGCGCCTTGGCCTCATGGAGCCACCTGATGCGGCACTCCTCGACGAGGGTGATCATGCGCGCGTTGTTCACGTGGCCGAGCAAGTCCTGATCGGACCAGCGCACCTCTGGGGAATACTCGAATGTCTTCACGGACAACCTTTCGACTCAACTGCTCCGGAGACTCTCCATCTCCGACAATGGGACGCTACCAGGGCGGCCGGGCTGCCCTGATCACCGGGCGGTTGCCTGTGGTGGGGTGCGGCCCTGTTTCCTTTGTAGAACTGATCGATCGTTCTATAGTGAATCAGGAATGATCGACGAAAGGAAATCATGGCAGTGCTTGACGGTGTGCGCGTTCTCGACCTCGGCGGTATCGGCCCCGGCCCCTTCGCCACAATGATGCTGGCCGATATGGGAGCCGAGGTGATTCGCCTCGATCCGCCGAAGACCACCGGCCAGCCCATGAACCCCGTTCTTGACCGGGGCAAGAGGTCGATGACCGTGGACTTCAAGTCCGAAGCCGGCATCGAACTCGCTCGGACCATGGCTGCGAAGTCCGACATCGTCGTCGAAGGGTTCCGCCCAGGCGCTGCGGAACGATTGGGCCTCGGCCCGGACCATCTCCACGCGCTCAATCCGGCACTCGTCTACGGCCGCATCACCGGCTACGGACAGGACGGGCCGAAGGCACAGAAGGCCGGGCACGATCTGGGCTACATCGCCTCGACAGGACTGCTCAATCAGCTCGGTCGCGCAGGCGGTCCGCCCCAGTTCCCGGCCAACCTCATCGGCGACTTCGGCGGCGGCGGAATGCTTCTCGTCGTCGGCGTCCTCGGCGCACTCAACAGTGCCCGCACCACCGGCATCGGCACCGTTGTCGACACCGCGATGATCGACGGCGCCAACCTCCTGTATTCGATGATGCACGGCTTCGCCGAGATGGGAATGTGGCGCCACGACGCTCGGGGACACAACCTGCTGGACTCCGGTGCACCGTTCTACGACGTCTACCCCACGGCCGATGGCAGGTACGTCGCCGTCGCCTGCATCGAACCGGCCTTCTTCGCCGAGTTCGTCCGCACCCTCGACATCGAGGACCAGCTGCCCGAACCGCTGAGCGAGATCGATCACTGGCAGCCGAAGCACTGGCCCATCATGCGACCAGTCTTCGCCGAGGCGCTCGCCTCACACACCTTGGCCGAACTCGAAGAGCTCTTCACCGGTCACGACGCCTGCGTCGAAGCGGTCCGCACCATGGCCGAGGCGAAGGTCGACGCCCACAATGAGCAGCGCGGACTCTTCTATACTGACGACGCCGGAATCGACCAACCCGCACCGGCGCCGAGGTTCAGCCGGGCAACCGCACCCGCCTCAGATGATGCGGCCAGAGCAGAACCACCTCGGCGGGCTCCGGTCATCGGTGCCGACACCGACGCGGTGATTGCCGAATTGGGGTTGTGAGCGAGTCCAGGGTGTGAGCTCAGCGCCCGGCGTCAGCCGCGGCGGCTGCGGATCTCCTCGTTGACCGCGCCGACGACCTCGTGGAGGTCGCCGATGATCGCGTAGTCGGAACGCTGAACCATCGTCGACTCCGCATCGGTGTTGATCGCGACGAGCGTCTTTGCGCCCTCGATGCCGGCCATGTGCTGGATCGCGCCGGAGATCCCGCACGCGATGTAGACGTCCGGGGTGATCCGGCTGCCGGTCTGTCCGACCTGCTCCGAATGCGGCCGCCACCCCAGACCTGTGACCACGCGGGAGACACCCAGGGCCCCGCTGAGGTGGTCGACGAGTTCGAGGACCTCGCCGAATCCGTTCTCCGAACCGACCCCGCGACCGGCTCCGACGACGGCTCTGGCCTGGGTCAGTCCCGAGGTGTCATCGGCGGTTTCGACCTCGGTGCGCAGGACGCGCGTGCGCAGGTCCTCCTCGGCGACGTCGAGCTCGTAGTCGAGAACCTCCGGGCTCGTCGGTGTGGTCTCCTCCGGGTTGCAGGCGTGGCCGGCGATCGTGAGAACCTGCAGGTCACCGTCGAGTTGCAGGCGTTCGAATGCGGCGCCACCGAGAACCTGCCGCAGCAGACCCTCAGCATCGGCGGCGACGACGTTGGCCGCCATCCGCTGGCCGGTGCGCACCGCGACATGGGCCATGAGCTCCATCCCGCGCGGGGTCCCCGACGCCATTGCGGTCCCGGCCTCTGGCGCGATGTCGACAAGCGCCTGCGCCCAGGCAGCGGCCGAATACGCTTCGAGGTCGGGATGTTCAAGGTGGTGAATGGTCTCCACACCGAGACGGGCCAGCTGCTCGGTGGCGGCACCGGTGAGTGGGCCGATCACGGCAGCCTCCACCTTGAGGCTTTCATCTGAGCCACCCTCCGGGCGCTGAGCAACGTTTCCTTGAGTTGCTGAGCGACCGGAAGGTTGCCCAGCGGGGAGAGAAGTCGCCAGCGTGGCGAGGGTCTCTGCGTTCGTGCGGGCGAAGGTGACCGCCTCGGCCGACGTCAGCGCCACCTGCCCGGCCTCATCGGTTTCGACGAATACGAGAGTCATGACCTGATCACTCCGATCTCTTCCAGAACATCGACCAGGGCGCCAGCCGCATCCGGGCCCTCACCGAGGATGGTGACCGCGCTCGCCGTCTCCGGCGGCAGTTCGAGGCCGATGCGCGGATTCCCGGCACCCGGCTCGGGCGCCACGTATTCGGCGATGCGGGCCTTCTTTGCCTTCATTCGGCCGGTGATCGAGGGGTAGCGTGGGTCGACGCCGCCCTCCTGGACAGCGATGACGGCGGGCAGATCGAGGGAGAAGACCTCTGTCCCGGCCAGCCCGATCCCGTGGGCTTCGATCGCCCCCGATCCGCCAGAACCCGCCGATCCGCCAGAACCCGCCGATCCGCCAGAACCCGCCGGTCTGCCAGAACCGCCGGCAGCGTGAGCACTCAGCGTCTGGATCCCCGTCAGCACGGGGTAGTCGAGGTCGTAGGCCAGGCGGATGGGAACCTGGAAATCGCCGGTGTCGGCGGCATCATTGCCCAGCATCACGAGGTCGAAGGACTGCCCCTGATCGGCGCGGTCGCGGACGACGTCACCGATGACCTGGGCGATGTCCTCGGGACCGAACGCCCCGGGATCCTCTGCCTCGATCAGGATCGCGTCGTTGGCGCCCACACCCACGGCAGCGCGCAGCTGGTCGACCGCCTCGGCGGGGCCCAGCGTCAGCACCGTGACCGAGCCGCCGGTCGCCGCAGCGGTCTGGATGGCCAGTTCCACTGCACATTCTTCATGCGCCGAGGTGGTGTGTCCCAGGCCGGAGCCATCGATGTCCCTGCCGGACTCGTCGAGCGTGATCTGGCCCGAGATGTCGGGGATGCGTTTGATGCAGACGAGGATGTCCATCGTCTACCTCCTGATGCTCTCGTTGCTGGGGTCGAACAGCGGGGTGGAATCGATCGAGGCCACCGTGACCGGGTAGGCCTCCTCCATGTAGACGACGGTGAGCTGGTTGCCCAGAACCGCCTCGGCGGGGGGAAGGAAAGCCATGAGCACATGCTTTCCCAGGCTCGGAGCCGACCCCGCCGAGGTGACGTAGGAGTGGTGCCCGTGCCCGTCGATCAGCGGTTGACCGTCCTTGGACAGGATCGGTTCCCCGCCGAGCATGTAGCGTTTCTCGCCGTTGGCGCTCATGTGATCATCGACCGTCAGGGAACACAGAACCGTCTTCGGGTCCTCCTCACGGTGGCGCAGGTGGGCTTCACGTCCGACGAAGTTCTGCGACTTCACCTTCGGCCGGGCCATGCCGACCTCGATGACGCTGCGTTCGGAGTCGAGTTCGGCACCGAAGGCGCGGTAGCCCTTCTCGATGCGGCCCGTCGTGCCGTAGACGCCGAGTCCGACGGGCACGAGTCCATGCTCCTTGCCCGCCTCGGTGAGGGAATCCCAGAGACGCAGCCCGGATTCCATGGGCACGTAGAGCTCCCAGCCGAGATCGCCGACGTAGGAGATGCGGGAGGCCAGAACCGTCAGCGACCCGATCTCAATGGTCCGAGCAGTGCCGAATTTGAAGCCATCGTGACTGACATCTGCGCTCGTGACCTTCGAGAGGATGTCCCGAGCCCGTGGTCCCCACAGGCCGATCGTCGTCCACGACGAGGTGAGGTCGGCGATCTGGGCACCCGAGTCCGGAAGGCGGTCGGCGAACCATTTGACGTCGACCATGCCGTGGGCGGCACCCGTGACGACTCGGAACCGGTCGTGGGCCAGGCGCATGATGGTCAGGTCCGAGCGGAAGCCGCCCGCCTCGTCGAGGACCGGGGTGTAGATGACACGGCCGATGCTCACATCCATCTGCGCCAGGACGATGGATTGGACAGCATCGAGGGCTGCGGGCCCGAACACGTCGAAGATGACGAAGCTCGAGAGGTCGACGAGCCCGGCACGCTCGCGCAGCGCCAGGTGTTCGGCATTGCTGATCGGTGACCACCAGCGCGAGTCCCATTCCGCGGTGCGGTCCATGACTCCCTCGCCGAACTCCTCGAGCAGATTCGCGTTCGACTCGTACCACTGGGGCCGTTCCCACCCGCCGACTTCGAAGAAGACGGCGCCGAGTTCCTTCTCGCGCTCATGCATGGGGGAGAGGCGGACATTGCGGTCGGAAGTCCACTGCTCGCCCGGGTGGACGATGCCATAGGTCTTGATGAAGGCTTCAGAGGTGCGGGCCTTCACATGTTCGCGGGTGCGCTGATGCGGGTGGAAGCGGGCGATGTCGGCGGCCTGGACGTCGATCTCGGGCAGACCGTTCGTCATCCACTCGGCCACCGCCCGACCCACGCCCGGGCCTTCTTTGACCCACACTGCCGCCGCCGACCACAGGCCTTCGACCTCGGGTGATTCGCCGAGGATGGGCGGCCCGTCCGGGGTCAGGGACAGCAGGCCGTTGATCGCGTAGCGGATCTCGACGTCGGGGTTGGACAGGACATCGGGCATGAGCTCGAGGGCCTGTTCGAGCTGCGGGTCGAAGTCGTCGTCGGTGAAGGGCATCTCCGTGGGGGAGAGCTTCGCAGCTTCGATCGAGGGGATGTCATCGGGGTCGTGGAGGATGGCCCGGTGGGCGTAGGAGCCGATCTCCATATCGGAGCCGTGCTGGCGTTCGTAGCACAGGGCGTCCATGTCGCGCACGATGGGGAACGAGATCTCGCCCGTTTGCTCGGCCAGCTGTGGGACTGGGCCGACGCTGATCATCTGGTGCACGGCCGGGGTCAGCGGGATTGCGGCACCGGCCATGGCTGCGATGCGTGGGCTCCAGACGCCGCAGGCGATGAGGATCTTGTCGGTCTCGATCGTGCCCTTGGACGTGTGCACGCGTGCGATCCGGCCGTCTTCGACGTCGATGCCGGTCACCTCGGTGTTCGGTGACACCGTGAGCGCCCCCTTGTCCTGTGCGGATTTGCGCATCATCGTGCCGGCCCCCACGGAGTCGACGACGCCCACGCTCGGCGTCCAGAACGCACCGACGATGACGGACGGGTCGAGGAAGGGGACCTTCTCAACGACCTCTTCGG
>JAKDSA010000178.1 GCA_030457025.1 Brevibacterium sp. | reverse complement strand
GCGTTGTCTCCCATTGGGCGAAGTACTATCGCGGCGAACTCGTCGGTCGACTGCTTGCAGATGAGCGGGAGCTGCCCACCACGGTGGCAGAGCTGCTCTCGCGGGCAGAGGAGTCCTATGAGGTCGAGTTCAGCCCCCATGCCAAGAGCAAGCCGGCGGCACTGACCATCGTCCTGCGCGACTGAGCGTGCGACGCGACTGAGACGTTTCTGCCTCCGCAGCGGGTCGTGCCTCAGCCCTTGCGCAGCAGAACCGCCTCGCACTCTTCGCACTCGTAGGTCTGGTTCGGGTCCTCGAGCAGCATTTCCTTCCACGCCATACCGCTGATCTCTTGGCCACAGGCCTGGCAGTTCGGGCCGCTCACGATCGCAGCCCCGGGCCCGCCCTGAGCGACATTATGGTCAAACTGGCGCACCAGGGCGTCGGGAAGTCCGGACTTCAGTTTCTGAGCTGAGGCGCTGTTGTCCTCGAGCTCTTCGGCCAACTCCGAATTGCGGTCTTTGATGGCCGTCTGCGTGGCACGACCCGATGCGGTCACCTCGGCGAGAGAGGACTCAACCTCGGACAGCGTGGCCTCGGCGGACTCGAGCTCCTCCATGGAACCGAGCTCCGCCTCTTCCAGCTCGGCCACTCGCCCCTCATGGCCCGCGATCTCGTCCTGCAGGTTCACGAGGTCTCGGCTGGTCAGTCCGGTGCCGTCGTTGAGTTCGATGGTCTTCTTCTTGATCTGCGAGTTCTGGGCCTCGATGGCCGCGGCGTGTTCGGCGACCTCGGTGCGGAATTTCTCCACCACCTCGGCGGCTTCGATCTTCTTGGTCTCGAGGTCTTTATGCGTGGACACGAGATCCTTCAGCGCCGGGGCCTGAGTAGGGTTGTCGCGTTCGTGGCGCAGCGCGCGTCCGTGGGCGGCGAGTTCGATGAGTGATTCGAGTTCTGCGCGTTGTTCGTCCGTGATCAGCATTGGGAATTCCTTGTCATCGAAGCGTCTGGTCTCGTGTGCAGGCGGTCAATAGCGTTCGACCCAGGGGTCGGTGTTGACCGCCGAATGCTGCAAAGCGACGCTGAATCCGCGATCGGCGAATTCGGCCTCCAACTGTTGTGCCGCGGCGGTCAGCCACACGGTTTCCGACGCCCAGTGGGAGACATCGATGAGCTGTGGCCGGCCGCCCTGCCTGTTGGCGGTGTCGCGGGCCTCAGTGGCGGGATGGTGGCGAAGATCAGCGGTGATGTAGACCTCTGCACCGCTGGCTCTGACCTCGTCGAAGAGCGAATCTCCCGCCCCGCCACAGACCGCGACCCGGCTGACGGTTGCCGCTGGGTCGCCGGCGATGCGCACACCGGTCGTCGTCCGGGGCAGACGGTTGGACAGGGTGCGGGCGATATCGCGGACGGGCGACGGCGTGGGCAGGTCTCCGACACGCCCGATTCCGGTGGTCGATCCTTCAGCATGGGGCACAAGCGGAATCGCGTCTTCGATGCCGAGCAGGGAGATGAGCGCGTCCGAGACTCCCCCGCGTGCTGAGTCCGCATTCGTATGGGCATTGAACAGGGCGATGTCGTTGCTGATCAGAGTATGAACAGCCCCACCTTTGAGGGTTGCGGCGTTGACCGACTTCACGGGTTTGAGCATGAGGGGATGGTGGTTGAAGACCAAGTCCGAGCCCAGTACCAGCGCCTCCGCGATGACCGCGTCCATCGGGTCGAGGGCGAGCAGGATCGAACGCACTTCGGCGTCGGGATCACCCACGGCCAGACCGACCGAATCCCAGCTCTCTGCCAGGGCCGTCGGCCACAGTGCTTCGAACACGTCGACACATTCGCTGACCTTCGGGTATCTCATGGCACCACAGTATTACATCCGAGCTGGCAGAGGCAGGCGGAGTCACACGATGCACGTTCACGAAGGTCAACTCCTCGGCAGAGAATTGAGTGGGACCTGTTGAAATATGTGAGATGCGGTTCTGCAGATGATCATTCGGCTATAGATTTGATCCATGACTACGAATGCATCGAATACGCCAGCGCCTGATCTGCACTTCTCCTCGACCGTTGCCGACATCGTACGTCGCAGCGCGGGACGGTTCGGTGAAGATATCGCCGTCGAGTTCGGCGACCGCACCTGGACCTATTCCAGCCTGGACACGGCGGTGACTGCCGTTGCGCGTGAGTTGGTGAGCCTCGGCGCACAGAAGGGAGATCGGATCGCGGCCTACGGGAAGAACTCCGATCTCTACCTCCTCCTCTACCTCGGCTGTGCTCGCGCCGGTCTCATCCATGTGCCTGTGAACTATCAGCTCAAGAACGACGAGCTCGATTACATCCTCGACAATTCGGGAGCGAAGGTCGTCTTCGCCGATGGGGATCTCCTCGGCGCAGTCACCGCAACTCCGACCGGTTCCGGAGTTCAGGTCAAGAACTTCACTGTCCTCCTCGACCCGGCGACCGCCGCAGACGTCACCCCGGCGGCTGCAGGGGAATTCGCCGTCGTGGACACCGAC
>JAKDSA010000037.1 GCA_030457025.1 Brevibacterium sp. | reverse complement strand
TGTTGGTCGTTGTCATCGTGTCCAAGTTCCTCGCCGGCGCCTGGCTCGCGGTCGCAGCGATGGCAGGCCTGTACCTGGTGATGGGCGCAATCTATCGTCACTACTCCCGCGTCGCACGGGAACTCGCTCCGGAGGCCGACGGAGGCTCCCGCACGATCCCGTCGAACACCCACGCGATCGTGGTCGTCAATGAGATCAACAAGCCGACTCTGCGCGCCCTGTCCTATGCCCGGGTGACCCGTTCCAGCCAGCTCGAGGCCATCACCGTCGCCGTCGACGAGGATTCTGCGACCGCCCTGCAGCGGCAGTGGAATGATATGGAGCTGCCCGTGCCGCTGACGGTCCTCGACTCGCCCTATCGGGAGCTGGTCAGGCCGCTGTTGGCGCATGTGCTCGCGATTCGCCGCAGGTCTCCGCGTGACCTCGTCATCGTCTACATTCCCCAGTTCATCGTGGGACGCTGGTGGGAGCACATCCTCCACAACCAAGTAGCCTTGAAGCTGCGCACCCGTCTGCTGCTGGTCCCCAATGTCGTCGTGGTCTCAGTGCCCTGGCGACTGCGTTCCTTCTCCCGGCAATACGGCGGCGACGGTCCCGAGAACGACAACCCTCTGTACAGACAGGCTTGAACCCAGATGAGCGCACCTTCCGCCGAAGAGATCCCGGCCATGGATCTGACCCTGCATGTCGAGAGCCCGGCCGCCGGTGGCAGCAGCATCGCCCGTCACGAGGGGCAGGTTGTGTTCGTCACCGGGGCGATTCCGGGGGAGACCGTCCGCGCCCGCACCGAAGCAGGGGCGGCGGCGAAATTCCTGCGCGCCGACGTCACCGAGGTGCTTGAGGCCTCCGACTTCCGCGTCGCCGACCGGCGCCTGCAGTACCTCATCGACGATGGGCAGGACTCGCGTCTGTTCGGCGGGATGGAATTCGCCCACGTCGACCTCGCCCACAGTCGTGAGCTCAAGGCAGAGGTCCTGCGCGACCAGCTCCTGCGCATCGGCCATATCGACCGCAGCGTCGACGTCGCAGCCGCACCGGGGGAGTCCACCGGACTGAACTGGCGGACTCGGGTGCAGATGGCCGTCGATGGCAACGGTCGACTGGGCATGCTGGCACCGCGCTCCCACGACGTCGTGCCGCTGGCCTTCGCGCCGCTGGCGACGTCCGCCATCGCCGAGGTGGGCCTGTCCTCGCTGCGTCTGCCCGGTGCCGATCGACTCGAATTCGCCTGGGCAGGAGACCGCGGAGCCGTGATCGTGCGTGGCAGCTGCGATGCCTCGGCGCTGACCGACCTCGCGCAGGCCCTGCCGTCGCAGTGGTCAGTGCTGGCAGATGCACGAAACAGTCCTCGCCGACGGAGAGTCGGGACCAAAGGCGGACATACGAATCTGTCCGTAGTCAGGGGAGAGGACCAGCTGATCGAAGAGGTCTCCGGTCGTGACTACCGCGTCGCGGCCGACGGGTTCTGGCAGGTCCACGAACAGGCTCCGCAAGTACTCAGCGCGCAGGTCAACACCGCGCTCAGAGAAGAGACGCGGATGATCACGGATCTCTACTGCGGTGTGGGGCTGCTGGGAATCAGCGCTGCCAGCGCCACCGGAGCCGGCCTCTACGGGGTTGAGGGCGCGAAGTCAGCGATCGAGAACGCGAAGGCGAACGCCAAGGGCTTCAACGCGAATTTCGACGCGTCCCGCGCAGATCGCGTGAGGATCCCGAAGTCGGACGTCATCATTCTCGATCCACCGCGTTCCGGGGCGGGCAAGGCAGTCACCCGGGCGCTCATCGAGTCGAGCGCGACGACGATCGTCTACGTATCCTGCGACGCCGCAACCCTGGCCCGGGACCTGGCGACCCTGGTCGACGCAGGTTTTGCCATCGAGCGTCTGCGCGGATTCGATCTGTTCCCACTCACTGCCCACGTGGAAACGGTCACCGTCCTCAGGCGATGACCGCCTCTCGACGTCCACCCGTCTCGGCGGTCTGGACACTCAGGCTCGCTGACCTCGGCGGTCGGAGTACTCAGGCTCGCGCCCTGTGGGGGAGCAGGACGAGGATGATGAGGGCGATGAAGGTGGTCAGGAAGCCCCACAGTCCCCACCAGCCCGAGGACCGGCCCTTCTCATCGGCCAGCGTCCGACAGATGACGGCGAAGATGATGCCGACGAGGAGTGCGCCGAATCCGAATCCGGCTCCGAGGGTGAACGGGTCCATGAATGCTCCTGGCTCGCAGCTGCTGATGTGACTTCAGAATAGGGTTTCGGGGCAGGGCTGCGCGCTGAAGTTGTCCGGACCCCCGCCGGGGGAAAACCCGATCCTCCCATCACCGACAGGCCAGTCTCCGAAGGTGGTCAAGGCCGGGCAAATGAGATAGAATTTATCTTGACGTCAAGATACTTTTGGAAACATATGTGTCGCGTAAATCGGTGCGTGACTCAAGGGCATGCCCGGTTTCTTGGATGAGTGTCGGATGAAACAGGAGAATCACGATGAGCAACGTCGATACGTTCAAATCGAAGAGCACCCTGACCGTAGGCGAGACGGATTATGAGATCTATCGCCTGGATCAGGTCCCAGGGTCCCAGAAGCTTCCATTCAGCCTGAAGGTGCTGTTGGAGAATCTGCTGCGCACTGAAGACGGTGCGAACATCACTTCGGAGCATATCGAAGCCCTCGGCAACTGGGATCCCAGTGCGGAGCCGGCTACGGAAATTCAGTTCACCCCCGCCCGTGTGGTTATGCAGGACTTCACCGGTGTGCCCTGCATCGTCGACCTCGCGACGATGCGCGAGAAGGTCGTCGAACTCGGTGGTTCGCCGGATCAGGTCAATCCCCTTGCTCCGGCCGAGCTGGTCATCGACCACTCGGTGCAGATCGATCACTTCGGCACCACCGATGCGATCGAACTCAACATGGACATGGAATACAAGCGCAACGGTGAGCGCTACCAGTTCCTGCGCTGGGGACAGACCGCCTTCGATGACTTCAAGGTCGTTCCTCCAGGCATGGGCATCGTCCACCAGGTCAACATCGAACACCTCGCACGCGTCGTCATGCCGCGTGAGGTCGACGGTGTCCTGCGTGCCTACCCGGACACACTGGTCGGCACCGACTCCCACACCACCATGGTCAACGGCCTCGGTGTGCTCGGTTGGGGCGTCGGCGGCATCGAGGCCGAGGCAGCCATGCTCGGCCAGCCCGTCTCGATGCTCATCCCTCGCGTAGTCGGCTTCAAGCTGACCGGCGAGATCCCTTCCGGAGTGACCGCGACGGACGTCGTGCTCACGATCACCGATATGCTCCGTCAGCACGGCGCAGTCGGAAAGTTCGTCGAGTTCTACGGCGAAGGTGTGGCCTCGGTGCCGCTGGCCAACCGCGCCACGATCGGCAACATGAGCCCCGAGTTCGGTTCGACCGCCGCGATCTTCCCGATCGACGAAGTGACCATCGACTACATGAAGCTCACCGGCCGTTCGGCCGAGCAGATCCAGCTGGTCGAGGACTACGCCAAGACTCAGGGACTGTGGCACGATCCCAGCAGGGAAGTGGAGTACTCCGAGTACATCGAGCTCGATCTGTCCACCGTGGTGCCTTCGATCTCAGGACCGAAGCGCCCACAGGACCGCATCGAACTCACCGACGCGAAGAACCAGTTCGCCAAGGACATCCACAACTACGCGCAGCCCGGCGAAGAGAACAAGTCGGCTTCAGTCACCACCGGCGACGGAGCCAACTTCGAACTGGCCAACGGTGCTGTGGCGATCGCCTCGATCACCTCGTGCACCAACACCTCGAACCCTTCGGTGATGATGGCTGCGGGCCTGCTGGCTCGCAACGCCCGCAAGCGCGGACTCAACTCCAAGCCCTGGGTCAAGACATCCATCGCTCCGGGTTCGAAGGTCGTCACCGAGTACTACGAGAAGGCGAACCTCATCGAGGACCTCGAAGCGCTCAACTTCTACGTCGTCGGCTACGGCTGCACCACCTGCATCGGCAACTCCGGACCGCTCGATTCCGACATCTCGGAGTCCATCCAGGACAACGACCTGGCAGTCAGTGCAGTCCTGTCCGGAAACCGCAACTTCGAGGGCCGCATCAGCCCCGATGTGAAGATGAACTACCTCGCCTCGCCTCCACTGGTCATCGCCTATGCGCTGGCGGGAACCATGGACTTCGACTTCGACAACCAGCCCCTGGGCCAGGACTCGGAAGGCGTGGACGTCTACCTCAAGGATCTGTGGCCATCGCCTGAAGAGGTCGAGTCGGTCATCGCGTCCTCGATCTCGACCGATATGTTCGATACCGAATACGGTCGGATCTTCGAAGGCGACGATCGCTGGAAGGCACTGCAGACGCCCGAAGGCGCGATCTTCGAATGGGACGACGAGTCGACCTATGTGCGCAAACCGACCTTCTTCGACGGAATGGGCCTGGAAGCAGAACCCGTTTCCGACATCAAGGGTGCACGCGTGCTCGCGAAGCTCGGCGACTCGGTCACCACCGACCACATCTCGCCTGCAGGGTCCTTCAAGGCAGACACTCCCGCCGGCAAGTACCTCATCGAACACGGCGTCGAGCGCAAGGACTTCAACTCCTTCGGCTCACGTCGCGGCAACCACGAGGTGATGATCCGCGGCACGTTCGCGAACATCCGCCTGCAGAACCTGCTCCTCGACGGAGTCCAGGGTGGCTTCACCCGCGACTTCACTCAGGAGGGCGGTCCGCAGACCTCGATCTACGACGCATCCGTGAACTACGCGGATGCCGAGACTCCTCTGGTCATCCTCGGTGGCAAGGAATACGGATCGGGCTCCTCACGTGACTGGGCCGCCAAGGGAACCAAGCTGCTCGGGGTCGAAGCCGTCATCACCGAGAGCTTCGAGCGCATCCATCGCTCGAACCTCATCGGGATGGGCGTCCTGCCGCTGCAGTTCCCTGCCGGTGAATCGGCTGATTCGCTGGGCCTCGACGGCACGGAGACCTTCGCGATCTCCGGCATCACCGAGCTCAACGACGGCGCCGTTCCGAAGACCGTGAAGGTCTCGGCCGCGAAGGAAGACGGAACCTCCGTCGACTTCGACGCAGTGGTGCGCATCGACACCCCGGGTGAAGCCGACTACTACCGCAACGGCGGCATCCTGCAGTACGTGCTTCGTCAACTCGCAGCTGCCTGATCTGAGGCCGTCGCCTCTGCAGCGACGGCTCTGATCGGCGACTTGCCGATCGACAGCGTGTCTGATCGATATCCGATCTATCGCTGTCACGTTCGATCGATAAAGGCCGGTGGGTTCGTCCCACCGGCCTTCGTCGTCCCCGCATGTTCGTGCGGGTTGTGCTCGGTGCCGCAGGCGATCCGGCGACATCGTCGTCGGCGCCGCAATCAACGCTTGGCGCCGTACTCAACCCTTGCAGGAGGTGTGCAATCAGTGGAAGGACCAACTCTGCGCCATGAAGCGTTAGGATGATTCGAGCGGAAACTGCAGTACAAGACCACCTATTTTGCGTTCAGGAACGAGGCCGAATGACATTCCTCGAGTCGATCAACTCGCCATCACAGCTGCGTGACCTCGACGATGCCGAATGCGAAGTTCTGGCGAAGGAGATCAGAGACTATCTGGTCACCACGGTCGCCGGCACGGGTGGGCACCTCGGCCCCAACCTCGGCGTGGTTGAACTCTCGGTCGGGCTGCACCGAATCTTCGAATCTCCACACGACACCATCCTCTTCGACGTCGGTCACCAGACCTACGTGCATAAGCTCCTCACAGGACGCATCGACGACTTCTCAAGTCTGCGTCAGCGTGACGGGCTCTCGGGATACCCCAGCAGGGCCGAGAGCGAACACGATGTGATTGAGAACTCCCACGCCTCGGCGTCACTGTCCTGGGCCGATGGAATCGCCAAAGCGCATCAGCTCAAAGGGGAGAGCGACCGCCATGTCGTCGCCGTCATCGGTGATGGTGCACTCACCGGCGGAATGGCCTGGGAAGCCCTCAACACGATCGCGGCAGACAAGTCGACCCCACCGCGCAAACTCATCATCGTCGTCAACGACAACGGCCGTTCATACGCTCCCACCGTGGGCGGATTCGCTGAGCACCTCGACGAACTGCGAACAACCTCGGGTTACGAGAAGCTGCTGTCCTGGGGAAAGTCGACTCTCCAGCAGTCGGGCGCACCCGGCCGAGCCGCATACAGCGCCATGCACGGAGTCAAACGGGGCCTCAAAGACATGGTCAGCGCCGATCAGGCCGGCATGTTCGACGAGCTGGGGATCAAGTATCTGGGCCCAGTCGATGGGCATGACCTCCCGATGGTTGAGAAAGCACTGCAGCGGGCGAAACACTACGACGGTGGCCCCGTCATTGTGCACATGATCACGCAGAAGGGCCAGGGCTACGATCCGGCCGTCAACGACGATGCCGATCAGTTCCACTCAGTTGGCGTCATCGACCCGCTGACAGGCAGATCGACCCCATCGAAGCAGGCCTCATGGACTTCAGTGTTCGGTGAAGAGGTTCTGCAGCTTGCGCAGTCTCGAGATGACATCGTCGCTGTCACAGCGGCCATGCTCCTGCCGGTGGGTCTGGCGAAATTCGCCGAGGCATATCCGAAGCGGGTATTCGACGTGGGCATTGCAGAACAGCATGCTGTCGCATCGGCAGCTGGTCTCTCCTACGGGGGGCTGCACCCGATCGTGTGTCTCTATGCCACGTTCCTCAACCGAGCCTTCGACCAGATCCTCATGGATGTGGCTCTGCACGGACAGGGCGTGACCTTCGTGCTCGACCGGGCCGGAATCACCGGGCCCGATGGTGCCAGCCACCACGGGATCTGGGATATGGCCATGCTGCGCATCGTGCCCGGTCTCAAGCTTGCCGCTCCCCGGGACGCCGCGCGTCTGACCGAAGAGCTTCAGGAAGCTGTCGCCATCGAGGACGCCCCGACCGTGATCCGGTTCCCTCGCGGAAGTGTGGGCACGGACATTCCCGCGCTTCACCGCCTCGACGACGGTGTCGACGTTCTACGGGAGATTCCCGCAGGTGCCGCGAAAGATGTGCTCATCGTCGCCGTCGGACCGTTTGCAGGTCGAGCCCAGGAAGCGGCTGAGGTCTTGGCCGAGCAAGGCATCGCTTCCACGATCGTCGACCCACGTTGGGTGCTGCCGGTGCCGACCAGCGTCATTGACATGGCCAGTGAACACAGCCTCGTCGCTGTGATCGAGGACGGAGTCAAGATCGGGGGAGTCGGGTCTCAGATCCGCAGCGATCTGCGAGCCGCAGATTCACGCATCGGTGTTCTCGAACTCGGTGCTCCCGACGAGTTCCTGCCGCAGGGCACCCGTGACGAAATCCTCGAATATGCGGGCCTCGACGTGGCGACCATGGTGTCCGAGATCGTTCACATTCTGCCTGCTGACGTCAGAAACCGAGCTCAGCAGGGATCGCGCAGAGCCGTCTGAGCCACCGTGGCGCTTTGCGCCCGGGTGTGGCCTAGGCGGAGGGCAGATCCTCGAGAGTGCTGGAGAGCACCGGCGCGCTCAATTCAATTTGCCACTGCCGAGCCCCACGCTCGTGGAGGAACTCCGCGACGTCGACTCCCGACTGGGCAGCGAGTGCTTTGACGATTGCCGGCTGCAGCAGCACGTCGTGGGGAATTGTGTGCTCTTCGGCCAGCTCTGCCATCGCCGTTCTGAGCGCCGCCACTCGATCTTTGATGTCCGTATGGTTGTATGGCGTCCGGGCCGCAGAGCTGGTTTCCTTTCGGGTGGGAAGCTCGTCGGCTGGCAGGCCGTTTGCTTTGCGATAGGCCCGGAAGAGTCGGCCCGAGTCAGACCGGGAGAGCTTGGGCCACTTGGCCATGATGTCATCACTCGAGTGCGGCCGTGACTGAGCCAAGGCGACGAGGTCACGGTCGCGCAGGATGCGAGACGGTGCAGTATCGGACTCGGCGGCCATACCATCACGTGCCGTCCACAGCTCCCGCACCTTGGCCATATCCCTGCGCGACTTGAGTTTGGACAGTCCGTGCGTCCGGCGCCAGGGCTCGGGGTAGTGCTTGGGTTGGAAGTCGAGGAGATGCTCGAATTCCTGCTGGGCGAACTCCCACCTGCCGGCTTCGACGAGCGCTTCGTGGAGGATGTCGCGAATGGGCAGCAGAACCTCGACGTCGAGGGCGGCATAGTTGAGCCATTCCTCCGGTAGCGGGCGCTTCGACCAGTCAGCCGCCGAATGCTCCTTGGCCAGGCGAATGCCGAGAGTCCTCTCTGCCACGGCTGCCAGACCGAACTTCTCCCATCCGAGGATGCGGGCGGCGAGTTCGGTGTCGAAGAGAGCAGCAGGCTTCATTCCACGCTCCTGCAGACAGGGCAGGTCCTGAGTCGCCGAGTGGATGACCCATTCCTCGTCGCCGAAAGCGGAGTTGAGCGGACTGAGATCCGCGAGCAGTTCTGAGTCGAGGAGGAAAGTGCCCGACTCCGCGCGGCGCAGCTGCACGAGGAACGCACGTTGGCCGTACCTGATGCCCGAGGCGCGTTCGGCATCGATGGCGATGGGGCCGGATCCGAGCGCGATCTCTCGACATGCCGTGGAGAATTCCTCGGAGGTGTCGACGAGGGGTGGGACGCCGTGAGCGGGTGTGGCCAAAAGCGGTAGTTCGGTTGTCATCGACGTCGCCCAGGCAGGGCTGAAACTCCTTCAGGAAGCGGTGGCAGTCCGGCAACTGTGCATAGCAGATCGATCCAGGCTTCGAAGTGATCGCCGATCAGTTCCGGCTCCGCGATCACGGGGGTCCATGAAGCGCGCAGCTCCAAGTCTATCGTGGACGGTCTCTCGGCGAGAGTCCCGAAGCTCTCTGAGAGGACGCGGGTGGTTGTGCCACCGGCGGCGACGACCTCGCAGTCGTTGGCCTCGAGCGCCTCTTCGAGCCAGGTCCAGGCGACGGGACCGAGCATCGTCTCATTGCCGAGCTCGTGTTCGAGTTCGGCGCGGATATAGGACACGACGCGGAACTGCCCTTCCCATTCCTCGGGAGAGCTGGGGTCGTAGAGGACGACGATGCGCCCGGTCGCCAATTCCTCGATCGCATCGCCACTGGCCCGCAGGAAGGTCTCATCGGCACTGACTTCGGCTCCCAGGGCAAAAGAATACGGCGCCAGGCGAGCCGGCGCAGTTATCTCGGAGATCGACACGTTGTTCGTGTTCCGCGCTTCGCGCAGAACGGATGTCACGGCGGAGAACTCTGCCGGGATGCGATTGAGAGGTGAGGTGCTGACCACACTTGCCACGATAGATCAGGCCACGGGGGAGGAGAACCGTCCACGCCGTGACGGTGCCAAGAGATTTCTTCCCGGCCCCCCGTTCATGATCGCTCCAGACCCCCGATCAAGACGCCGCGTCTTGAAACCGGAAACCGGTGGGCATCGATCAGTTCGGGATGGGAGGATGGGGACATGACTTCAACCTTGTTGCCCGCCCTGCGCGGAGAGCGGATTGCACACACTCCAGTCTGGTTCATGCGGCAGGCTGGCCGATCCCTTCCCGAGTATCGCGAGCTGCGTGCTGGCACTGCGATGCTCGATGCCTGCCGTGACCCGCAACTCGTCTCAGAGATCACGCTGCAGCCGGTTCGCCGCCATGGTGTGGACGCGGCCATCTTCTTCTCCGACATCGTCGTCCCTCTGCAGGCGGCCGGCGTCGATGTCGAGATCGTCCCCGGCACAGGACCCGTGATCGCGAACCCGATCCGCACCCGTGCCGACGTCGAAGCACTGTCCGAGCTCGAACCGGATCAGATCCCCGACATCGCGGAATCCATCGGCCGGATCCTCGAAGAGCTGGGCCAAGCGACCCCGCTCATCGGCTTCGCAGGCGCTCCGTTCACGCTGGCCAGCTACCTCATCGAGGGTGGGCCGAGCAAGAACCATGAGAAGACCAAATCCCTCATGGCCTCCGAGCCGGAGACCTTCTCCTTGCTGCTGAGCAAGCTCGCTCGAATCTCATCGACATTCCTCGACGTTCAACTGGATGCCGGAGCCTCTGCGTTCCAGCTCTTCGACTCCTGGGCCGGATACCTGTCCCGACGTGACTATGAGGCCCACGTCCTCGAGCACTCCACCTCGGTCTTCGAATCGCTGCGCCATCACGAGGTGCCGAGCATCCATTTCGGTGTGCAGACCGGTGAGCTCCTGACCTCCATGTCACGGGCCGGTTCCACAGGCGTCGGCGTTGACTTCCGGGTTGATCTGGCCGATGCCTCGACACGTGTGCAGCCGGGGCAGCCTCTGCAGGGCAACCTCGATCCGGCACTGCTCTTCGCTCCCTGGGAGGCACTGGCACCGCGCATCGAGGAGATCGTGAGACAGGGCCTCGAACATGAAGCAGGATTCGTCTTCAACCTCGGTCACGGAGTTCTGCCCGATACGGACCCCGAAGTCCCCGGACGGATCGTGGCCGAAGTCCACCGCATCTCCGAAGAGATCCTGGGTGCACGGGGCTGAGGCGATGAGTCACATCACGATCGTCGGGGGAGGCATCTCCGGTCTCGTCACCGCATACCGTCTTGCCCCCGACCATGAGGTCACCCTCGTCGAAGCTGATGCTCGCCTCGGCGGGTGTCTGCACTCGACGACTCTGGACGAGACTGTGCCCGTGGGCCTCGACACCGGAGCGGAAGCCAGTCTGTACCGGCGCAGGGAGACGAAGGACCTCGCCGCCGAGCTCGGTTTGGACGTCGAATTCCCCTCGACTGCGCACAGCTCCCGAGTCCTGTCGAACGGCAGCCTGCACGCCATCCCCAAACGCACAGTGATGGGAGTGCCAGGAGACGCGGCCGAGGTCAGGGACCTTCTCGGAGACGCAGCCAGCGACAGGGTCGCTCGCGAGGTCATCGCAGGGCCGATCGACGCTCATGACGTGTCGTTGGGGGACTTCCTGGCCGACCGCCTCGGCGGGGACCTCGTTGACACTCTCATCGACCCGCTGCTCGGGGGAGTGTATGCGGGACGGTGCCGTGACCTGTCACTGGCCTCGACGGTGCCTGCTCTGTTGCCGGCTGCGGTTGCGGGAACCTCGGTGCTCGAGCTCGTTCAGAGTCTGCTCGCCGCGCGCGATGCGCAGTCCGCTGCGCTGGCGGAGGGCGAGAGCCCGCAACCGGTTTTCATGAGTCTCGTCGGAGGGATCAATCGTCTGGTTCCAGCGCTCGAGAAGCGCATCCGGGACCACGGCGGCGCCATCCATACCGATACCCACGTGACCTCCGTGCAGGTCGACAACGGCCGGTGGACGGTGGCGACCGCGGAGTCCAGCCTGCGCTCCGACGCCCTCGTGCTGGCCACCCCCGCACATGTGACGAAGGATCTCATCGCCGAGGCGGCTCCTGCGTCCGCCTCGATGCTCGCATCCGTGCCCTACGCTTCGACCGCTCTGGTCCCCGCCCTCGTGGATATCGGGGATCGCGAACTCGAAGGATCCGGATTCCTCGTCCCGCCGACCGAGAAATCATTCATCAAGGCCTCGACATTCGTGTCGAACAAGTGGCCCTGGATGCGTGAGCGCATTCCCGAGGGCACCGCCCTGATCAGGATGAGCATCGGACGCTACGGGGACGGGCCCGGAGGCTGGCAGGACTGCGATGACGAACAGCTCGTCGCACGTGCCTTCGAGGACTGGCAGAGGATCGTCGATCGAGGATCGGATCGGCTCATCGCGGCCGAGGCCCACCGGTGGGAATGCGCTCTGCCGCAGTACCTGCCTGGTCATGGCGAAAAGGTCGCGCGAATCGATGAGGAGATCGCCGGCATCTCCGGGCTCGAACTGGCAGGTTCGGCATATTTCGGTGTGGGCATCCCTGCCTGCATCGACCGTGCCGAGACTGTCGCTGCGAGAATCACATCCACCCGGGCCTGACCCCAAGAACTGACGACCGAATCACCGTGCAGAAGCACCGACATACACAGAAGAAGGAGCAGGAATGAGCGAATACTCAAAACCCAGTGACGAGCAGATCGAGCTGGCGAACAATGAGACGCGCTATATCGCGTACTCGGTCTTCGCGTCGGCCGGTGAGCTCGGCGACGCCGACCGAGCCGAACTCGCCGACGACGTCCACGCAGCACTCGCCCCGCTGAAGGACCAGGGGCTGGTCGTCCGCGGAGTCTATGACGTCTCCGCCCTGCGCGCAGATGCCGATGTGATGTTCTGGTGGCATGCGCCGAGCATCGAACTCGTCCAGGCCGCCTACTCGGCAGTGCGTCGCAGCATGTTGGGCGGAGTCCTCGAACCGATCTGGTCGGTCGTGGGACTGCACCGTCCGGCCGAATTCAACAAGGCGCACCTGCCGGCGCTGCTGACAGACGACGTGCCGGGCAAGTACATCTGCGTATACCCCTTCGTGCGGTCCTACGACTGGTATCTCCTCGATCCCGCGGAGCGCTCGAAGATGCTGCGCGATCATGGCATGGCCGCCGCAGGCTACAAAGACATCAAGGCCAACACCATCGCCTCCTTCGCTCTCGGCGACTACGAATGGCTGCTGGCCTTCGAGGCCCCCGAACTTCATCGCATCGTCGACCTCATGCGCGATCTGCGCAATACCGAGGCGCGCCTGCACGTGCGCGAAGAGGTCCCTTTCTACACCGGTCCGCTCCGCGAACTCGTCGACATCATCACCGACTGGCGCTGAGGCCGCGGCTCGGGACTGCGGCAGGGGAGACCGCCCTGCTGCAGCCCCTACTGCGTTTCCGGTCGGTAGTGCGCGCGGCCACGGTAGTGCCCGCGGCCGTGTTTGGGCGCCCGGGCGGAGAAGTCACCGCAGCAGAGCCCTCGGCGGCGATGCGGGCGCAGCGGAGGCCGAATCAGACGCCGGCAGTCGACGCCGCGCTGTCGACATTCTCGATCCACCAATGGCAGGACCTCGGCGCCGGTCTGGCCGAGATGAGTCGAGACCGTGCCGATTCCCTTCGACTGCGTCGATGGGTTTGCGGAGGCCTACTGCGGACGTCCGGAGATGTTTCTCGAACCTGGAGCGCGGAATGCGAACTCTGCGTGGAGCTTCGTCTCAGAGGATTCGGCTCTGCGCTCGGTTGAGCGTCTCCGTCGCAGCCTGATCATTCGGGCTTCTTCTTCTCCACCACATACGAGTGGCCATTGGCATCCGTGCGCATTTCCAGGCCCATGGCGTCGAGTCGCTCGTGGCGGAGGTGCTCGTTCTCGTAGTAGCCGCCGGGCCGCGAATTGTCGACGTGTGCAGGACCGACGATTTTGCGGAAGAAACGGTTGAGCCAGGCAACGCGCCGCTGAGGGTCCTGAGGGTCTGACATGCGAGTCCATTCGATGGTGTCGAGCCGGGGCCAGCTGGTGCCCGGTCGAGGCGAACACAATACGTTCAGTGTACCCAATCGTGAGTGCACGAACTGAGTGGGCAGTCTCGCCGAGAGGCCGAAGAAGCAATGTCGAGCGCTCACGACCCGCTGGCTCTGGAGAGTCAGATCTGCTTTGCCCTGGCGATCGCCTCGCGGGGGAGCGGTCTCCGCCTATCGGTCGGTGCTCGAACCTCCTTCACCTCACCCACTCTCAGTGCCTGGCCATGCTGGCCCTGTGGCAGCACGAGACACTGTCGGTGGGGACGATCGCCGAGCTGCTCCGCCTCGAAGCCGCAACGGTATCGCCGCTGATCAAGAGGCTCGAAGGATTGGACTACGTCGAGGAACGGCGCAGCAGTCATGATGAGCGGATCGTTGAAGTCTCATTGACTGCCACCGGTGCGAAGCTGCGGGAAACGGCCGAAGCAGTCCCGGGGCAGATGATGGCCAAACTCGAGATGGGTGAGGCAGATCTGCGCGATCTCCATTCCACGATGACGCGGATCATCGACGCGGTCGACGCCTCCCGCGCAGACAGTGCAGACTTCTCAGGCGTCGGCAGGGCGTGCCATCGGGGTGTGCTCGATCCCGTCCTCGAAGAACCGCGGACCATTCGGGCTGAATCCGAAGCTCGAGTAGAACGCTTCGAGGTGGGTCTGGGCATTCAGCGTCAGCAGCTGCTGCCTGTGTCCGGCCACGAGCTCGCCGATGAGGCTTCGTGCCCAGCCGCCGCCGCGCGCCTGCGGGTTCGTCACAACGCGACTGATGCTGCGGGCCCCCGGCTCGAATGCGGGACCGTCGGGGAAGTCCGGCGGCAGCATGCGGGCGTAGGCCTTCGGTGCAAGACTGCGGCCCACCTCGGCGCCGTGGGTGTCTTGCATGGTCCGGACATGGTCGGGATAGAAGGTATGCAGTGTCTGCGGCAGCGTGTCCACGCCGTCCTGGTCGAGGAAGACGCAGTTCTGCTCGACGACGAAGACCTGGGATCGCAGCTGCATGATCCCGTAGAGTTCCTCGATCGTCAGCTCGTCGAATGTCTTGACGACGAGCCGCGATCCTTGGCTCACTCCTGGCCGTCGATGAGTCGCAGGGAGACCGAGTTCAGGCAGTAGCGCTGGTCGGTGGGGGTGTCGTACCCTTCGCCCTCGAACAGGTGGCCCATGTGCGAATCGCAGTTCGCGCACCGGACCTCGATGCGCTCCATGCCCATCGAGGAGTCGCGGAGGTAGCGGACCCGGTCTTCGGCCAGGGGAGCGTAGAAGGAAGGCCACCCGCAGTGCGAAGAGAATTTGGTGTCGGAGGGGAACAGATCCGCTCCGCACGCACGGCACTGGTACATTCCCACCGTGGTCGTGTCGACGTATTCGCCGGTGAACGGACGCTCCGTGCCGCCCTGCCGCAGCACCGCGAACTCCTCGGGGCTGAGCACATCCTGCCAGCGGACTTCGTCGGAATTGGTTTCTGCATTGACGTTCGGCGACTGACTCATCGTGACCTCCGGTGCTTGTCGATTTCTGCTGCAGTCCATTGTCTCACTGCGCCGGGACTCGCAGTAGTCTGTGCCCGGCGATGGCTGATGCGGCAGCACGCGGGCGCTGAGGGCCCTCTGACCTGCACAACAGCGTTTGGAGACTTCTCATTCCTTGGGTGACAATGAAGTCAGGAGGTATTCATGGTTCGCGACACGAAAATCCCGACTCGCCTGCTTCTGGCATCGGTGGGTGTCGGTGCTGGGATCGGCGCTGTGATCTCGGTGGCGTCCTCGGGGCTGGCCGCCTATTTCGCACGCAGAATCGTCGTTCCCGAGAACGCGCCGGAAGAGCTCGAGATTCTCCACATCGACGGTTTTCCGCCGAATATGCGCATTCACCTGCCGGCCGATGAGGAGACGACTGTACGCGGCACCTATGGCCTCTACTTCAACCAGGGTGCAGGCCATGCTGTGATCGGCGACATCGTCGAATACGACCCGCGTTCGAGAACCGTCTCCCGAGAGATCCTCTCGGTCACCCGCGGGGACATCAAACGTGCCTCTCACGGCCGCTGGACCGGGATCGTGTATCCGGAGCCGCTGGCGGCAGGGGTGAAGTCCGAGGACATCGAGATCGAATCCGATGCCGGCAGATTGCCTGCCTGGCTGCTGCCCACCGATTACCCCGAACCCCATGACACGTGGGCGATCCTCGTCCACGGTCGTGCCAGCACACGCGCCGAGGGTCTGCGCGCCGCCCCAATCCTCAACACACTGGGCGTCCCCGCGATCGCCATGTCCTACCGCAATGACGCCGAGGTCAGGGTCGAGACCACGTCCCGTTACGGCCTCGGCGACACCGAGTGGATCGATGTGGACGCAGCCATCGACTTCGCTGTCTCGCGCGGCGCCCGCAATGTCGTGCTCTTCGGCTGGTCGATGGGAGGAGCCATTGCACTGCAGGCGGCTTCCCGCGGTCGGAACAGACGATACGTCAAGTCACTCGTCCTCGACGGACCCGTCGTCGACTGGGTGAATGTCCTCGACGGGCAGGCCCGCCGCAACATGCTGCCGACGCCGATCGCCAAGCTCACTCTGGAGATGATCACCCAACCGTGGGCGCGCCCGATCACCGGGCTGCAGACCCCCTTGGACCTGGGCAGGCTGGACTGGGTGACCCGCGCTGCGGAGCTCGACGTTCCGGTCCTGCTCATCCACTCCGATGATGACGAATTCGTCCCCGCCTCGCCGTCCCACGCGCTGGCCTCGGTGCGTCGTGACCTGGTGACGATGCCCGTCTACGACCAGGCCCGCCACACCAAGGAATGGAACATCGACCCCGTCCGTTGGGAAGACGATGTGGCGAACTTCCTCGAGGCGAAGATCTTGCCCAAGGCCTGATCACAGGGTCTGAGCACGTCGCCCGATCCTCAGGGCCGCAGTACCAGCGAATCGTCGGTGTGCCGGTCCAGAGCATCGGGCGTGTACGGCCAGGGCCGGGTCGTGTTGGCGGCCCATTCATCGGTCTGATCCGCATAGTGCGGGTGGAAGGCATGCCCCGAGGCGCCTGTGAGATTGATCCACCTGGAGTGATTGAAGTTCTCAAGGTCGACGATCTGGCGCATCGAGGGCACCCAGTTCGTCTCGAATCCCACAGAGGCGTCCCAGCCGGTGGCATTGACTTCTCCCGACCCGCCCGAGACCTCGTAGGGGCCTCGATTGAACAGCCTTTCAACGGCCTTGATGCCGGATTCGCCGAGGCTGGCGTTGCGGGTGGTCAGCCTGTGCAGTATGCCCCAGCGCCAGGTCACGGGTTCGGGGCCGAGCAGATCCTCGGTCGTCTTCCACGCCGAGTCCATGGCCCGGGCCAGCGCTTCGTCCCGATCGTCGACCTCGCTGTCGGCCCACCAATGTGAGTCGGGCTCCTTCAGCAGGTTCTTGGTGACCAGGTACCAGTGCGATCCGCCGGCCGGGGGCACCTCATCGGGCAGCTTCGGAGCGAACACCTCGTCAAGGATCGTCTTGAAGAGCACATTGAAGTAGGCCGCGGCGGCACTGTGGGCATCATCGTGGCCGTTCCAGTCCGCCAGCAGGTCCTGGGCTACCGCGATGTCGCTGCCCCCGTCGGCCTCGATATCGAGCAGCAGGGGAATGATCGTCAGCGCAAGAGGGTTGAGATCGTCGCCCTGGATGCGCGACATGTCCTCGGTCGTGACATCGCCGTCTTCGATTGTGTCCTGGAGCAGCTTCGTGATTCTCCGAGCTCGGTCCCCGTCGTCGAAGTCATTGCTCAGTTGGACGGAATCTCCGGGGCGGGTCACCGGGTTGTTCGCCGTCACGATCCATCCGCGGTCGGGGTTGTACAGACTCGGCAGGTCCTCGAAGTCGATGTAGCCCTGCCAGTCCTCGTCGGTCTTCCACCCGTGCCGGGGCAGCATGCCGTCGCCCTCGCCCCGTTTGGGAATCCTGCCCGGCGCCTGGTAGCCGATGTTGCCGTCGGTGTCCGCGTAGATGAGGTTCTGGGCAGGCACGTCGAAGAGCGAAGCGGCCTGCCGGAATTCCTTCCAGTTCGTCGCCGCATTGAGCCCGAAGATCGCCGACGCGGTGTTGCCCGGCTCCAACGCGGTCCATTGCAGCGCCAGCTGATAGTGCTCGTCGGCTGGACCTGAATTCGTGTCCGCGGTATCCGCCCCGGTCGATGCGTCGAGCACGTTGCGGTAGGGGCCGTTGAGATCGGAGATGATAGGGCCGTTGCTCGTCGACCGGATCGTGATCGTCTGCGGTTCCTGCTTCGCGATCTCGATGGTCTCCCTGCGCGTGGTCACGGGTTCGTTCCCGGAGTCACGCACCACTTCGCCGTCGCGGACCTTCTCGACGACGAGGTCGGCGACGTCGGGTCCCAGGTTCGTCAGTCCCCAGGCGATGCTCTGATTGTGGCCGATGATGATTCCGGGCAGTCCGGAGAAAGAGAACCCGGACACGTCGAAGGGGCATTCGGGCGTGATCGTCGTGCAGCGCAGGCCGATCTGATGCCACACCGAGGGCATGGCAGGGGCCAGGTGCGGATCATTGGCCAGCAGCGGGGCGCCTGTCGCGGTGTGCTCACCGGAGACCACCCACGAGTTCGACCCGATGTCGTGACTGTTCATTCCCAGGAGCGTCGGCAACGACCGCAGATGCTTCTTGAGCTCGCCGAGGTTGCTGGGAGTCTTCGTCGCTGTCTCGTCTCCTGGTTGCCGCGTCGGCGCCGGCGTCACCTCGCCGCCGGCCTGCGGCTCATCATCGGGAGCAGATTCGGTGCTGTCGCTGTTCGTGCGCTTGGCCGTGCCGGCTTTGGCACCGGCATTGCCGCCGATGATCGTCGGGCGCGTGTCGTATGGGTAGTCGGGAAAGGCCTCGGCCATCTGCTTGTCGTCAAGCGTGGTCGTGCTGATCGCCCGATCGATCTCGTCTTCGACGTTCGAGCGCAGGTCCCAGGCCATGGCCTTGAGCCAGGAGACACTGTCGACAGGAGTCCACTCCTCGATCTCAACTCCACCGGATTGGAGACCGACGATCCCATATTCAAGCGACACCTCGGTGGGGGATTTGTCCTTGAGGTAGGAGTTCACACCCTCGGCATAGGCCTCGTAATACGCGCGCGTCTTGTCATCGAGTGCCGCGACCTCCGCCTCGGCGACCTTCCTCCACCCCAGTGTGCGAATGAACGAATCGGTGCCGAACTGAGACTCTCCGAAGAGCTCCGAGAGTCGTCCCGCAGTCACATGCCTGCGGAAGTCCATCTCCCAGAACCGGTCCTGGGCATGCACGAAGCCCTGGGCCATGAAGAGGTCGTGGGAGGTGCTTGCCTCAATGGTCGGGATTCCCGCGTCGTCGCGGGTGACGCTGACCTCGGCGTCGAGACCCGGGAGGGAGATATCGCCGTCGGTGGTGGGGAAGGACCGGCGCACGAGGAAGATTCCGAGCAGGGTGAGGATGAGGAGGAGGACGAGGACTGCCGCGACGATGCGGATGAGGACCTTCGCGCTCACGAAGCGATGTGAACCGGTCGCCGGACGGACCGCTGCCGCCAGGGCACTGGAGTCCTCTGAGTCCGCGTCTGCCATGAGTCTCCTTCGACAGTGTCTGAGTGTCAGCTCAGATTATCAGGTGAGCTGGCCTCATCAGGCGGTTTGGGTGGGTAGACGAAGGTGACGAGGACAACGGAGATCATCATCAGCAGGAACCACGCCACGAGCTTGGTCACCGGCACCATCTGCCACCCGTCCAGCTGGGACGGGTAGAGCCACGCACCGGCGGCGGTGCCGATGTTCTCAGCGATCCAGATGAAGAAGGCCACCAGCACGAACGCCACGAGGATCGGCATGCGCAGAGTCAGTCTGTGCACATGGAAGTGCATCCGACACCGAAAGAAGGCCACCACGACGGCCAGAACGAGGAACAGGCGCACATCGACGACATAGTGGTGGGTGAAGAAATTGATATAGATCGCCGTGGCGATGACTGCGGTGATCCACCTCGGCGGGTAACGGCTGAACCGCAAGTCGAAGAGCCGATAGACGCGCACGATGTAGGAGCCGACCGCGGCGTACATGAATCCTGTGAACAAGGGGACAGCAGCGATGTGGAGGACACCGCCGGGCGCATAGTTCCAGGAGCCCACCGAGGTCTTGAAGATCTCCATTCCAGTGCCCACGATGTGGAACAGCACGATGACCCAGAGTTCTCGCCCCGTCTCCAGGCGCAGTACGAGCATCGCCATCTGGATCAGAACGGCCAGGAGCACGAGGAAGTCGTTGCGGGCCAGGCTCGCTCCGTCCGGGTACCACCAGGCTGTGATGACGATTGACAGGAGCATGAGAGCCCCGAACAGACAGGCCCAGGCCTGTTTGATCCCGAAGACGAGGAACTCCCGCATCCCGCCGGGCACCGAGGCCAGATGCCGGTTGGCGAATCGGTCGAGGAGCCGCTCGAGCCTGGTGAGTTCATGCTGATCGGCCATGAGGTCCTTCGACGGTGGGGAAGCGGTTGTGACAGCACCCTATCGCTCCCGGTGCCCCTCTCGCCCTCGCTCACCGCACGGTCGGACATCGGCGGCCTCAGCAAATAGACTCGGGATATGCACATCCTCATCTTCGGCGCCTCCGGCCATGTCGGAACAGGCCTGGCCCACCATCTGTCAGCGAAGCACCGCATCACCGGCGTCGTCCGCTCGCAGCGAGACGAGGCGACACCGTATGCTCCCATCGTCGTGCCGAGGTGGGTGGATCGACCGCAGACCGTCATCGACGAGCTTCACCGGGTCGGCGCACCTCCGGTCGATGCGGTCATCGCAGCTGTCGGCGGATGGTATGTAGACGAGGCGATGATCGATCGCGGGATCGACGCCTTCGACCAGGACTACACCTCCTACCTCCGTGGTCATTTCAGCGCCTGCACCGTCTCGGAGGGGCTCGCCGATGCGGGTGGCAGCGACCGGGTCCGCCACCTGGCCCTCAACGGTGTGGCCAGCGTCGAGGCATGTGTTGGGTCCGGAGCGATCAGTGTCTTCGGTGCGGCCCAGGAGATGCTCATCAGGGTCGCCGCGGCCGAGTCGAGGTCCGGGGTCTACCGCGAACTCAAGGTTATGGCACCCATCGGTGGTGATGATCGCAACGATCTGCACGGGGGAGTGGAGACGATCGGCCTTCCAGCGGTCGCCGACGCTGTCATCGCTGTCCTGTCTCGACCGGAGGAGCACGAGATCAGCACACAGGTGCACGCTTAGATTCGGGCCGAGAAGGGGTCGGGCCGAGACGGTTCGGGTCGAGAGGAGGTCAGGCCTTGGCGTAGCGGAGGAAGACCTGGTCATCGGCGGTTCGCACATCGATGAGCCGCAGGTTGAGATCGGCCTCGAGCTGGGAGAAGTGGCTGCCGGCGTTTCGGCTGTAGAGCGGGCTGAGGCTCAGGTGCAGTTCGGCGCCGGGGTAGGCGTCGAGGAGGCGGTAGGCCAGATTGGGACCGGACTCGCACACCAGGGTGTCACTCGTGGACTCGATGGCTTCGAGCACCTGAGTGAGCGTGCCGGGAGTGAAGTGCTGAGCTCGGTAGTCCAACCCCACCTCGGCGAGCTGCTTGCTCAGTTGGGCTGGATCCGATTCGGTGAGCACGTGCACGGGTGTGTGTGCGAGGGCTTTGCCCGGTGCGTTGATGACGGGCAAGGCGGGGTTGAGCGCGGTCCTGCGGTCGATGATGATGGCACCTGCCTGCTTGCGCAGGGATATGAAGTAGTCGAAATCGGCTTCTGTGGACACCCCCGTCGACCAACTGTCCTGGGCATACGATCCGTTGATCGTCTGCACGAGGGAGATGACGAGCTCTCGCATTGCGGTTCCTCTACTTCTGCAGCTGGGATTCGGGCCCCATGGCGATGCGCGGATGGGCATCGGGGTCGATGGTCTCTAGGATCCACTTGAGGTCCTCCTCCTCGAGGGTCACGCAGCCGTTCGTTCCCGAATCATGATCGAGATGCAGCCAGATCCCACCGCCTTTGTCCCACCCCAGCGGGCGAGTCCTGTCGGTGGGCGGTGTGCCCGGCAGGCGGTTGTAGTCGATCGCGATGATGTAGTCGAAGACCCGTTCGTACTCGGGCCCGTAGGTCACTGTCGCCGATGACGGAAGTCGATCATCCTGGGTATAGGGGAGCTTCGTCCCCGGGTCCTGTTTGTACCCACCCGCATCGCTGAGTGTGAAGACACCGATCGGCGTTGTCTTGTCGCCCTCACGTCGATCGGCCAGCCAGCCCTTCTTCCCATTGTGGATGTCGAAGGTCTTGAGCTTCTTCCATGACTCGTCGTCAAAGGAGAAGAAACTCAGCTGCCCGGAATCGGACCTCGCATCCGGCCCGCTGGCGACGAGGACCTGAGAAGTCTCGGCCGGAATCTGCGCGGCTGTCTCCGGGCCGAGCCCGGGGACCGGAACAGGGTGGGCGGGGCCCGCCGCTTCTGTGGGTTCGGCTCCGGACGGCGGCATCTGTGCGGGGGCGGCGAAATCACCGACCTCGTTCTGCTGTGCGGGCGCTGCGACTATCAGGGACTGAGCAGGCACAACATCATCGTCTTCGCTGTCGGGCGGCGTTGCGCATGACGACAGCGTCAGCGCCAGAACGGCGACCGTCAGGCCGGTTCCGGTCCGGGTTCCACCACTGAACATGAGGTCATCATCTCACGAACCTTGAGAACGCCGCGGAAGTGACTATGCGAAAATGAGCCCATGAGCATTCCACCTGTGCCGAACCACCCTCCGCGCCCCGGGCGGCGGAGACCGGCCGAGGAGTCTCCGGATTCGATCACAACGCAGTTGTTCATCGACCAGGACAAATCACCGGCCGCGGATGGTTCGACCCAAGCACTCAGTCCGGACGAACTGGCCAGACTCCGGTCGATGGCGTCCTCCGACGGGGCTGAGGCCACCGAGGTTCTCAGCCTCGAAGAGCTGCGCCAGCTTGCCGCAGCGGAGAACGACGAATCCGCTGACAATGATCCGACACCACGAAAAGTCAAGTCCGAGGACATCGCCGAGGCGGAAGCCGCCTCCGCGCCCAGGCAGTGGAATCCGCTGGGTTCCTCAGCCGCGCCTCCGCCGCATCCCGAACCGTGGGGCGGCGATTTCGGGGCACCCGGGCCCCCTGCCAGCGCTGGGATGCCACCCCGAGCGCCGGTCCCTCGTCCTCAGCCCGCCGAACACCCTGGAAGCGAGTCGCACGTGCCCACCGGTGCATCAGCCCACGCCCCACACGCCGCAGCTGCCTATGCAGGAAACGGTGGCTCCGGCCCTCCCAGCGGAGCCAACGGTCCCGGTGGTGGTTTGAGCGGCCCCGGCGGATACGGCCCCGGAGAGCCAGGCGGAGGGGGATACGGCCCCGGGGGGCCTGCAGGGCCAGGCGGGCCCCACCGGCGTGATCCCGAGACGAAGAAGGTGCCGGGCTGGCTCTGGGCGCTGGCCGTGATCGCCTTGGTGGCAGCTCTCGGGATCGTCGGTTACATCGCCTGGGATGCGACGAAGAGCAACGACGAAGCCGCGTCCGGGCCACCTTCGCAGGATTCCTCCGACGGTGCTGGCTCCGAGACCGAAGGGTCGAAGACGTCGCCGCCTGCTGCCGCGGAATCGTTCAACTCTCCCTCCGGCAACATCTCCTGCACGATCGACTCCGAACGCGCCAGGTGTGTGATCGCCTCCTACGACTACAAGGCCCCTGAAAAGCCCGCCGACTGCCAGCTGGAGAACTGGGGAGCGGTCGTCGTGGCCAACAGTGAAGGCGCTGGCTTCTCCTGCCGCGAGGCATCAGGGTCGACCGGCCCCGCCCGAGTGCTCGGGTACGGCGAATCGATCACTGCCGAAGGGATGACCTGCACATCGACCCGCGAGGGCATGACGTGCAAGTCCGATGAGAGTGGCGTCGGCTTCACCACGCGACGCGCCTCGGTCGACTTCCTCGACTAGGGCGACCACCGTCTCTCGACCACCTCGGCGATCTTAGGATTCGGACAGGTGTGGGACGGGCAGGGCAACCGGGGCTATGTTGAATATGTGGCTCACAGGTTGCTCCTCCTTCCTTGCCGCGACGAGTCCTGATCGGACAGCACACTCGTCGCGGAGTTCTCCTATGCTGATGAAGCACACGATCAATGATTGAGGAACGATGAAACTGCAGAAGCCCACTCCAATGCCATTCAGCAAATACAAGTCCTTCCAGGACCGGATCGCACTCGACATGCGCGACCGCACCTGGCCCGACAATCTGATTCGGAAGGCTCCGCGCTGGCTGAGCACCGATCTGCGTGACGGCAACCAGGCTCTCATCGACCCGATGACACCCGATCGCAAGCGAAGGATGTTCGACCTCCTCGTCAAGCTCGGCTTCAAGGAGATCGAGGTCGGCTTCCCCGCAGCCAGCCAGGTCGACTTCGACTTCGTGCGCGAGATCATCGAACAGGACGCGATCCCCGACGATGTGCGCATCTCCGTGCTCACCCAGGCCCGCGAGGACCTCATCGAACGCACCGTCGAATCCCTCGTCGGCGCGCAGAAGCCGACCGTCCACCTCTACAACGCGACCGCACCGGTCTTCCGCAAGGTCGTGTTCGGCTTCGACGGTGAGGGCTTCGATCAGACTCGCGACATCGCCACCCGCGGCACCCAAGCGGTCATGAAGCACGCCGAGTCTCTCCTCGGCGACGCCGACTTCGGCTACCAGTACTCACCCGAGATCTTCGTCGACACCGAACCCGAGTTCGCCCTCGACATCGTCGGCAGCGTCCTCGACATGTGGCAGCCGGCCTCCGGACGCGAGACGGTCGTCAACCTGCCCGCCACGGTCGAGCGCGGCACCCCGAACACCTACGCCGACCAGATCGAATGGTTCTGCCGGCACATGCCCTACCGTGACGAGGTGGCAGTGTCCCTGCACCCCCATAACGATCGTGGAACCGGTGTGGCCGCGGCGGAGATGGGCATCATGGCCGGTGCCGACAGGATCGAAGGCTGCCTCTTCGGCAACGGAGAGCGCACAGGAAACCTCGACCTCGTCACCGTGGCGCTGAACCTCTACACTCAGGGCGTCGATCCGGAGCTGGACTTCTCCGACATCGACGAGGTCGTCCACACCGTGACCGAATGCAACCAGATCGGCGTCCACGAGCGCCACCCCTACGGCGGCGACCTCGTCTTCACCTCGTTCTCCGGCTCGCATCAGGACGCCATCAACAAGGCCTTCGCCGACCGTGAGAAGAACGCGAACGCACAGGGCGTGCCCGTCGATCTGATGGAGTGGGACATGCCCTACCTGCCGGTCGACCCCAAGGACCTGGGCCGCTCCTACGAGGCGATCATCCGCGTGAACTCCCAGTCCGGCAAGGGCGGAGTCACCTACCTGCTCAAGAGCGAGTACGGTCTGGACCTGCCGCGCCGCATGCAGGTCGAATTCTCCCGTGCCGTGCAGCAGCACACCGAGGGTGGGGGAGAGGTCTCCGCCGAGGAGATCCGCCGCATCTTCAACTACGAGTACCTGCCCAGCGACGATCCGGACAGGGCGTGGGGCCGGTTCCAGATCGTGGGACTGCGCACGGATTCGGGTTCGGTCGACGAGTCAGGAAATTCCGAGCGCATCGAAGTCGACCTCATCGTCGACGGCCAGGAGCGCACCTACGAAGGCCGCGGCAAGGGTCCGATCGACGCACTCGTGAAGATCCTCATCGACAACTTCGACGTCGACCTGCGACTCCAGGACTACCACGAGCATGCGATCGGCTCGGGTGCGGACACGATGGCTGCGGCCTATGTCGAGCTCGCTGTCGAAGACCGCGTGGTCTGGGGAGCGGGGCTGCACTCGAACATCACGAAGGCCTCCCTCAAGGCTGTCGTTTCGGCGGTCAACCGTGCCGCCCGCGATCGCGACGGAGAGCGCGAACGCTGAATCCTTCGAGACTCAGCATCCCGGGCGGGCCCACTGCCCGGGGCGCAATCTCACAACTGATGTGGAGTGGGGGGGGGGTGGTTAACACCCCCCCCGAGCGATAATTGGGGGGGGGACGAAAATTTTTATGTAGGCCAAGTTGGGGAGGGGGGCCAACACCGGGGAGC
>JAKDSA010000036.1 GCA_030457025.1 Brevibacterium sp. | reverse complement strand
AGCAATGCTGACACTGTGGCAGGATATCGTGACGCAAGGATGAAAAGAAGTGTACTTGTCCGAATCGATATAGAGATGAGACTTCGGCCGAGCACTGGCCTGAAGGCGACGTCCTCAGTTCGGGACGCCGCCTTCAGCTCAGTACGGTGTTGTCCAGCTCAGTATGATGTTGCTCAGCTCAGTGCCGTTGCCATCAGTTGAGGAACTCGGCTGCCAGCAGCTCAAGAGACTGGATCCGGGCGGCGTCCTGACGGAAGTCCTCCCCCTCCATCGCTCCTGCGACGGGCTGGATCATGATCTCGTCGACCTCGAACCGGCTGGCGAGTTCTTCGAGCTGCGCCTTTGCGGATGCGGCATCTCCGATGATCCAGTTCTCTGACATCTCTTCGCCGACCATTCGTTCCTGATCGGTCCTGACTGCACGGACATCGTCGCCGGCCAACCGCAGCGGTTCCATCCGTCCGCCGGTCCGCAGACGTGACATCTGCAGGAGGAACGGCTCCGAGCGCAGCTGAGCTTCCTCCTCGGTCGGCGAGACCACAGCGTTGACCGTGACGAAGGTCTGCGGCTTGTCTCCATAGGCACCCGGGGTGAAATTGTCGCGGTAGATCTTCATTCCGGTCGTGGCACCCGCCGCGAAGTGATTGGCGAAGACATAGGGCATGCCCAGTTGGGCAGCCAAGCGCGCGGAGTAACCGGACGAACCCAGCAGCCACGGCAACGGCTGCGATCCCGGCACTGCCGCAGGCGTCGCATGCAGGACGTGCTCGCGTCCGCCGTGAAGCGGAATGCGCAGCCCTTCGGGTTTCATCAGGGTCAATGTATCGATGACGTGCTGTGGGAACTGTTCGACAGGATCGACAGTTCGCCCCTCACGATCAACCATTCGCCCTTCGCCGAGGTGGCCCCTCATGGCGGCAGAGGTGATCGGGTCTGTGCCGGGTGCCCGTCCGATCCCCAGGTCGATGCGGTCGCCGTAGACCGCCGAGAGGAGGGAGAAAAGTTCCGCGACGGCCAGAGGAGCGTGGTTGGGCAGCATCACACCGCCGGACCCAAGCCGAATGCGCTCGGTTCCCTGGCCGAGGTACATGAGTTCGGCGCCCGGCATCGTTGAGGCGATCGAGGGCATGTTGTGATGTTCGGCGACCCAGTAGCGGGTGTAGCCGAGTTTGTCCGCGGACTGGATAAGTTCGTGGGAGGCAGCGAATGAATCTGAGGTGCTCTGTCCGACGCGGACCGGCACAAGGTCAAGAATAGAAAGCTCCATAACGATGGCAACAGCCACCTCTCGAGGTTCATTCCTGTTTCCCTGTGGGACCTGCCGCTGCACTGTTTGACCTTGCTCACGTCGCAGCGCCTGGTCCTGCTCGGAGGAGCACACCTGCCCCCTGCTTCGTTCAGACGGCGCTAACCGAAGAGTGTGTCTGTGATCTCTTTAGCGATGAATCTCGCGTGTAGGATCGGGCGTCTGGCTGGATCGATTGACGCAGGTGGCACCCATGCCGGACGACCGTCCTTCAACATCACTGTGTGCCAATCCGACTTGTCGATAAGGTGGTGGTGTGACCCGCAGGCCAATGTCAGGTTGTTGACATCCGTCTTGCCTTCCCACGCCCACGGAACTATATGGTGAGCGTCACACCATCCTGGCGGAGTGTCACAACCGGGAAATGTGCAGCCTTGGTCTCGGCTGGCAAGGATCGTCAATTGCCTCGAGGTGGCGAAGCGTCTCTCTGTGGCAAGCTCCATCGTCTTCGTCTTCTCACCCATGAGGTGGAAGAACACCGAACCGTTCAGGCCCTCGTGGGTAGCCGTCTGCATCGGAAATGGTGCCTCTGCGTCGGTGAAAGCGCGGCCGGACTGCTTCGCAATATCCTCAGCCTTCGCCGTGACGACGAGGGCGAACGGCGAGCCAGCCATCACTCGATCCATTTCGATCCGAGCAATCATTGTGGCGAAACGTTCATAGATTCTGTTCTTCACGCTCGGCTGGCGACTGGCCATTGCCACGATGGAGCCGTCTTCTCTCACTCCGTATCCGGGTGGAACATCACAGTCGGCCGTGATGGTCGCATCTTTCGCTTCGCCCAGCCGCTCGCCTAGTTGGCCGCCGAAACTGAGATCCAGCGAAGGGTCGATCGCGTCTGATCGATCGCCGCGGAGGACTTGGCCGAACACGTCGACCACCTCTTGATCCGCAGCCGAAGTTGCATGTCCGGCGACCGCGGCAGATTCGCTGGGCAGAACATTCTGTTCGCCTGCATCTGCGTCGGCATCTGAACTCGATGCTGCGTCTTTGCGGCTATCCGCCCCGCTGCCTGTTTCGTTGTCGTCGGCCTTGATCCGCGATGTGAGGTGCCCACTCATGATCCCACCCGTCACGGCATCAAGGACACCTTTGAGCGCCCAGGTTCCGTCTTTTCGCTGGCGTAGGCTGACTGAGCACTCGCCACGGTTCGGCGCCTCATCTGGCAGTTCTCCATCCGGATCGAGCCAACCGAGGATCTCGTTGAACAGCTGCTGTATATCCTTCACTCGCACTGTGGGTGCCTTGTCGACCAGGATCCGCTCGGCTTCGAGACGCTCTTCCGGTCCAACCCGAAGCGGAAGGTCCCTCAAACATCCGATGATTGCGCTGGCTTGAGTCGATGAGAGCATTCCGCTCTGCAAGGCCTCAGATACCGCTGGGAAGGCCGGGCCTATCGGCTGTCCACTGTAATTGAGCTTGTTGCCCAGGTTTTTGGCCAAGTCGGATCGCCGGCCTGCTTCTCGCTCAGAGAGATTAAGACGATTCTGGACCAGCGCCTTCGTCGACTTCGCACCATAATCTCTGGGAGTTCCCACCCTCTCGAAAACGGAGAGAGTCACCACTGAGAGTGACTCCACCAGCCGATTGACCGTCTCCAGACCGTCCATCACTGTGACTGCATCGTCGGCGCCCATCGGCCGATTGAACGAATGAAGATCGCCGACGAGAGACCGCAGCCCCATGACACTGTCCGCAATTTCGGGAGCAATGCGCGCCAAGTCCGCCCAAGCGTGCTCGTCGAGAAGTGGATGTATGGAATCGGAGGCTGGAGCATTGTCATCGCCAGAGCCGTCGGCTGGGACAGAGGCGGAAGCAGTCTCGCTTCCACGTCCAGTGCGGTCCGTCGACTCACGCCGACGCGACTCACCCGGGGGCTGTTCAACCCTGAAATCCGCCCAATCGTCCCCTTCCTCGGAGTCCGGGGCATCCGTGCTGGCCGCACGTTCAGCTTCTGCCTCCTCGGACTTCTTGCGCATCCACTCTTCTTTTTCAGCGTCAAGCTCTGCTGCTCGACGTTTGAGTTCGGCTTTCGCCTCCGGATCATCGACGCCTGCATCCCACAGGGCGCGACCGTCCCAACGCTCCGACCACTCAGAATCTGCAGGCTCTGCCGACCCTGACTCTGCGGATTCAGCAGATTCAACAGGCACAGTGGGCTCAGTGGACCCCAGCGGATGCTCTGCATCGGCGAATTCGAAGTCATCAGGCGGCGGAGCGGCCACTTCATCGAAGTGATCTGCGAGTGGGTGCCCCTCGAGGTCGAAACCAGCATCGCGCAGAAGCTCTCGGTAGGTGGGAGCCTCACTTCTGTCACCAGCCCCACCATCGTCACCAGCCCCACCATCGTCAGCGGCCCCGCCCTCGCCAGCAGGCACAGCAGGAGAGACCGTCTCGTCACGTCTGTTCTGCCTGTCGCGCTTGCGGTCGGGGGTGAGAGTCATAGTCTCGGATTCCGTTCGTCAACTGCCATGTTGTCCGCTTTACCCAAGCTTACGCCTACCACAGACGAACTGTCTATAGTTCTGTTCGATTTTTCCGACCCGGAATTGGAAAAGTGCGACGATTTTCGATAGTTACTGCGGCTCGAATGCGGGCTCGGGCAAGCTGAGACCAGACCGCTGGCTGTCCGGGTTTCGAATTCGGCAGCTTCTTCGGCGTCTGCCTGCCGTCGACGATGTGCTTGAACACCTCAGCGTCAGAACACCAACGCCTCAGGCGATCAGCGGCAAGACGGTCTTGCCGCTGATCGCCTGAGGCGTGATGTGGTTTCTCGAATCTCCGCTCGGCGGCTCCCTCGTCGACCACCCAGGCGGCATGGTCTCATCCATACCACCCAGGCGAACGGAGCCTTTGGACGGTCACCGTCCAAAGAGTCCCACGACCGCGAAATCAGCTCAGCAGAATCAGCTCGGCGGATGGCCTCAGCAGAATCAGCTCGGCGGATGGCCTCAGCAGATTCAGCTCGGTGGATGGCCTCAGTGACTGGCCTCAGCAGCTGGCCTCAGCAGCTGGGCTGGTCTCAGTGACTGGCCTTCACGCACAGCACCGGGCATACGGCCTCGAGGATGACCCGTTGGATCGTCGACCCCAGGAGGAACTTCCCAACCGGGGTCCGCTTTCTGGTGCCGAGCACGATGAGCTGAGCACCCACCTCGGCGGCGGCATCGAGGATCTGCTCAGCGGGGTCGTACTCGTTGCCACGCGTCAGCACCTGCGCCTGCACCCCCGAGCGAGACAGATAGTCCTGGACCGACTTGATCTCACCCTCGCCGAGGCGGTACGCATCGCTGCGATCGGATGATCGGGAAGCGTTGACGACGACGAGTTCCCGACTGTCCTTCTTCGCCTCCGCGATCCCCCTGTCGAGTGCCGCATGACCTGCTGGATTGTTGACGTATCCCACGACGACAGTCATTTTTCACCTTCGCTTTCTGAACGGTTGGAGCGCGTTGCGTTCGATAGCCGGATTGAGGCCATTGAGTCCGATAGACGAATCGGACGAGCTGAGCGCATGAAGTGGATCTGAGCTGCTGTGCAGGGCCCAAGTGCGCACACACTGCGCACAGCGGTGATTTCTGCGATCACGTCAGTTCCTCGGGGTTGCGGAACTTGGTGCTCGCTCCCTTGACCGATCGGTTCCAGAACCAGGTGATCGCCCAGAGGACGACGCCGATGCCGATGAGCGCCACCGCGATCTGATATTGGATGAGGTCGTCGAGGCGGGCCCACGGCCCGACGAGGAACAGACAGGTGAAGACGCCCAGCCACGGCAGGTAGGTGGGTGCGCGGAAGTGCTTGTGCTCGACGGTCTTCTTACGCAGCACGAGAACCGCGCAATTGACGACCGCGAAGACTGCCAGAAGCAGCAACGACGTGGTTCCGCCCAGGGACGCGATCACGGTCTCCGGCAGGAAGGTGGAGACGGCGATGATGAGAGCGAAGGCGATGAGGGTGGTGAAGACGATCGACACCCACGGCGAACGACGTCCGCGCAGCACCTTCGCGAACACCGGTGGCAGCACGTTCTGCTTCGACATCCCGTACAGCAGGCGGCTGGCCATGAGCATGTTGATCAGTGCCGTGTTCGCGACCGCGAACATGGTCAGGAACGGGAAGATCTCGTCGATCGGCAGGCCCGGAGCACCGGCTTCGAAGACTTCGAGCAACGGTGTCTTGCTCTCCTTGAGCACACCGATCGGTACGGCGGCGACGGCCACGATCGACACCAGCACGTAGATGATGCCGGTGATCGTCAGACCACTGAGCATGATCTTCGGGAAGACCCGTGGGTCCTTGGTCTCCTCGACCATGTTCACAGAGTCCTCGAATCCGACCATCGAGAAGAACGCCAGCGAGGTGGCCGCGGTGACCGCCAGGAAGATGCTCTTGTCGTCGGCGGTCTCGAAGATCAGCACCCGTGAGAAGTCGGCGCTGCCCGAGCCGAGGGCGAAGAACCCGACGAGGATGACCAGCAGCAGGCCGGTGAGCTCGATCATGGTCAGGACCACGTTGAACCACACGCTCTCACTCACACCGCGGAGGTTGATCGCCGCGACCAGCGCGAGGAACCCGACCGCGATCCACATCGTGGCCGTGGCAGGGAGGTCCCAGCCGAAGCCGGCAGCCATGTTCTCCGCGAACACCGTCGACGCCGTCGATGCCGAGGTGATTCCGGAGCTGAGGACGGCGAAGGCGACGAGGAAGGTGACGAAGTGGACCCCGAAGGCCTTGTGCGTGTACAGCGCGGCACCAGCGGCGTGCGGGTACTTGGTGACGAGCTCCATGTAGGAGAACGCCGTGATCGCGGCGATGCTGAAGGCGAGGATGACCGGCAGCCAGCCGGCACCTCCGACCTGTCCGGCGACCTTCCCCGTCAGCGCGTAGACGCCCGTGCCCAGGATGTCTCCGACGATGAAGAGGAGCAGGAGCTTGGGGCCCATGACCCGCTTCAGGGTCTCCGGCTGCCCTCCAGCCCCCGGACTCGCCTCGGCGGTGCTGTTGCTGTGACTCATGATGGTTCCTCCATGGTCGTCCGCGATCGCCGCAACGCGATCACTGGTGTCTGCTGCGGACCACGTCGAGGAATGCAGTCAGGAGCGCCTTCGCGTCACGCCTGCTGTCCTCGCCGCGCTCCTCGGCCTGTTCGAGGAGTGAGCCCTTGTCAAAACCCAATTCTTGCAGTTTTTCCGCGTCCCAGCTGCGAATATTCTCGCCTGTCGATTCGGGATGGAACTGTGTCCCCCACGCACTGCCGATGCGAAACGCCTGAAATCGGCAGGCGGCGCTGGTCGCGAGCAGGGTTGCCTCGGGCGGCAGATCGACGATCCGATCGACGTGGCTCTCGACGAAGGCCGCGCGCTTTCCGATGGCGGAGAACACCGGATCCTGCGCCGCGTCCCCGGTCATGTCGATCCAGGTGTACCCCTTCTCCGGCGCACCCGTCCGTGCTCTCACATCACCGCCGACGACGTGAGCGATGAGCTGTCCGCCCAGGCAGATGCCGAACTGCGGCAGATCCGTCTCCAGGGCGTGTCGTGACAGCCGCGCCTCGGCGTCGAGCCATGGCGCACGATCGGTCTCATCGGGCATGTATCCGCCGCCGAGCATGATCAACCCGTCATAGCCACTCAGGGCCGCCGGCTCGGGCAGCCGGGACACACCGCCGATGCGCAGATCGAACTCGATGTTCTCGCTGATCATCCACTGAGTGAGCAGCCCAGGCTGGGATTCGACGTGGTTGACGATGACGAGCAGCCTGGTCATGCCGATCCCCCCGCCGAGGTGGCCGTCCCCGCTGATCCCCCCGCCGAGGTGGCCGTCCCCGCCGTACTCGCCGTACTCGCCGACGCAGCCGTCCCCAGGAATCGCGTGTACGCGTCTTCGTGGGCTTCGAGGACCCGCATGGCGTTGTCGAAGCCGAGCTTGCGCAGATCGGAATCCGACCAGCCACGGCCGGCCAGCTCCTCGAACAGGGCAGGATACTGGCCCGCGTCACCGAGTCCGGTCGGCAGCTCATCCACACCGCAGATGTCCCCGCCGAGGCCGATGTGGTCGATTCCGATCCGCTCACGTACGTAATCGCAGTGGTCGGCGACATCGGCCACCGTCACCTCGGGGGCGGTGCCGTTCTCCCCGGCGTCGACCCATTCGCGACGAGCGTTCGAAACGAAGGAGGGCACGAAGGTCATCATCGCCACTCCCCCGTTGCCGGGCACCCGGTCCAGGACGTCATCGGGGATGTTGCGCGGATGCGGGTTGAGTCCGAAGGCGCAGGAGTGGCTGAAGATCACCGGCAGGGTGGAGATGTCCAGGGACTGGTGCATCACGGATGGCGCGACGTGGGAGAGGTCGATGAGCATGCCGATCCGGTTCATCTCGGTCACGACGTCGCGGCCGAAAGCACTGAGCCCGCCATGCTGGGGTTCGTCCGTGGCCGAGTCCGCCCACGAATGCGTCGTCGACCAGGTCAGGGTCATGTACCGTGACCCGGCGCGTGCATAGGAGCGGAGCACGGCCAACGACTCATCGATCTGCTGCCCGCCTTCGACGCCCATCAGCGAGGCCACCTTTCCGGCTTCCCGGGCGGCGACCACCTCGGCGGCGGTGCGGGCGAACTGGAGACGTTCAGGATAGCTCGTGACGACTCGCTGCACGGCGTCGATCTGCTCCCAGGTCGCCTTGATCGCGTCCGCCCCCGTGATCGAGGAGTGGACGTAGACCGACCAGTACTGCGCGGCGACATGGCCGTCGCGCAGCTGGTCCATCGTGGTGAAGGGCGAGACCTTGGGGTCGTTGAGGCCGTCGACGCTGTAGTCGCGTTCCTCTCGCAGGTACCAGGCGAGGTCGTTGTGGCCGTCGAAGACGTCGTGGGTCATGAGAGTGCTCCTTCTGTTCGGGTGATCGGCTGACGGGTGTTCGGCTGACGGGTGTTCGTGGGTTGGCTTGCGGTCGTGGGGTCGGTGGTCCCCGAGGTCGGGTTCACAGTCATCATCCGATCCCCGACATGATCTGTGCCGCCCACAGCCCCAGGAAGGTGCCGGAGAAGGTTCCGATGAGCGCGAAGAGCACGCCCACCGGTACCAACTGCCGGTTGAAGGCACCCGCGACCACCGGCGCCGAGGCGATTCCCCCGATGTTCGCGGTGCTGGCGACGGCGATGCTGAACAGTTCGGTCTTCGTCAGCTTCGCGTAGACGAGCATGATGATGATGTGGACGAGGAGCACGATCACACCGACGACCAGATAGAGCGGAGCTTCGGCCAGGGAGGTGAAGTCGGATCCGGAGGCGATGATGCCGATGATGAGGTAGAGCATGATGGTCGCGAGCTGGCTCGATCCCGCGACCCGCCCCCACCGGGTCGAGCCGATGACCAGGCCGAGGATGCTCACGAAGAGGATCGTCCAGGCCGAGGCGTTGATCACTGTGCCCACCTCCGGCAGCAGCTCGCCGACTTCGGTGGCCACGGCGGAGACGAGCAGGGCAAAGCCGAGCAGACCGATGATCGAGGACAGCGTCATCGGCTTCTCCTCCTCGTCCGTGACTCGGTCGGCGAAGTCGAATTTCGCAGTGTCGGCCTTCGTCCATCGGTTGAATTTATCGGAGACGGCGACCGAGGAGAAGATGAGGAGCAGCCAGAAGGAGTAGAGCACGGTGTCGACGATGAGCACATAGCCGAAGATGTCCTGTGGTGCTTCGAGGATGTCCTGAACCGCGACCATGTTCGCCGACCCGCCGGTCCAAGAGGCGTTGAGCGCGCCGAGCGCCTTCCAGGATTCGGGCGCCAGTGCCGAATGCACGATCAGGTAGGCGACGATGAAGCCGATGATGATGCTCGCAGCCGTCACCACAAAGGTCAGCAGCAGCTTCGGTCCGAGGCGGATGATCTGCCGGACATCGCATTTGAACAGCAGAAGCAGGATCATCGCCGGCAGCAGCGCGTCCTGCAGCCCGTCGCCGACGCCGTCGATCGCGTCGTGGTCGAACAGGCCGACGGTGTTGAGCAGGGCCGCCACGATGTAGAGGAAGACGAACCCGGGGACATACTTGAATACTCTGAATTTCCCGCTCCGGTCGGCGACGACGAGAACCGCCGAGATCGCCAGCAGCAGGCTGATGAAAAGAAAACCGTCCGTAATCACAAACGACACTCCCTCGTTGGATAGGACCACGCCCCGAGCCGGCGGCCCGCCCGGAGGCGGATCGCTCTGTCCGGAGACCCCGAAGGGTGGGCTCGCGCACAGAGGAATGCAAGCGCAGAGCGCGGTGAAGCCATGTCTGGTTGTCGATTGGATCCGGTCCGGTGAGGATCCGGGCAATCTCGGTGGTCGAGGAGACGTCTCAGCCGGAGGACGGGAGCTCTCGGTACTTCTTCGCCGCGTTGTTCACCGCAGTGATGAGCGCCTTCTGAGAGGACCCGTGGTATCTGGCCATGATCGCCTCCGTGAGCCGACCTGTGTCCATGATGTCCGCGCCGGTGAACAGGCCCCTGATGAACTTTCTTGTCAGGGCCAACGTCGCCGAGCAGTCGACATCGAGGATTCGGTGTGTGTCCGCCTCGATCTCGAAGGCGATGAAGAACAGCCCGTACTGCGTCATGATCGGGTTGTTCGACGGTGCCTTCGCTTCGCCGGTGAGGTAGATCGAGGAGGTCATAGTCCATCAAGAATACTCGAGAATCGGGGTGCGACCGTGTGCACACGTGAGGCGGTCTCGAGACGATCGTGGGACGGACTTTCAGAGGAATCGGTGAATCGCCTCCCCCGCTTCGCGCATGATCGGCATGACGTCGACGACCCGGTCCGTGTCCGTCTCCCAGTTCGCGAACACGGCGTAGGCGACCCGGCGTGTCGGCGTCATCGCGAGTCCGGCGTCGGCCCGAATCGTGCCGTTCGTGCCGGTCTTATTCCAGACCCACACGTCACGCTGGTAGTTGTAGTGGGCGAGAGGGTCGAGGTCGAACGCCGAGGCGACCATCGAGGTGTCCGCGCCGGCGCCCAGCCAGCGGCGGAAGATCTCGTTCGTCGACTCGTCCCAGAACTCGTCCTTCGCGTGCCGGGCCATGAAGTCGCTGATTTCGGCGGCGGTGCCCGTCGACAGGGTGCGCGGGGCCTTAGCCGGGCGGGGCCAGCGAAGGAAGTCATGCAGGCCCGAGTTCCGGTACCCCAGGTCCTCGACCTGGCGAGCGACGTTCTCGAGCCCGACGCGGCGGATGAGCACATTGGTCGCGAAGTTGTCACTGAAGGCTCCGACGAGCACGGCCACGTCGTAGATGCTCAGGTCGTCCTGCTCCATGAGGTACCAGATGCCGGATTCGTCGACCCGCTCCGAGGGCCTCCGCGACAGGCGCTCTGCCAGGTTGAGGTTGCCGCGCAGGTGCATCTGCAGTGCCGTGTGCAGGAGGAACACCTTGCCCATGCTGGCGGTGTCGAGTTCGTCGTTCTCGTTGTGGGCGAACACGCGTTCGCCGCTGTCCACATCGAAGGCCAGGGCGCCGAAGCGCACTCCCGGCAGCCGGTCGAAGTCCACGTCGCCCATGTTGGACACACCTGCCGTGTTCGAGACGTCGCCCGCATTCGCCACGTCGCTCTTGTTCATGTCCTCATTCATCGTAGGGAGTCCTTTCCTTCTTCGACCGTTCCAAGCATCACAGCCCGCTCATGCTCCGTCCACCAGCTCACGCCTCGTCCACCCACATCCGGGGCCTGCCCTGGGTAGAAGCCTCGAGTGTGACGGCCACCCCCAGCGGTGTGCTCGGCGCATCCGGGTCATGCCCGAAGCCCATCTCGCTCACGACCGGGATTCCTGCCTCGCCGAGGTAGTCCATGAACAGGTCCTCCACCTCGGCGATCTCGGCGCAGTCCTGCCAGGAGCCCAGCACCACAGCGTCGGCCGAGTCGAACCAACCGCCGCGGACCAACTGCACGAGCAGGTTGTCGAGGCGGTAGAGCTCCTCGTCGACGTCCTCGAGCATGAGGATCGAGGGGCCGTATCGCTCACGCGCCTCCCGCACCCCGGCCAGCTCCGGACTCCCCATCCCGGCCGCAACCAGACTGAGATTTCCCCCGCCGAGGCGGCCCTTCGCCATTCCCGGCACCAACGTCCGCGCCCGGCTGGCTGGGCGTCGGGGCCCCGAGCCTGCCTCCGCTGAGGGCCCAGGTCCGACACTCACCCCAGTGCCCGTGACAGCTCCGATCCCGGCCCGCGATATTGAGGAACTTTTGGGTTGATTTGGGGTCGCATTTTCGAACCAAAAGTTCCTATTCTCATTCGTGGCGGCGCCGCCAGGGGGTGCGGTGCCGCCAGGGGGTGCAGCGCTCGCGGCGACCTGCGGTTCCCCCGGCCGGAAACCGAGCTCGCGGCCGCCCCAGGGTTCGAACAGCCAGCTGGCCACCTCGGCAGGGACGACGGTCGAGTTCTTGAACGGGTCGTTGCCGACCATCGGGCAGAACAGCGTCGCAATCGACAGGTGATGATCCCACGCCTGGTGCAGCGCAGTGATGTCCGAGGAGCCGGTGAGCAGCTTGGGTCGCCCGTCGGGTCGCAGGGCGTGGCCGCGCATGAGCTCGAAGTCGATTCCGTCGAGGAGACGCATCGCCCCATATCCACCTCGCAGGGCGATGACTGCCGAGGTGTCCGGATCACACCAGGCATCGACGAGGTCGGCCCGGCGCTGCTCGTCGGTTCCCGCCAGGTACTTCACGCGCGGGTGGCGAGCGCGAACGTTATCGCCGACCACCACATGAAGTCCCCACGCTTCGAGCTGCGCGATCGCCCGCTGCAGGGACTCTTCGTCGGTGGGCCCCGAGGGCGCGATGAGGCGGACGGTGTCGCCGACCTGCAACGGCGCTGTCTCGAGGTACGGACTATCCATTGTTGACCAGACTCTGACTTCCCAAGCGGGGAACTGCTGCGAGGAGTTCCTGTGTGTATGCGTGCTGCGGATCCGACAATACGGTGTCGACGTCGCCGTATTCCACGATCTCTCCCTTCTTCATCACTGCCACGGTGTCGGCGATGTTCCAGGCCAGTCCGAGGTCGTGGGTGATGATGAGGGCACTCATGCCCAGGTTCTTCTTCAGCGCCAGGAACAGCGACAGGATCTCTCCGCGCACCGAGGCGTCGAGAGAGGCGACCGGTTCATCGGCGATGAGCACCTGTGGGTCAAGTGCGAGGGCTCCGGCGATGACGACCCTCTGCCGCTGTCCGCCCGAGAGCTCCTGCGGAATCGACTCGAGATAGTCGGCAGCCGGTGTGAGTTCGGCTGCTTCGAGGGCGCCGATGACTCGGGCATATTCATCATCGGTGATCTTCTGTACGCGCAGCCCTTCGACCACAGCCTCGTAGACGCTGCGCTTCGGGTTGAGCGAACCCGAGGGGTCCTGGAGGATCATCTGGACCTGGCGGCGGAAGGCCCGCAGTGCCTTCGCCTTCCTCGGCAGCGCCGTGCCGGCGAAATCTAGCTGGGAGCCAGCGTCCACCTCCTGCAGACCGAGCAGCGACCTGGCCAGAGTCGTCTTCCCCGACCCGGACTGGCCCACGACGGCGAGGATCTCCGCCTTGTGCAGTGCCAGGTCGACCCCGCGCACTGCCCGTTCTCTCCCCTGCCGGGTGTCGAAGGAGACGCTGAGGTTCTTGGCCTCGAGGACCACCTCGTCGGTCATCTCATACGGCTGGGCCCGGCGCACCTCGGCGGGCTTGAGTGTCCGCGGATTCATCCGCGACTCAGCGTCCCCGATCTGCGGGAATGCATTCGCCAGCTGCTTCGTGTAGTCCTCTTCCGGGGCCAAGCAGACCTGGTCGCTGGGACCGTATTCGACGAGCTTGCCGTGGCGCATGATCGCGAGGTTCTCACACACTGCCGACAGCACCGCGAGGTCGTGGCTGATCATGAGCAGCGAGATTCCGCGTTCGCCCACGAGTCGGGCCATGCCCTCGAGGATCTGCTTCTGCACGATCACGTCGAGGGCGGTGGTCGGCTCGTCGGCGATGATGATGTCCGGCTCGCAGGCCAGGGCCATGGCGATCATGATCCGCTGCTTCTGCCCACCCGAGAGCTCATGGGGGTACGACACGGCCTTGCTCTGATCGAGGTCGACTTCTTCGAGGAGCTCGAACATCCGGTCTCGTCGCTTGGCCGGTGTCATCCAGGCATCCTTGGCATGGTGCTCGAGGGCCTCGATGATCTGCCCGCCCACCTCGCGGACGGGGTTGAGCGAGTGCAGGGCACCTTGGAACACGATCGAGGCCTGCGCCCACCGCACCGCCCGGATCTCACCGAAGCTCAGATCCCGGATGTCCTTCCCGCCGAGGCGCACCTGCCCGTCGATTGTCGTGGACTTCGGCAGCAGGCGCAATGCCGACATGATCAGTGTGGACTTGCCTGACCCCGATTCCCCGGCGATGCCCAGCGTGGCACCGGTAGGCAGGTCGAGGCTGATGTCGCTGACCGCGGTGACGTCGCCTCGGGTCGAGGCCGAGCGGTAGGTGATCGAGACGTTGGCGAAGCTGAGTTCGGTCATCAGCGGTTCCTCAGGGCTGGGTTGATGATGGCTTCGAGCGCGCGCCCGACCATCGTGAAGGCGAGCACCACAAGCACGATCGCGATGCCCGGCGTGAGCACGTACCACCAGTAGCCGGAGGTCGCGGCGGAGATGTCCATCGAGTTCTTGAGGATCGTTCCCCACGACTCCTTGCTCGTGTCCCCCAGGCCGAGGAAGGACAGGGTGGACTCGGCGATGATCGCGCTGCCCACGGTCAGGGTCGTGTTCGCAAGCACCAGCGGCATCACAGCGGGCAGCATGTGCTTGAACAGGATGTGACGATGCCCGGCGCCGAGGATGCGCGCCCTTTCGATGTAGAGCCTGGATTCGACGCTCAAGGTCTGAGAGCGCACGATGCGCGCCGTCGACGCCCAGGAGGTCAGACCGATGGCGACGACGATCGTGAAGACCCCACGTTCGAGGACCGAGGACAGAACGATGGCAAGCAGCAGGGAGGGCAGGACGATGAAGAAGTCGATGATGCGCATGACGACGGCACCGAAGAGTCCGGAGAAGTGTCCGGCTGCCAGCCCCATGACAGTGCCGATGACCATCGACATGACCGTGGCCGCGACGCCGACGAGGATGGATACACGGGCTCCCCAGAGGATGCGGACCCAGAGTTCGCGACCCAGATCATCGGTGCCCAGCGGGTGGGCGAGGCTCGGCGGGGCGTAGCGCGGCACATCGAGCTGCTGCGTCACATCGAGCATCGAGGCGGGCGCGATCAGCGGGGCGAAGATCGCGATGAGGATGAAGAAGACGAGCACGATCGCGCCGAGCATCGCTGCGATGTCGGAGCGGAACAGGGACCAGTTCTTCTTGACGTTGTTCAGCCGACGGTCGCGAACGAGCCTTGTCCCGTCGATGACGCGAGCATTCGCCTCGGCGGCGCTTCCTGACGGGGTGGACGCTGAGGGATTGGTGTTGCTCATCATGCTCTCCTGACTCGTGGATCCAGAAAGCGGTAGACGATGTCCGCCGCCAGGTTCATGACGATGATGATGGCCGAGAATACGACGAACGTGCCCTGCAGCAGCGGCAGGTCTGGCCCGCTGATCGCTTCGAATGTCAGCTTGCCCAGACCGGGCCAGGAGAACACGGCTTCAACGGTGACGGCTCCGGTGATGAGCCCACCGATGTGCATGAAGACAACTGTGATCGTGGGCAGCAGTGCGTTGGGCACCGCGTGCTTCTTGCGCACTTCGTCCTCGGTCAGGCCCTTGGCGCGCGCGGTGGTCAGGTAGTCCTCACTCATCTCTTCGATGAGGGAGGCGCGCATGACCATGAGGTATTGCGCGTAGACGACGGCGACCATCGTGATGACCGGCAGGATGAGGTGTTTGATGACGTCGATGATGCCGGCTGGCGACCAGGGATCGAGTCCCGGGGTGATCATGCCGCCGGTGGGCAGCCACTGGAGTGTGCCGCCGAAGATCATGAGCAGGATCAGACCCAGCCAGAAGGTGGGCACCGACCAGAACACGAGCGAGGTCGAGGACGCCACCTTGTCGAAGAGCGAATTGCGACGCCAGGCCGAGAGCTGACCCAGCCACAGGCCCAGTCCGATCGCGAGGACGGCTGCCGTGGCGGTGAGCAGGAGCGTGGGTCCGAGGTAGTCGACGATGAGCTCGGAGACGGGTTTGCGATAGACGTAGCTCTCACCCAGTTCGCCGGTGAAGATGCCGACCAGATAGTCCCAGAACTGGACGATGACCGGTTTGTCGAGACCGTATTGGCTGCGCAGTTCGGCGATCTGGGCCGGGCTCATCGGACGCTCTTTGGCGATCTTGAGCACAGGGTCTCCCGGCAGCATGCGAAATGCGAAGAAGCCGAGGACCACCACGAGGATCATCGAGGTCAGGGCACCGCCGAGCTTACGCAGCAGATACCCCAGGAACGACCCGCCCTTCGGCGGTTCGTCCATGTCGTGGTCGGCACGGCCGCCTGAGCTGCCCGTGCTGCCGGGGTCGGGCTCCCCGGATGGGGTGGGCAGATCGTGTGTCGGTGTGGTCACTGGGGAACTCCTGGGCTCACTGGGGAACTCCTGGTCTCGCGGGCGAAACACGTGATGCAGGGACCATCGTTCCGAGCGTCGCGGTCACGACGCTCGGAACGATGGCTCTGGTGCTGGGACTATTCGCGATCGTCGGACTTCTTGCGACGGCTGAGCAGGAAGCCGCCTCCGCCGATGACCACGATGGCAGCAGCGGCGATGCCGACCCAGCCGCCGGCACCCATGCCGCCGCCCTCACCGGAGGCGTCCTCCGCATTGACGGGTTCGACCGAGGTGTATCCCCAGTAGCCGACCTGGTTGGCGATGATGCCGCCGTCGGTGGGCTGCTTGGTGAAGCCGGTGAACCGATCGGAGCGGTAGGCCTCGAGCTGGTTCGGATACCACAGCGTGATCGAGGCGGTGTCCTCGTAGTGCTGGGCCAGGGCCTGGTGGACGAGATCGATGCGTTTGTTCTCATCGAGTTCGACGTGCTGCTGTCTGTAGAGCTTGTCGAATGTCTTGCTGCAGTAGCCGTCTTGGCTGGTGCCTCCGCTGCCCTCGGCGTCCGGGCGAGAGTCGCACGTGTTGATGAATAGCTGGTAGTCGGGGTCCGGGTTGAGCGACCAGCCGGAGAAGTACATGTCGTAGTCGCCCTTGGTGGTGCGCTCCGACACTGTGTCGACGTCGCTGGCCTCATTCTTGAGCTGGATTCCGATGTCCTTCATCCACGGCTTGAGGAACTTCGCAGTCTTCTGTTCGACCGTGGCGTCGGAGTCGGTGAGTAAGCGCAGCTCTAGCGTCTTGCCGTCCTTCTCGCGGATGCCCTCGGAGCCTTCCTTCCATCCGGCCTCATCCAACAGCTCCTTGGCCTTCTCGACGTCGAATCCGGAGACCACCGGGTTGTCGGCGGGCAACGCAAACTTCTCGTAGACGGAGGGCACGAAACTCGTGGCCGGCTGGGCGTAGTCCTGCAGCACCTGATCACGGAGGGTGTCGATGTCGATGCCTGCGCGGATGGCCTGGCGGACCTTCTTGTCCTTGAGCGCCTCGTTGCCGGTGCCGAATTCCTCATTGTCTGCATCGGCCAGCCCGGAGTTGATCGAGATTCCCTGGAACCGGCGACCGTTGCCCACATTGGTCTCGACGTTGTCGGCGCCTTCGATCGCTGTGAACTGTTCCGGACTCAGCCCGGTGATGAAGTCGACCTCGCCGGAGCGGATCGCCTGCACCTGGGCATCGGAGTTCGTGTAGTAGCGGTACTGGATCTGATCGAGCTCGGGTTCACCGCGCCAGAAGTTCGGATTCGCCTTGAGCGTGACGGACTTGTTCGCCTCGTAGCTCTCGAGCTGGAACGGCCCCGAGCCCACGGTCTGCTCATCGTTCTTGAACTCGCCGGGTTTGTCGATCTTCGACCAGATGTGCTTGGGCACGACTGGGATCTCCTGGCCGGGGTTGTTCGCCTGCGGGTTCTTCAGCGTGATGACCACGGTCTGATCATCGGGTGTCTCGACCTTGTCGAAGTTCTCGACGAGTCCGCCGTTTGCCACGGACATTTCGTCCTTCTCCATCATCTGGTTGTAAGTCCAGGCGACGTCCTCGGCGGTGAGTGGTTCGTCATCGGACCACTTCATGTCGGGACGGATCTTGTATGTCCAGACCTTGCCCCCGGAACCCGTGTCCCACTCGGTGGCGAGGCCCTCGGTGACCGAGGTGTCCTCGGCCGAGTTGCTCACGAGGTTCTCATACATGTATTTGAACGTATTCGTCGGCATCAGGTAGAACGAGGTGAACGGGTTGAATGAGTCGATGAAACCGTCCGTGGCGATCCGCAGCACCTTGGAGCCATCGGCGGCCTCTGTGGTCTCTGCTTGGGCCGGCGCGGCTGCAATGGAGCCCACGAGCGCCATTGCCGCAAGACCGGCAAGGCACGCTCCCAGGTGCCTGCGCAGCGTGTGTTGAGCGAACATCGTTGTCCTTCGAATCGGCGTGAACATGAACTTATCGGCACTGGAGCCTCACCGGTGCACACACCAGGTTGTGAGAATTCGCTGTGCTCTCTGTCACTTTACGGCTGATCGTTGTGGTTGATCGCACAGCATCTCACAATGTCAGACGTGGCGGATTGTGAGAACTGCACAGGTTGTGCGTTGAGGACCTCGTGCACAGAATCGGCTCCGTCCGAGGACCTCAACGCCAGGCCGCGAATCCCGCGCGATCTCAAGCTCTCTGCGCGGCGAGTTGCGTCGCAATCTGGTCGGAGGTGGTCGCCTTGCGCAGCTTCTGCTCGACGGCGATGATGACCAGCACGCCCAGGCCCACCACCGAGATCCACAGGTTCGGGTAGACCAAGGCTATGCCGCTGGCGGCGAGCAGCAGCCGTTCGACGACGTTTGCCGAACCGAAGAAGTAGCCCGCCAGACCCGCTGAGACTCCGACCATGCCCAGAATCAGCGTGACCAGGGCAATCAGCATCTCCGGCACGGTTCCCTGCAGCAGAAGTGCCGGCTCCAGGATGAAGACATACGGGATGAGGAAGCCCGCGATGGCGATACGCAGTGCTGTGACACCTGCGCGCATCGGATTCGCCGCCGCGATGCCCGCACCGGCATAGGCCGCCAGACACACAGGAGGTGTGATATCGGCGAGGATGCCGAAGAAGAACACGAACATGTGTGCGGCAATGAGCGGAACGTCGAAGTTGTTGTACAGGATCGGCGCGGCGATGGTGGCCGTGACGACGTAGTTCGCCGTAGTCGGAAGTCCCATGCCGAGCACCAAGCAGGCGATCATCACCATGAACAGGACGACGAAGAAGTTGCCTCCCGCGAGATCGACGAGTCCCTTGCCCAGCTGCCCGCCGAGTCCTGTCACCGTGACGGTGCCGGCGACGATCCCCGCTGTCGCACAGGCCGCGATGACCGGCAGAGCCGTTCGTGCGCCCGAGACGAGCAACTCGACGAATCCCCGCGGCGTGAGGCGGGTGATCTTGCGCAGGAAGCTGAGGATGAAGCCGGTGCCGATGCCGAACAGTGCCGCACGGATCGGTGACATGCCGGACAGCAGCGTGAGGACGATGACGACGAGGGGCAGGAGCAGGTCGAGGCGCTTGAGCAGCTCGATGCCATTGGGCAGGCTGCTCTTCGCCATTCCCAGAATTCCGCTGGTCTTCGCCTCGAAGTGGATGGAGAGGAACGCTCCGAGGAAGTAGAGGAGAGCGGGAATGATGGCGATGACGATGAGCCCGTTGTATTCGAGGTCGGGCACGTTCTGAGCCATGATGAATGCCGCTGCGCCCATGATCGGCGGCATGAGCTGCCCGCCGGTCGATGCTGTGGCCTCGGTCGCGGCGGCGAAGTGGGGTTTGAACCCGGCCCGCTTCATCAGCGGGATGGTGAACGATCCCGAGGCGACTGTGTTCGCCACCGAGGATCCCGAGACCATTCCCTGCAGACCTGAGGCCACCACGGCCGCCTTTGCCGGTCCGCCGGTGTACCGACCGGTCAGCCGGAAGGCGAGATCGTTGAAGAACTGTCCGATGTTCGTGTGGACGAGCATCACCGCGAAGAAGAGGAAGAGGAAGATGAAATTCGCCGACACCTGGATCGGCGTGCCGAATATGCCCCCGCCGCTGGACAGGAACATGCCTGTGGCGAGGTCTTCGACGCTCAGCCCCGAATGCCTGAATACCGGCAGGTAGTTGCCGAAGAGACCGTAGAGCAGAGCGACTCCGGCGATGATGACGATCGGCAGGCCGACGCATCGACGTGTCGCCTCGAGAATGAGCAGCACTCCCAGGACGGCGACGAAGAAGTCGAGTTCGGAGTAACCGAGAATCTGCACCGAGTTGCTCACCAGGCGCGTGTAGTCGAAGAACACATAGAGATTGCAGCCGAGCCCGGCCAGTCCGAGGAGGACGTCGTACCAGGGGATCCCCTTGCCCCGGCCGATGAGGATATCGGCCACCCGGTTTCCACTGGCCGGCGCGTCGAGCAGCCGCCTGCTGGCCGGGTAGAGGAAGAAGATCAGGGCAGTCGCCCCCGCAAGGTGCAGGGACGAGTGCATCCACGTGTTGAATGGACGCTCCAGTGCGGCGTAGAGGTGGTAAAGGGTGAATACGATCGAGATGCCGCCGATCACCCAGGCCCACCACCCGAGGTCGGTGCGGAATCGACTCGAGGTGTCGACCTTGCGCAGCACCTCGGCGGAGTCTGTCTTCGCCTCCGCGGTCTGCTCGGCGACCGCCCCGGCCGCGTTGTCGGATGGCCGGGGCGGTGTCGGGTTGTCACTCACGGCAGGTCAATGCCTTCTTCGTCGTAGTACTTCTTGGCGCCGGGGTGCAGCGGCACATCGCCGATGCCCAGCATGGCCGTGTCCTTGGTGATCAGCTTCCCGACATCGAGTGTGACTTCATCAGTGTGCTCGAACATTGCCTTGGTCAATCCGTAGGCGGTGTCCTCACTGACCTGGTCCGTGGAGGCGACCAGTGATGCGAAGACGGACACTGTGGACACGTCCTCGTCGAGGAAGTCGTAGGCATCAGCAGGGATGTCATAGGACTCGGCGCCGGTGTTCTCTTCGATCGCCGATGTCGTCTCCTCTTCGAGACCGAGGAGCTTGACGTCGGTGGTCGCCGCCAGCTGGGTCAGGCCCGCGACGGGCGTGCCGACGACGAAGATCGTGGCATCGATCTGCTTGTCAGCGAGCATATCCGTCGATGCACCGAAATCGGTGATCTCCGGGGTGTAGTCGGATTCGCTGATGTCAGCCGCGTTGAGGACCGCATCCGAGATCGCGCGGGTGCCCGATCCGGCATCGCCGACAGCGACCTTCTTGCCCTTGAGATCCTTGACGGATTCGATTCCGGAGTCTTCGCGCACGATGATGTGCGCTGCTTCGGGGTACATTGAGGCGATCCATCCGACGTTGTCGATCTTCGTGCCGTCGAGGTCTTCGAGCTCACCCTTGACCGCATTGTTCGCGGTGTCGCTCTGGGTGAAGCCCAGCTGCCATTCCCCCTGGTAGATCTTGCCGAGGTTCTCGGCCGAGGCACCGGATTCCACATAGTTGACGGTGACCCCGTCGACGTTCTCCTCGAAGATCGAGGCGAGTTCTCCGCCGAGGGGGTAGTAGGTTCCGGAGGTGCCGCCTGTCCCGAGGGTCAGGTCATCTGTGGTCTCACCTTCGCCACCTCCCCCGCTGCCGGATCCACAGGCGGAGAGGCTGAGCGCAAGTGCGGCGATGGCCGCTACGGTCATACGTCGGATATTCATGATTTCCTCTTCATTGTCGAATCGATGGCTCCAGCTGCTTTGCTGTTCACCCGGTTCCTTCCTCGAGGTTATGCGGTAATGGTCACCGTTCGTGGACTCACGCTGATTGGTTGCTGAATCGTTAACTGCTTCACCGGTTCTGCGCCGGACGCAGTCGTGCGATCTCCGGCTCTCCCGTCTCGGCGAGGATCTCCGCGAGAGTCTGTCCGCGCCGAATGAGCGAGAATTCGAGCTCGCCCGCGCCGAGGTGGCTGCGGGCGTCCGCTCCGACTTCCGCTTCGGGCGACTCCGCCCCCGGTGCGGCCAGTTCGGCCAGCGCCTGCCGCACCCGGTATCCGAACACCGGCACCCGTGGCAGCAGGTTGTAGGAGAACGGGTTGGAGAAGTAGTAGGCGCCGGTGTCGGGCACAGCCACGATATCACCGGCGTCGAGGCGCGGCAGCATGCGATCGCGGGCCAGGAGGTCACCGGCGAAGCAGGCGGGGCCGGCGACATCGGTGGGCACCGCCTCGGCGGTCTTGGGATTGCCTGCCGGGTCGAAGGGAAGGATGCGCAGAGGCCAGTCCGCGGGGGCATAGGCCGTGCGGGTGGCGACCTGGACGCCTGCGTGGGTCATGGCGATGCGCCGCCCGCCGGTCGTCTTCGCATATTCGACGTGGGTGAGGATGGTTCCGGCCTTGGCCAGCAGTGCGCGTCCGAATTCGGTGATGATGTCGAAGCCGAACAGGTCGGGCACGCGGGCTTCGAGCACAGCGTGGTAGTCGGCGAAGGTCGGGGTGATGTCCTCGCCGGCGAAGTTCACCGGCAGTCCGCCACCGATGTCGATGCGAGTGATCTGGCGCAATGCCGTGCCATCGTGGGAGGAGGCAGCGCCCGGCGTCGCGGCACGCGCGTTGATCTCCTTCGCCAGTTCGACGACCGCTTCAATACCTGCGGCGGCCTGGTCGAGGCTGATGCCCTGGGACCCCGAGTGCACGTGGATCTGGTTGAGCCAGGGGCGCGCCAGGTAGGCCTCGATGAGTGCGTCTCGTGCCCCCGTGTCGGCCAGTCCGACGCCGAACTTCGAGGTCTGTGTGGCGGTGGACAGCGCACCGATCGTGCCCGTGCCAGACTGCGGGTTGATCCGGATCCCCACCCTCGCCGAGGAGAGCCCCTGCCCGGGTGCGGTCGCCGGGTTCGCGTCGGCTTCGATGGCTGTTTCCGGTTCGAGGAGTGAGTCGAGTCTTTCGAGCTCCTCGAAACTGTCGATATTCATCGACACTCCGAGCTCAAGTGCGCGCTTGAGCTCGGTCAATGTCTTCGCCGGTGAGTCGAAGACGATGCTGTCGGCGCGGAAGCCGGCATTCAGGGCCAGCTCGAGTTCACCTGGGCTGGCTACTTCGCAGCCTGCGCCGGACTCGGCGTACCAGCGCAGCAATGGCAGCAGGGGCACGGCTTTGCACGCCACGGCGTGGAGGACTTCGCTGTGCCCGACGAAGGCCGAGGTCAGCTGTTCGTAGGCCAGTGCAATGTGGTCGAGGTCGATGAGCCCGATCACCGGGGTCGCGTCGTCGAGCCTCGGGCTCACGACGTGCCTGCTGCCCGACTCGACGACTCCCCCTGAGGATGCGGACTCCGATGCGGACGCGGACTCCGATGAGGATGCGGACTCCACTGCAGAGCTGCTCGCCACTGCTGTGATCACTCGATCCCTGCTGGCCCGGATCGAGGGCCCCGCCTGACTGCTGTGCATATTGTCCTTCGTTCGTGGTGTGGTGCCACCTTAGAACGCCGCAACCGGGACGAACGGACAATAATCTGCCAAACTCTTCGCAGGCTCCTTGTGCGATCAGCACAGTCAGTCCCGCTCGCGATCGAAGACGAGCACCGCGAACTCCAACCACAGTCGTCCTGCACGATCCGCCGTCGACAATCCGGTGATCTCTTCGATCCGGGTGAGGCGATGCCGCAGCGAATTCGTGTGGACGTGCAGCCGACGGGACGCCTCGGCGGAGTTGCCGACAGTGGCGAAGTACACTCGCAGGGTCTCGAGCAGCTGCCCCTGAAGCTTCGCATCGTGTGCTGCGAGCAGTCGGGCCGGCTCCGTGATGCGAGGACCGACGGAGCGCAGAGCATCGGCGGCTTCGAGTCCCACGAGTTCGGCAGCAACGTCCTCGGCCGTCGCCCCGCGGGCCACGTCCTGATCGTCGGCAGAACCGCTGCCCGCAGGCGCGGAAGTCCCACCCTGCGGTTCCCTGGACAGCAGCGCGTCGACGACATACACGGCTTCGGTCCACGATCTCTGCACATGGTCGAGGCGGTCGACGGCGGTGCCCACTCCGAAGTGAAGCAGCTCGTTCAGAGGCAGGGACCGCTGCAAGGTCGAGGCGACATGGGACTTGATCTCAATCGCCGACATACCTTCTCTCATGTGCACGAGCACTGCCAGGTGGCCGTGGGCTCCAACGTGGGCGAGCACGGCGTCGGCGAAGGCGGCCCGCAGATGGAACCTCAGCACGGGCTCTCGGTCGGGGGCCACCTCGGCGAAGGCCAGGGCTGCATAGTGCCCGGCGAAGGGCAGCGCGAGCAGGGTCGCGGCCGGACCCAGGTCCGGCGATCCGGCGAGGATCGAGCCGAGGGCCTCCCTGCGGATCCGCTTCTCGAAGGGGGAGCGTCGCAGGGTCCGCAGCATCACCGGAATCGCCGCGCGGGCCGCGTCGCGGAGGATATCGCGCAGTGACGCAGGATCCACTGTGTCCGGGTAGGCGGCCCAGATCGTGCCGAGAAGCTCGCCCTCGCTGCGCAGGGCGATGACGGAACGGGCGGGTGTGGCCCCCGCGGCGGGCCGTTCGACGACATCGGTCGAACGGCGGACGACGTCAAGGAACCCGGATTCCTCCAACTCGGCGATGCGCCAGTCGGGAATGGCGCCGGAGAGGATCGTCTCCCGGCGGATAGCGTCGATCTCATCGCCGAGGTTGGAATGCGCGAGCACACGTGAGGCCGGGTCCTCGATCGTGATCGATGCCCCCGTCATCTCCGCGATGACCGCTGCCAGCGCGCTGAGGTCGTCCACATCGGGCCAGGCCAGAGCGCTCGAGGCACCCTCGTTGAGCTGTCGCAGATGGACCAGCACCTCGGACCAGGTCACACCGGTGGATCGTTCGAGCAGAATGGGCGACGACGCTGTGTCCGTCCCCTCGCCGAGGTGGGTGTGCGTTCCCGGCGGCACGATGAGTGCCGCGGCACTCGAGTACCGCGTGCGGATCGCATTGAGTCCGACTGCGCCGTCCACGGTCTCGGTGACCAGGACGACTGCCCCCTCGAGGTCAGCATAGGACTTGAGATCAGCGGGGGACTTGAGATCCGCGGGGGGCTTAGGATCGGCAGCTGAAACCCTGAGGTCCATGTCGAACTCGATTCGAGTCACCTCGACGTCGGCATCGACCTGATTCAGGGGAAGCAGAAACCCTGCGGTCTCCCGCAGCAGGCGGGAGACGCGCAGGGCATTCGTTTCGCTCATGCACCCACTGTAGTCAACGTGGGCGATGGTTCGCCCGCACGTCTTCTCCCCAGCAACCTGACGGTGGCTCAGCAACCTGGCGCCAGGTTGCTGGGCCGCCGTCAGGTTGCTGGGGAGGTGGTTGCCTCGGGTTCAGCCCACCGAAGCGGCGACGGCCTCTTCGATGACGTCGAATGCTTCGTTGAGAAGCCCATCGGAGATCGTCAGCGGTGGCAGGAAGCGCAGAATGTTGCCGTAGGTTCCCGTGGTGAGCACGAGGACACCGTTCTTCGCGCAGTAGTCGGCGACTTTCTTGACCAGGTCCGGGTTCGGGTCGATCGAGTCGCGCTGGACGAACTCGGCGGCGATCATGGCGCCCCGGCCGCGGACATCGCCGACCTCCGGATACTTGGCCTGCAGCTTCTCGAGGCGGCCGGTGACGATCTCGCCGATGTGGGAAGCGTTGTCGACGAGTCCGTCTTCCTCATAGGAGGCGATGGCGCCCAGGGCTGCCGCGCAGGCGACGGGGTTGCCGCCGTAGGTGCCGCCGAGGCGACCCGGTCCGACCGAGTCCATGATCTCTGCGCGACCGGTCACGGCCGACAGCGGCAGACCGCCGGCGATGCCCTTCGCTGTGGTGATGAGGTCGGGCACGATGCCCTCCCATTCGGAGGCGAACATCTTGCCGGTGCGGGCGAAGCCTGCCTGGACCTCGTCAGCGACGAACACGATGCCCTTGTCCTTGGCGAACTGGGTCAGCGCGGGCAGGAAGCCCTCGGCCGGGACGATGAAGCCGCCCTCACCCTGGATGGGCTCGATGACGATTGCGGCGACGTGTTCGGCACCGATCTGCTTCTCGATCATGGTGATGACGCGCTTGGCCGCATCCTCGCCGCTGACCTTGGTGCCTGCCGCGTCGTTGTCGCGGAACGGATAGGACATGGGGGCGCGGTAGACCTCACCGGCGAAGGGACCGAAGCCGGCCTTGTAGGGGGCCGCCTTCGAGGTCATCGACATGGTCAGGTTGGTGCGGCCGTGGTAGGCGTGGTCGAAGACGACGACGGCATCGCGACCGGTGTGGGCGCGAGCGATCTTGACCGCGTTCTCGACAGCTTCGGCGCCGGAGTTGAGCAGGATGGATCGCTTCTCGTGATCGCCTGGCGTGAGGCGGTTGAGCGCCTCGGCGACCTCGACGTAGCCCTCGTACGGGCTGACCATGAAGCAGGTGTGAGTGAAGGACTCGAGCTGCGCGGTGGCGCCCTTGACGACCCGCGGGTTCGAGTTTCCTGCGGTCGTCACGGCAATGCCGGCGCCCAGGTCGATGATCTGGTTGCCATCGACGTCCTTGAGGATTCCCCCGCCGGCGGCCACCACATAGGCGGGCAGGCTGGAACCGACTCCGGGGGCCACTGCCGACTGGCGGCGCGCCTCGATCTCACGGGACTTCGGTCCGGGGATCTCGGTGACGAGTTTACGTTCCTGCGGCAGAGCTTCGCCGCCAATTTCCAAAGCTGTCATAACCAGAGATTAGAGCCTCACGACGGTTCTTGTCACTTACCGTCCGCAGACTGGTCAGATCAGACCCACAACGGAACTCAGGGATGCGAAATCCGTTGCCGCTGGCACGGCCCGAATGGCCGATCCCAGCACACATTCCGCCGATCCCAGCACACATTCCGCTGAAGGAGGAA
>JAKDSA010000122.1 GCA_030457025.1 Brevibacterium sp. | reverse complement strand
AAACACCCTGACTCTTCATATAGGTGAGCAACCACGGCAGGGAGTTCGTTTTCACGGAGTAGGACATGATGGAATGCGGCCAATGATTCGCCAATGCAACCTGGAACCGATTGACCAGAATACCAAGTGCGGATTCGTCGATGACGAAGGCCGGGGTCGGCGGACCGGTGATCCGTGGATTCGCAGTGGATGTCATGGCTGCCTTTCCTGATTGAGTCTGGACGCTTCAGTCGATGGCCCTGTGATGTCGCCGCTGTCTCACGTGTTCTGTGTCTGTTCAACGGCGTTGGATGACTCAGAATCCTCCTGAGTTCCGCGAGCCGTCACACGGGTCTCCTGGTACTTGGCAGAGATGACTCCCGGCTCGTACCGGTTCCAACCTTCGTCGACCGGGATTCCGAAAATCTGGCCCATGTAGTAAAGCGGGACGTCAGCGCCTGCCAGGTGCACGAAGGGATATCCGCCTCCGAAGCGAGGATTGATATCGATCACCGAGACGAGTCCCGCATCGTCGAGGAACATGTCAACATCGATGAGCCCAGATAATTCAGCAGCACGAGCAATCTTTCCCGAGGCTTCTCGAAACGGCCCGGGGTCGACTGTGACTGCTTTGTCGGTCTCGCCAGCACGCATCCGCAGCTTGCGGCGCGCGAACACTCCCGAGAGTGATCCCTCTTCCAGCAGGCTGGAGACGATGTCGACACCGTATTCGCTGCCGGGTGCTCTGTGCTGGACAATGACATCGTCGCGGGAGTCCGTGCGATCGACCCGCGATGGAACGCTTTTGGCAGAATTGGCGACGGCTTCGACGACCTGGCTGGCAGTGGCAGCCGCCAGCCCGGAAGAGCGACTGCCGAATCGGTGTTTCACGATGAACTCGTCGTTGCTCTCGGCTCTCATGAGGAGGTCGTCCAGATCGCTCCCCCTCACCGTTCTCGGCGTCTGGACACCGATGCTCTCGAGCAGCTGAGCCATCCGGAGTTTGTCGGCACAGCCTCTCTGCCACGCGGCAGAGACTCCCGGGACGAACACGCCGCGGTCGCGCAGCGAATCCGCAAGCCCGGTGTTCACATGCAATTGCATCAACTCATAGTCGTTCGCCGAGAGGAAGAGCCTCGGCTCAACCTCGTCGACCAGCCGCAGAACCTCATCTCCATACCCTGGTTCGGTGTACTTCGGCAGCAATCGGGTTTCATCCCCGGAGGACGCAGCGGCACTCGAAGCGTCGTTCTCAGCGACGATGATCCGCCCGTTCAGACCGAGCGTGTCGAATGCAGCCCGAAACCATTCGATGAGATAGAGACGTCGACCAGCGGAGCTGATCACGATGGTCGCAGATTCAGCTGTCAACTCACCCTCCTGAAATCGCCGTCCCGATCACACGGGATTACTGGGCATCCACCACGCGTCGAATTGCATTGTTTTCACCATGACGCAATTATGCGCACGGAATGACGCAATCAGGTCCGTCCCAAACGTCGCTACGGACCATCCGATACCAACTCATATTAACTTCACTACAGCCATCCCATGAGAGGAATTCGATAACTCTGCGGTTTCCCGAAAGCACTTTGCGAACCGCTTCGATCCGCCCTGTCTCGACCACATCCACGCACGCTGATGGTCGACGCAATCCTATGAGCGGTGGGTCTCCTGCTTCGCGGCTCCCAATGCCTCGATATTCAGCCTCGCCAGCGCCTCGGCAACCTGATGGCGGCGGGTGACACCGAGCTTTCGATAGAGACGGTAAGCATGGCCTTCAACCGTCCTCACAGCAGCGCCGAGCAGATCTGCAATTTCAGCGTTCGACTTCCCTTTGACCAGGAAGCCGCAGATCTCTCGTTCACGTTCCGTCAATTCGACGGGAAGGTCGTAGGATCCGCGCGAGAGCGGTACGCTTCCGCGATGGTGAAGACGGTCCTTGGCCATCTGCACGCATCTGGCGGCGATGTCGGGGGCAGACCTTCGTTCGGCATCAGCGATCCTCAGCAGCGCCGCAGCATCCTTCGTCCATAGCGCCTCTCCCACCGCGCCGAGGAACCGGAATGCTCGCCCCTCACCCAGTGAGGAGAGGCGACGCATCTCTGCAACGTCGACCTCTCCGAGATGACGAAACAGCAGATGGCGGATGTGTGCGGACAGACCGTGTGCCTGTTCCCGTTCCGAATCGTCGAGCAGCTGGCGCAGTTGTCTCTCGGATTCTGGATCAGACGTCCGCAGCCAACGAGAGATGAGGGTGAACGCCAGAGCCCGCCTGGACTCAACCTTCAGACCGGAGTCTGCCACCCGAGCGAAACGAATGTCGAAAGCCTCTGCCATGTCCGTCTCTCCGCTGAGCGTGGCGACGTACTGTGCCACTCCCAATGCCGAGGCGAGCAAGGAGGTTTGGTTCCAGTGATCCAATGCCTCGACACTGGCCCGAGCCAAGCGCAGTGACGCGTCTAAGTTGCCCTCGAGCAGTGAGATCTCTGCTGCGATCATGTCGCTGGTCCCGCTCTGCGCCGCTATATAGGCGATATCGCTTGTGAGCGGCACCTGCAGCGAACGACGCGCAGCATCCAAATCGCCTTGTTCCATCAGCACCCGGGCGTCGAGCATTCTGATGAACATGGTCCCCATCCCCGTTTCAGGGAGTTGGCGTTTCATCAGTGTGAGGAGATCATCCGCCTGTTCTACCCGCCCCTGCTCCAGCTTGAGGGATCCGCAGGCGGCTGCCGCTCCGGTCCGGTACACATCCGGTAGTGAGGCATCGAGAGCATGCTGCCTCAGCAGATCTCCATCCTGCTGATCGTGAAAGCCCACAATGGACTGGACCGTGAGCAGCAGGGTTCTCGCCGTCGCATCGCCAAGCGCTTCGGCAGCGAATCTCCTCGTCGTCTCCTGACCGAGGCTCTTCTCGTCTCGGTGACACGACTCGTCGTGGCAGCAGTCCCGCTTGTGCGCTGCGATCCTGTCGAGTGCCGCCGTGAAGTCGGCGGCCTCGAGCGCCACTGACTGACGCGCGACCTGGCGGTTGCCCCAGAGCACAGCCGCGGCGATGACGAGCCCCGGGCAGCATGCCTTATGCAGGCAATGAGCAAGCAGGTCAAGACCCAACGCCACCTGGCCGACATTGCAATAGAGATATGCCAACTCGTAGAGTTCCGGCGCACTCAGCCGATCAGTCGAAACATCAGACATGATTCGCAGAGCTCGATGCCATTCACCCGTCTCAATCGCGATCATCGCTGCATCGATGACTTGCTGTTCATCCACGGAGGCCCCGCATCCGAGCGCCCATTCCGTCCTGAGCATCTGGGAGCGCTGAGTGGGATGATCTGGGTAGCCGCGCACCATGCCGTACCATTTCCGACTGCGGCCGATCGGCGCGCTGTATCGTATCGTCTCTGACGCATGGTGTTCGCGTGCGACGTAGACACGTGTGGTGTCTCCGACGATGCGCAGCTCGTCGACGTCGACAAGGCGGTCGGCTGCTGATCCGAGTCCGACCGAAAGCATCAGATCGATGTCGATCTCACCCGCCATGACGACCAGTTCGAGCGCTTCCTGCTCCTCCGTCGAGTACTGCTCGAGGTCAATACGGGCAAAATCGCGTGCCCGAACGTCGAAATCGATGTCTAGTCCGTCGAGCACCAGAACGCCCTTCCTCGACAGCAGACGATTCTTCCTCCGGCAGTAATCGAGGAGTTCTAGCAGCTTGCCGGGATTGCGCCCCGAATGGAAGTCGATGATGTCGAGGGCACCCTGGGCTGCGATCCCGCCGAAACTGTATTCGACGGCAGTGCGCAGGTCTGCCGGAGTGAGTGGCTCCAACACCATCTGGGCAAGCATCTGTTCGTCGACCAGATCAGCAAACGGCCAGAATTCATCGTCCTGGGGATGACGGGTCAGCGCCACGAGTCTGATCGCGCGTTCTGCTGCGAGCTGTGTGAGCATGCGCAGACTGTGCTCATCGAGATAATGCGCATCGTCGACGAAGACGGTTGGAACATGTCTGCCCCCGGTAACCGCCGCTATCACCCTGGTCGTCAAACCACCTGGTTCGTCCAGATCTACGATCATTCCGAAGACTCCGAATGGGGTTTCGCTGAGCACACGGTCAGCCTGCAACCAGGTCCCCTGCCCGCCACGGCGCCGATGCACCTCCCTCGCCAATCGTGTCTTTCCCATGCCGACATCCCCTTCGATGAGGACTCCGACCAGGGACGAATCAGTCAGCGATTCCTCAATGGTCCGAAGCTCGTCTGCTCGGCCGAAGATCGGTGGGCGCCGGTATGACGGCTGATGGGTCATGTCAGTCTCCGAGCGAACTGCTTGAGTTCCTGGCGGTCGCTGACATGCAGTCGTCGGTAGAGACGACCGAGATGCCACTCCACTGTCCGTACCGAAAGATGCAGTCGAGCTCCGAGCTCGGAGTTACTGGCTCCCTCAGCCACACCAGTCACCAACTGCTTCTCCATCGCGGTGAGTATCGTCGACGAGTCAACACCCCCTGCTTCGAAGGTGATCGCGCGCAGACTCGAGTCCAGCAGCATTCGCGCATGTTTGACGGTGGCCGAGTCGCCGTTCTGCACAGCCCTGTCACGTGCGGAGCGTGAGAGATCAGCGCACATCACGACAGCGCCGAAGCTCAGCGCTTCATCTGCAGCGTCGATCACCGCCTCGTCGTCGCCGAGGCAGGCCTTCGCGACCGCAGACGCCAGTCGTCCTAGATCCCCGTCCACCTTCTCTGCCGCAACGAGCAAACTCGGCTTCGCCGCTGAGCTGTCGTGTCGGCTCGCTTCCATCCAGGCATAGACAGCCAGAGTATGGGCCCCACGCTCCGCAGCCTCTGTGCCGAGGCGGTACAGGTCGTCTGCAACGTTGGCGGGGCTGGTCAGCGCCCGGGCCTCGAGCTCGAGCAGATCGGCAAGATAGCCCATGCACCAGTCGTAGTCGGCACGGGGAACACCGCAGATCGGCTTCGTGACGCCGATGGCCGAACTGTGGCCTTCCCGTTCGCTCCTGTGAAATCGGACGATGCTATCGCTCGCGGCCGTTGTCGATGAGCGCCGAGTCGACGTCTCACGCATCTGCAGAAGCGCCTCTGCCAGATGGAGGGCAGCCTGCATGAGTTCGCGGTGGTCTCCCCGTTCGAGGCTGTTCGTCAAGGCCTTGTCCAGGGTCTGCTGCGCTCGTGTGATGTGCCCGGTCCACAAGTCGACAAGGCTTGTGACGGACGGCGAATCAGCCTCCAGCGGAGTGAGTCGCTTCAAGGTCGTACGAGCGCGTTCCCAATCTCCGGCCAGATAGCGACCGGTGAAGATCTGCGGCACCGAATCCTCGACTTCGAAGCTGGTCGTATCCGGCAGGCTGAACATCGCCTCGGCCTGGGACAGATACTCGAGCCCCCGCTCGATGCGGCCGCACATGATTTCCACGTGGCCCAGAAGTGAGCAGGCGCGTTGTCGGTGGCGGGGCAGACAGCCGCGATCGCGAAAGACGCGCTCGGACAGCTTCCGCCCCTCGTCCAAACGCCCGCCGCGCACCTCGAACTGGGCCCGGGTGACATCCAATCGACCGGTGTCGACAGCACTCTGCAGTTGATCACGAACCCAGTTGGTGCGCAGGGTGTGTGGTTCTCGCGGGTCGGTCAATCTCAGTTCGAGGCACGCCAAACGGGAGAGGTATCTGTCGGAACCTTCACTCACCTGCGGTGAGGAGATCAGTCGATCGACGATGAGCTCTGCCTCGACGGCGTCTCCCCGGCCGCGTTCCGCCCGCGCCAATTCCAGGTGGATTTCGGAGTCCTCAGAATTCGAGTCACGCAGCAGTCCGATCGCCGCGGCGAAGTCGCCCCGAGAATTCGCCCACATGGCAGCCCCGAGCACCTTGACCGCATCCACTGGGACTCCCCAGTCCTGCGCCCATCTCACCTGCCCGAAAAGCGCGGCGCCCACAAGCGGCGTCCCCTCCAGAATGGGAGTGATTTCTCTGAGCAGCTGTAAGCTCTGAGTCGGCTGAACACTGTCACGCAGGATCTGAGCGACCGCAGGTTCGACCACCGACACCTCGGCGCGCCGGCCTCTGGTGATGCTGATGATTCCACGTTCGGACAGATCGTCGAGGAGCTCTGGCTCACACATGCTCCTCAGTGCTTCATACGGCAGAGCCCCAGCCATGGCGATCAATTTGAGAATCCGGTTCTGAGCCGGCAGCACATTCCACAGTGCACGATGATCGGCCCCGCGTCGGGAGACGATGCTCGTTGCCCTGCCGACAATGAGTTTCCTCAGCATGCGGGGGTTTCCCTTTGACCTCTGCCGGTAGTCGGCAATTGTCCTGTAATCGAGCTCGTAGCCCGACTCCCGAGCTATGGCGGCGATCGCTGCCTCGTCGAGCCCCTCGAGATCCGTGCGCATGACCTTGCCGGCGGTCCAGAGGGCGGCCAGCAGATCGACCGGGTGCCTGATCGTTTCGGCTGCTGCCACGAACTTGATCCGCCCGGAGGCAGCCAGCTGAGAGACGATCGAAAGCGAATGGTCGTCGACTCGATCAGCGTTGTCGATGATCACGACAGGAGCGTTCTCCCTCTCGAATATCCGTGTCACGATCGATAGCGCAGCACCCGGAGCGATCTGATGAGGTTGCTCGCCTTCATACGAGAGCAGAACTTCAAAGATGCCGAGATCTCTGGAGGCGATCAGGTTCGAGCCGCGGAATCGGAAGACGGACGCATCAGGGCCCAAGTTCGCCGCGACACCGTTGATGGTCGTGGTCTTGCCCATTCCGGATGCACCAATGACAAGCGCACCTTGGACGTTGGGGTCTGCCAGGGCGTGGGTGATCTGCGCAATCTCAGTCTGGCTGCCATCGGTTGACGCGGGTATTGCTTGCAGCGGGTGAGTGTCCGATTTCACCAGCCCACGCTCACTTCATCGGTATTCACGCTTCGACCAGCGGGTCGAGGCGTTGCGGAAGCACGGCGATTCGTGCGCACCAAAGCCGCAGACACGGCCGAACCGATGCTCCGGCGGCTGTCCTGAAACAGGAGCGCGGGTTCGCGATGGCACACATGACCACCGAATTCGAGGGAAGCCTCACACGATTCGCCAATGAATGTGCGGTCACTGTGGAGCACGGTATCCATCCCGTTCACTTCTCTCAGAGAGGGCATATCGGGTGGGCAGCGGGGGGATTCACTCGATCATGCGGAAAAAGGGTGTTTATGTTTGGGCAATCATTCCCGTTTGACGGGCCGGTACTCTTTCGATACTAGAGCTGTTTCATGACTGGCCCCAGATCCAGCACAGTAATGTTAAGAAACTGTAACATTGCCAATTATCAATTATCACGAAATTGCAACACTTCATGTGTAATGATCGCCAATTGTGCAGATGCCCGCCAAATCGCATCACCTGGGCCCCTAGCCCCGAGCCGGTGAACCTTCGCTGGACATCGACACAGCACGACAGCTGCAGGTTCCCAGGATCGCTGCTGACCGACCACCGCCGGCCCGACCCACTTGTGAGCCCGAACACCGAACCGTACTATTGGAGCTAAGTTACCGAACGATCAATTAGGAGTTTTCATGGACACCTTGCTGAATGCGCAGGAGCGCGAGTTCGCGCAGCAGATGCGTCAGTTCTATCGCACGGAGATCCCTGAGGAGCTGCGCTTCAAGGTCGCCACCGGCCAGGAGCTGACCAAGGAGGACATGG